>JBOHFJ010000286.1:0-6475 GCA_050699655.1 Pseudonocardiaceae bacterium
GCGCCTCGGGCCGGTCATCCGCCGATATCATCGCCACCCCCACGAATGCCCTGACTTTGCCCTGCTGATGCCCGGCCCGTCCCTGGGAATGCCCGCCGTCCCGGCGGTGCACTGACCTCATGCACCGCACACCATCGCCGCATTGCCTTTGGTCGCCGCTTCCCGTTGCTTGTCCCGGGAAGTTTCACCCCGACAGTACCCGCGGTGGTGGCGTTCTTGACCCGCATCACTCGATTTTCGCATGACACGCCCCTGAACGGACACCTCACCCGTCCCACCACCCCCATTCGCCTCGTCCGGCGGTGCCGCCCCCCATAACCGCCGCCGGACGAGGTACCCACCACAGAAAGGTGCTCCCCAGTGGGTCCTCTTGACCCCGAGTTCTTCACAAGCGACGAGATGCGCGCCGCGCTGACCGCCCGCGACATCGGCACCGTCTACCGGCTGCTCGGTCGCCAGGACGTGAGCCAACGCCGGATCGCGCACCTGACCGGGCAGTCTCAGTCGGAGGTGTGCGAGATCCGCCAGGGTCGCCGGGTACGGGACATCTGGGTGCTGGAGCGCATCGCCGACGGGCTCGGGGTGCCCCGCGCCTGGCTGGGGCTGAGCTTCGGTGAGCAGGCGCCGAACCCGCCGTCAGCCGGGAAGGAGAGGAGCGGGGCGGTGAAACGCCGGGTCCTGGTCGCCACCGCCTCGACCGTCGCCATGGGCCAGGTGTGTGTCGGTCCGCCCGAGCTGGCCCTGCCGACCGAGCACCCGCTGCCCACGCGGCTGGACATAGCCCATGTGCACACCGTGGCGGCGGTCACCGAGCGGCTGCGCGGGGTCGCGCGGTACTACGGCGGGCAAGCCGATCTGTTCAGCGCCGTCGCGACGCTCTACACCCGGTGGATGCGGGTCCCCGCAACCGATGTGGTCAAGGCAAGGCTCGCCGCAGCACTGGCGGAGCTGCACACCGAGGCGGGATGGTGCTGTTACGACTCCGGGCTGGACGGGGCGGGCTTCTTCACGCACGCCCTGCGGTTGGCCGGTACGGCCCGGGACACCTACGGGATCGCCAACGCCGCCTGGCATGCCGGAATGACACTGGTCCGCACCGGGCATCCCAACGACGCGCTCAAGCTGTTCCAGCTCGGCGGGTTTCAGCTCCGCCCGAGTGCCGATGATGGGCGGGTACCGACTCTCGCCGCGCGGCTGGCCCGAGCCTCCGCGACCGCCTACGCCGCCATGGGCGGCCTTGATGCGGCCCTCCGCTGCCTCGCCGAGGCGAACGACGGGTGCCTCGCGAAGGTGAACGAGCGGCGGGAGCCCCGCGACGCGTTCGAGCGCGCGGGCACCGACCTGGGGACCGCCGGGATTCACCGTGACCTGGGGCGGCTCGACGCCGCCGAGGGGTTCGCCGCCAGCGCGGTGCGCGTCTATGGCGAGGGCCACTACCGCCGGGGCCACACCGTGGCCGAGCTCCTCCTCGCCGAGATCCACGTGCGGGCGGGGGATCCCCAGGGCGTGACGCTGGCCCACCAGGCCATCGAGAAAGTGCGCACCCTACATTCCATCGCTGCCCGCCGGGACTGGCTGATCCCGCTGGCCACCGCGCTGCAAGCCCGCCCCGGCACCGACACCCAGGAACTCGCCCGGACAGCCCGACAGATCGCCACAAGCGCGTGAGCCCAAGCCCCCGCGAAATCGCCGGCGGCGGAAGGCGGTCACCGACAGCACCCGCTGGGGGAACATAGTGCCCGAACGCGGCGCGACTCTCCAACAGCGCGCACGGCGCAGCCAATCTGTCAGACGGTCGTGGTAGACCATCCGCGTGACCACCGACCTGATCGCCTCGGCAGATGGGCTCAGCGACCTGCTCCGTCGTCTTGCCGCTCGCGAGCGAGTGCGCAGCGAGGCGACTGTGCAGGCCGACGTCCGGCAGTTGTTGCTCACCGGCGGCCTCGGGCTGACCGACCACAACCTGGACGTTCAGCTCGAAACCCAGGTCGGAGATGGTCGACGCATTGATGTCGAAGTCGGCTGCACTGTCATTGAGGTAAAGAAAGATCTCAGGAACCAGAGCATCGTCCGGGCGGCGCAAGTGCAGCTCGCCGGTTACGTGGCGGCGCGCGCGGCGCAGACCGGTCAACGTTACGTGGGCATCCTGACCGACGGGCGGGAGTGGCACGCGTATCACGAACAGGGCGGCACGCTGGTCGACGACACCCAGCATGTGCTCAACCCCACGAAACCCGACGGCACAGCGCTGTTGTACTGGCTCGAAGGCGTGCTGAAAACCCGCCAGGGCGTGCCGCCGACCCCGGATGAGATCAGAGCGCAGCTAGGCGCCACCAGCTCGTCTCACGCCCTTGATCGCGCAACGCTGGCCGCCCTTTATGCCGAGCACAGTGAAAGTAAGACCGCTGCAGCCCGCCACCATGCTCGGCGGTCAACGGTTCGACACCGCTGGCATTCACGGTGTCGTCGAGCACGACTTCTTCGACTGGGTGCTGGAAGTTCCCACCGGCGACGCGTTCGTCCGCACCCTCGCCCGGAACCTGTCCCGCTTCGACTGGGCAGGCGTCGAGCACGACGTGTTGAAGGTTCTCTAGGAGTCGGTGATCGGATCGGAGACCCGTAAGCAGCTGGGCGAGTACTACACGCCCGACTGGTTGGCCGAACAGGTCGTCAGCACCGCTGTCACCGACCCGCTGAACCAGCGCGTTCTCGACCCGGCATGCGGCTCGGGCACGTTCCTCTTCCACGCCGTGCGCCGGTACCTCGCCGCGGCAGCCGAGGCTGGCATCTCGCTGGCGCGCAGCCTATCCGGGGTCACCGACCACGTCCTCGGGGTCGATCTGCACCCGGTAGCCGTGACGCTCGCGCGCGTCACCTACCTGCTCGCCATCGGCCGGGAACGACTGCTGGCCCCGGACCGAGGCGTCATCGCGGTACCCGTCTACCTGGGTGACAGCGTGCAGTGGAACCAGCGTCGCGACCTGTTCACCGAGGATCACCTGGTCGTCCCCACCAGAAGCGGAGATCAACTGTACGATTCTGATTTCCGCTTCCCTGACCGGTTTCTTGCCGACGCGGGTCACTTCGACCGGCTCGTCAGCCTGCTGGCCGACCAGGCCGCGAAACCTCGTTCCCCTGGGCAGAAACCGACCGTTCCGGCCGGCCTGCTCCACCGCCTCGCCGTCAGCGACAAAGACCGGCCAGTGGTCGAGGAGAATTTCCGACTATTGTGCCGTCTACACGACGAGAGCCGTGACCACATCTGGAGTTACTACATCCGCAACCTCGCGCGGCCAGCGTGGCTTGCCCGTCCCGAGAACCGCGTCGACGTCCTCGTCGGTAATCCGCCCTGGTTGTCGTACCGCTACATGCCCGAAGACATGCAGATCGCCTTTCGGGAGATGTCCGAGACACGACAGCTGTGGCACGGCCGGGAGGTGGCGACGCATCAGGATCTGTCGGCTTTGTTCGTCGCGCGAACCACCCAGCAATACCTGACCGAGGGTGGGTCGTTCGCGTTCGTCATGCCGAACGCCGTCCTCGACCGCGGTTACTACGCTGGGTTTCGGGCGGGCAACTACCCCGACCCGAAAGACCCGATCGCGGTCACGTTCACCGGATCTTGGGATCTCTGCCGGCTGCGGCCCCACTTCTTCCCACGCGGCGCCGCCGTGGTCTTCGGCCAGCGCGGCACGACTCAGTTCGGCTCGCCCTTACCGTCACGAACGACCCGCTGGACGGGTCGACTTCCTCGTACCAGCGACGTGTGGGACATCGTGTCCCAGCACGTTACCCGGTATGACTCTGACCTCACCGTACCCGACGATGACGCACGGGAATCGCCATACGAGCCACGGTTCTCACAGGGTGCGACCATCCTGCCGCGCGTGTTGTTCATGGTCGAGGTCCAACAGTCCGGGCCGCTCGGCCTCGCCGCTGGCAGACAGCGCGTTCGATCCGCCCGCAGCAGCACCGAGAAAATGCCCTGGAAGGAACTGCCCGCGCTCGACGGCGTCATCGAGACGGAGTTCATCCGCCCCGTGCTATTAGGGGAGAGCATCCTGCCCTTTCGCGTACTGACGCCGAAGCACGCCGTGATTCCGCTCGAATCCGCTGAGCTGCTCGACGGCGAGCATTCTCATCTCGACCGCTACCCTGGCTTCGCGGACTGGTGGCGCCGAGCGGAGCAACTCTGGCTCTACCACCGGAGCAGCGACCGCCTCACGCTACGCGACCAGCTCGACTTTCGTAAAAAAACTGACGAACCAGTTACCGGTACCGCCACTTCGGGTCGTCTACGGAAAGTCAGGAATGCATGTTGTCGCCGCGCTGGTAGAGAGTCCAACTGCGGTCGTGGACCACACGCTCTACTGGGGAACAGTCGTAAACCGAAGCGAAGGACTCTACCTCTGCGCCCTCTTGAATAGCCCTGCAATCACCAATCTTGTACGCCCACTCATGTCCTACGGAAAAGACGAACGCCACATCGACAAGCACATCTGGAAACTGTCGATCCCTTTATTCGATAGCCGCAACCCGACACACCGCCGTTTGTCGGACCTCGGCGAGCGGTGCACCGACCTTGTCGCGGCTCTCGACTTGGCGACTGGCGGCAACTTCGTGCCGCTCCGCCGCCAGATCCGGTCGGCACTCGCGGCCGACCCCACAGCCACCGAACTCAACGATCTAGTGCTCGACCTTCTCGCCACGTAGGTGCCCCGACATGGAGACATATCGGGGTTATCGGGCCCGCTTTTACCCCGATATGTCTCCATGTCGGGAGTTGGCCGTGACGCCGGGCGAGTCGACCGGCAGATGGTGTGCCTCGGCGAGGGCTGCTAGGCGTTTGTTGTAGGTGAGGAGCACGTCGAGGTTCTTGCGCAACAGCAGCGCGGTGGCCAGGTGGATCGCGTCCAACGAGCGCAGTGAACGGTCGGGAAGTCGGCTTGCCGACTCGATGAGGCTCGGTGTCATGCCGATGCGGCCGATCCGGGTCAACAGGAGATCGGCCCGGGCCAGCGCGGAAGGGTTCTCACGCTGCACGGCGCGACGCGTCTCCACGGTGAGCAGGTTGCTGGACACCAGCGGCGTCGCGGGCCGCCCCATCAGGAACAGGCTGAGCGCGTCGCTCTCGGGCTCAGCCCAGACCAGCTTGACGAACGCGGAGGTGTCGAGGTAGATCACCAGCGCTCCGCATCCCGCAGCTCGGCCACGACCTCGCTGAGCGGTCGCCGACCCCGCGGGATCGCCGGTGGCGGAAGGAGATCATCAATGGCACCCGCCGGCGGCAGGTAATCCCCGGAGGCGGCGAGGCGATCCAGCAGTGTTACGGCGTCCTCGGCGGGCACCAGATAGGCGACCAGCTTCCCTCGGTCAGTCACCGGAATGCGCTGGCCCGCCTTGGCCATGGCCACATACCGGGAGGCGTGCTGACGAAGCTCCCGTATCCCCACCGACTCCATGCCACTCAAAGTAGTACACAGGTGCTACACGAGGGGTACCGGAACAGGAGTTGGTGCGGGAGCGTTGGTTTCGGAGCAACGGTGTCGACGCTGAGGCGGTGGGCGCGGTGGACCCCATGGACTCCTACTCGCGGACGGTCAGCTCGGTCGCCGCGGCGGTCACCCCGCACGTCGCCAGCCTGCGGATCGGGCCGGGCTCCGGGTCGGCCGTCGTCTTCGCCGATGATGGACTGCTGCTGACCAACGCGCACGTCGTCGGCAGCGCCCACGGCGGCGTCGCGGCGTTCACCGACGGCACCGAGAGCCGCTTCGACGTGGTGGGTGTGGACCCGCTGTCCGACCTCGCGGTGCTCCGCGCCCGGGGCGCCACGCCGGCCGCGGTCGTCCTGGGTGATGCCGACACGCTGGTTGTCGGGCAGTTGGTGGTCGCCGTCGGCAACCCTCTCGGGCTCGCCGGGTCGGTGACCGCCGGAGTGGTCAGCGCGCTGGGCCGCTCACTGCCGGTGCGCGCGGGCCGAGGGGTGCGGATGATCGAGGATGTGATCCAGACCGACGCCGCGCTCAACCCCGGCAACTCCGGTGGCGCGCTGGCCGACGCCAGCGCCACGGTGGTCGGGATCAACACCGCCGTCGCTGGGGTCGGGCTCGGGATGGCCGTGCCGATCAACGCGACGACCCGCCGGATCATCGGCACGCTGCTCGCCGACGGCCGGGTGCGCCGGGGCTACCTCGGGCTGGTCGGGGTGCCCACCCCGCTGCCCGCGCCAGTCGCGCACCGGATCGGACAGCGCTCGGGGCTGCGCTTGGTGGAGGTCATCCCGGGCAGCCCGGCCGACCGGGCCGGGCTGCGGGCCGCGGATCTCGTGCTCAGCGCGGGGCGCAAGCCTGTCACCGATGCCCAGGGCATCCAGCGCCAGTTGTTCTCCGAGTCCATCGGCACCAGGCTGCCGATCACCGTGCTGCGCAACGGCGCGATGGTAGACGTGATCACCGTGCCCATCGAGCTGGCGACG
>JBOHFJ010000287.1:0-6466 GCA_050699655.1 Pseudonocardiaceae bacterium
GTCGCCGCCCACTGGCATGTTCGGACCATGTCGCCAGGGATCTCAATCAGGGCGGCGTCTCATAAGGCGGCTAGGTGCTCGGACGGTCGGCGGTCGGCTGGCACGGCGAGGCGGTGTGGCTGAACAGTTCGGCTGAGAACGGTGCCCGGCAAATGGCCGTACGGCTGCGGCTGTTCGGAGTAAAGGGCGACTTTTCGTCGCCGGGAAGGCACCTGTGGGCGCCCTCGTGGGCTGGGGGCTCTCAGTTCCGGACCAGCTGGCGACCGCGCGTCGTAATGTCCGCCGAGGCGACGGTTGGTCACCAGGATGCAAGTGACTCAAGTCGCGGCGCAGACGGTCCCTATCAGGCACGCCTCGACAGTGCACCCCCGGTTCGGTGTGCTCGCGCCGCTGCGGGCTGGGCGGGTGCCAACTATCGGAAGTTGGTGGCCAGTAGCGGCCGCCGCACCTATGCACATAAGTGAGAGAGGTGGCGCTGGTGACTCCCCGTACACCACGCTTCGTCCGCTGGAGCTTGTCTGCCGTCGCGGTCGCGCTGCCGATCGTGCTGCTTGCGCCCTTGCCGGCGCAGGCCGGTCCCGATTCGGTTGCGCCGACAGGCGAGGCTCCTGATGACGCTGCGGCTCCTGGCGTAGCCCCGGCCCCGTCCGCCGAGGCCCCGACCTCAGAGGACCCCAAGCCGGACCCAGACCCGGCCCGCAAGGGGCGGAACAACGAGCGGCACCGCACCCTGCAGGCCGCGCCGAATGGTGGCGGAGGCAAAGCGCCCAACCCGGGCTGCACGTTGATCGTCCCGGCTGCGCCGCTCACCCCGCAGGGCCTGGCCACGCCCTACCAATTGGTGGCGACCAATCGCCGCAACGGGGCTTGTCATGAGGTGAACGCCAACCAATCGGCCTTCGTTGAGGCCACGATCATCAATCCGGCAACGGGCGCATTGGCGATCTACCGGCCGCTGGTCGTCGATCGGGGGACCCAGCCGGCTGCCCCGCCAGTGGTGCCGAGGCTACCTGCGGGTTCCGTGGTTGGGTTGTGGTTCGGCTTCCAAGGCAACACCTTGACCCTGCGTGGCGCCACCGACGGCTGCGTCAACGGGTTGCCCGGCTCGGCGTTCGGGCAGTTCGCCTACTGCGGCGCACCGGAGTTCTTTCGGGCGGCCAACGCCGCTATCCGCGCCGACAAACTGAAGGTGCCACCCGTCGGAATGGCTCGCGATGGCCGACTCTGCCCGACCACCCGTGATTTCTCAGTCGTCGACCAGGACCAGAGCGACAACCTCAACACCAGCTACCTGGCGCTGGCCGGCGGGCGCACGGCGCAGAACAACGCGGTGAACATCGCCGCGCTGCCGGTGCGCACCGTCCTGACCAACGCTAGTGACAACGGGCTGTTGACCAAGTTCATCGACCCGGCGTTGGGCTGTAGACCTTTCACCGCACCAGACCTCACCGCAGGCGGGACCCCCGCACCGTCGTTGGCGCTCAACGAACTCCAGGCGGCAGCCACACACACCGCGCCCACCGCGCTCGTCCCGCTCAATGATCCGATGGTGCAGGTCAACGGCAAGCGGAGTGTGGCCAAGGTCAATCTGTACCGGATCGGTGTGGATCAGCCGCCCCTGGACCCCGCGCGTGAGTCCCCCCAGGGCTACTGTCGCGACTTGGCAAGCATCGGCCCAGCACGGCTGCTCCTTGACCGGCCGTTCACCATCGTGGCGCAATCCCCGGATCCGGCAATGGCGAGGAACCTGTTCGGGTTCCTACGCCAGCGGCTGACCGCCTCGTTGACCAAGCTGGCCTGCGTCCCCATGCGCCGGAAGGCCTGAGTGCGGTTGTGGGAATCGCTGGTGGCATCAATGCCTTCCAGGGCCGTAGTGGACGAGATTCTGGAATCCGCACCAGATGTTGTACATGATGTCGTGCAGTCGGTCGCTGGCCCCCGGAACCGAGTTCGCGATGAAGGGCCCGAGCAAATCTAAGAGAAGGAGGATCAAAATGAGAACGACGAAGAAAGTGAACACCTTCTCTATTGCTTTAACCATCGAAATGTCCTTCCTGCGCGGGTAGGGCGATTGTATGGCGAGCTCGACAGGAACCATCTCACAAGCGCGGTGTGCGGTCGAGACCTGGGCGAGTGCCGTGCGGGTGCACTCGCCGGGGTCTGGCATGCGTGATCACAGGCACCAGGATACGGCCTGTGTCCAGACCTCCACACACCGCGACGGAGTACATCCCCCAGACGTGCCATGCCAACGGGCCCAGCGGGCGGACCCAGCCGGCGCCAGCCGACCACTACCGGTGCGGGCCGCGCGCTCACGGGTCAGGTGTTCACCCAACCCGTATTAGGCCTGGGCGGGCTCGACATCTATCGTGACGGGGTGGACAGCGAGCTCCCCAGCGACATCATCGGCCTGCGGGTTGCCGAGCATGGCCCCGATGCACGCGTGGTCACGGTGACCGGCGAGGTCGATTCGCTCACCGCGCCGGCGTTGGCCAGCGTCCTGCAGGAGCAGCTGTCGGCCGCCCGCGTCGTGGTGGTGGATCTGGACGGTGTGGACTTCTTGGGGTCCGCCGGGTTGTCCGCACTGTTCGAGTGCAACGAGCTCGCCACTCGCGAGTGCCGCGTCCTGCGGCTGGTGTGCCACTCCCGAATCGCCAACCGGGCTATGGAGGCAACCGAGCTGCGGGACCAGTTCACCTTCGCCGACACCGTGCCCGATGCTCTGGAGAACTCGTGCCAAGGGTGATGTGCGGTGCGTTACGTGGACACTGACTGCGCGCCCCCGGGCGGCGCCGGGACGGTCGATCCCGGCCGCGAGGGGACCAGGTTGTTTCTTGAGCTGCGCACCGCGGCCAGCACCAGCGCGATTCCCACGATCCGCACGGTGGCCGCCGACCTGGCCGCCCGCGCGGACTTCGACCTCGACTCGATTGACGACCTGCGGATGGCGGTTGATGACCTCTGCGCCATGCTGACCCGGATCGCGGCCAACAACGCGATGCTGAGCTGTGCGTTCACCGTAGGGCCCGAGCGAATCGAGGTCGCCGCCGAAGTTGAGGTCGACGATGTGCAGGATCGGTTGCCCACCGGGTCGTTCGGCTGGCGAGTGCTGGAGTGTCTCGCGAACGAGGTCAGCGCGGTGGCGCTGCCCGCGGCGCCGGGCCGGGCTGGCCGGGTGCGCGTCACCATGGTGAAAGACGCTGTTCGATGAAAGACGCTGTGCGAGAACAGCCGTGACTCCGTCCGTGTCCCCGGTCGGCACCGAACACGGTGAATACGCGCATCTGGCTCCGTTGCATCGCCGCTTCAGCGAGCTTGCTCCCGAGGATCTGCGGCGGCGGCGGTTGCGCGAGCAGCTGATCAGTGGCTATCTGCCGGTGGCTGAACACATCGCGCGCCGGTTCGCTGGTCGCGGCGAGCCGCTCGAGGATCTGGTCCAGATCGCCACCGTGGGCCTGATCAACGCGGTGGACCGGTTCGAGCCGGCCCGCGGCTACGACTTCTTCTCCTTTGCGGTACCCACGATCACGGGCGAGGTGCGCCGGTATTTCCGGGACCACGGCTGGTCCACCCGGGTGCCGCGGCGACTGAAGGATCTGCACATCGCCATCAGGAATGTCCAGACAGAGTTGTCCCAGCAGCTCGGTCACGCTCCCCGCCCCAGTGAGATCGCTGACCGGTTAGGCTTGCCGCTCTCCGAGGTGATCGAAGGGCTTCAGGCCGGTGAAGCGTACCGAAGCTCGTCGCTGGATGAGATGCTCGGCTCTGGGGAGGGCAAGGCCACCCTGGGCGATCTCATCGGCGGCTTGGACGCCGAGCTGGCTCTGATCGACGACCGCGAGGCGCTGCGCCCGCTGCTGGCCGAGCTCGCCCCCCGGGAAAGGACGATCCTTGTGCTGCGGTTCTTCCGCCACCAGACTCAGACCCAGATCGCCGAGCAGGTCGGCATCTCTCAGATGCACGTCTCGCGCGTGCTCCGCCAGACGCTGGAATTCTTGCACGCGCGGATGGCTGGCCCGGATTGATCCCCCGCGTCGGGGTGCGCGTGGTGGCCAGGGGTGCTAAGAAAACGGCCGTTTGCGGCACTTGAACGACGGGTGTACTGATATGGGGCAGATGGGCGGAGAAGGCGGGTGTCATGCGGGCTACGTTTCGCGCCGAGCTCGATGAGCTGATGACCGATCTCGCGAGGATGGCCCGGCTGGCCGGCCAGATGGTGATCAATGCGTCGATCGCGCTGCATCAGATTGATCTCGCGCGCGCTGGCCTGGTTATCACTGATCGTGAACAGCTGAACGCGATGCACGCTGATACGGAGCGGCGTTGCGTCACCCTGCTCGCGTTGCAGGCCCCGGTGGCGGGGGATCTGCGGGTGCTGGTCGCGGCCTTGCACGCACTGGGTCACGTGCAGCGAATGGGCCATCTTGCGCGACACATCGCGCTGGTCGCCCAGCTCAAGCACCCGAACCCAATGGTCTCAAGCACGGTCCGACCGGTGCTGGCCCGGATGGGCCTGCTCGCCAGTCAGCTCGCCGAGGACGCCGCGACCGCGATCGAGCACCAGGATCCGAGCTCGGGCTGCCGGCTGGCCGCTGCGGATGACGAGGTGGACGCGCTGCTGCGCCACTTGTTCAGCATCCTGTTCGCCGCGGACTGGCCACACAGCGTGGAACAGGCCGTGGACGCCGCCTTGATCGGCCGCTATTACGAGCGCTTCGGTGACCACGCGGTGGCCATCGCGCAGCAGGTCTGTTACATGGCCACCGGGCGGACATCCGAGCCCGAGGACGGGGAGACGACGCAGCGGTCCAGCTTCTTGAGCGCCATGGCGCTCGACGACAACCGACGCTGACGCGTTGCGTGGCTCTCCGGGCACTTCCTGTGATTTTCCCTGGATGAGTCCGGTGTGCGAATGAGCACTGGGAGTGATTCACCGGAATGCCGCATCGGGTGCGTGATTTCGGATGTCGTGTACCGATGCAAGAGCAGACGCGCTCCAATACGCTCACACCACATCGTGGCGGGGTGTGGTGGCCGCTCCGGTGGACAGTTGGTGGCCAGAGTCCCTGGAGAGGTGGGAGATGCCGCAAGTTGCGGACGGTATGCAGGCCACCCCGCCGCGGGGGATTCGGTGGACAAAGAGTAGTCACAGCAACCCTCACGGGGACTGTGTCGAGGTCGCGGAACTGCCTGGGGGAAAGATCGCCCTGCGTGACTCCCAGCGCCCGGGTGGCCCCGCTCTGGTCTACGCCCGCGCCGAGCTGGCCGCGTTCGTTCAGGCCCTGAAGGAGAACGAGTTCGTCGAGATGGCCGGCGATCCCCCGACCCGGGCTGCGCAGCGCCCTCGCCGGGCTTTCCGGCGGCCCGGTTGCCGTCTAGGGTAGGTCTATCTGTGATGCTTCACTGACAGGAGGAATGGTGCGAGCGGCTTGGTCCGGTCAAGATTCGGCCAGCGGTCATGCTCAGGTGGGACCGCTGGGGCCGACCGCGCTGCGCATCGTGTTGGGCAATCAGCTTCGTCAGCTCCGTGAAGCGAGCGGAATCACCACCGGAGCGGCTGGCCACACGATCCGGGCTTCCCATGCCAAGATCAGCCGCATGGAGCTCGGGCGGGTCGGCTTCAAGGAGCGCGACGTGGCGGATCTGCTCACCCTCTACGGCATTGTCAACGAACAGGAGCGAGGATCGTTCCTGGCCCTGGCCCGGAAGTCCAACGTGCCTGGTTGGTGGCACCACTACAGCGACCTCCTGCCCAACTGGTTCGAGATGTATCTGGGCTTGGAGCAGGCCAGCGCCGTCATCCGTACCTATCAACCCCAGCTCATACCCGGCCTGCTGCAGACTGAGG
Organism: Pseudonocardiaceae bacterium; assembly: GCA_050699655.1. GTDB lineage: Bacteria > Actinomycetota > Actinomycetes > Mycobacteriales > Pseudonocardiaceae. The sequence continues at coordinate 5,849 of JBOHFJ010000287.1, forward strand.
AAAGCGCTCGCGCTGTTATTCTGCTCGGCAACTCCAGTGCGCCCGCTGATGAGATCGAGCGTCGTGTCGCATTGCGGATGAAACGTCAGAAAATTCTCACTCAACCTGGGGCGCCCAACCTGTGGGCGGTGGTCGACGAGGCGGCGTTGTGGCGACTCGACGGACGTTCGGCGATGCAAGAGCAGATCCGGCATCTGATTGAGATAGCCGACCTCTCCAATATTACACTCCAGGTGATTCCGTTCTATTCCGGTGCGCACGTGGCGGTGGGTGGTCCGTTCTCGATCCTGCGCTTCTCCGAACCTGACCTGCCAGACATCGTCTATCTTGAACAATTGACCAGCGCCCTCTATTTGGACAAAATTCAGGATGTCCAGCACTACCTGGTGGTCATGGATCGCTTGTGCGTCCAGGCCAAATCCCCCGCCGAGACGACCAGGTTCCTGAGCAGCACGCTCAAAGAGATCTGAATTCACCTCTTGGGTTGATGCCGCAGGAGGATTTCGCATTGTCGCTAGCGCCGTCGGCGCGACCGGCAATCCTGAGGGGCGCATGCACGGTCGTTTCAAGATCGCCTGCGCTGGGGTTCCCGAACTCAACAGCAGAGCTGTTCTGAAC
>JBOHFJ010000288.1:0-6453 GCA_050699655.1 Pseudonocardiaceae bacterium
GTTCGGGTTGACCCCGACGCCCCTGCTGTCGAACTCGGCAACAGCAGAGTTGATCACAACTAGCTCTCCACGGTTCCGACTGGCGAACGTCGGTGAAGTGCTAGCGCACACTGGCCACCCCGCTTGGTCCAGCTGCCTGCGCAGGGAGCGTGTCCAACTGCTCGGCAAACCCCGACACCGCCCACGGCAGGCGCGATTCACCAAGAAACCCCGACCCCGCCTGCCCGCAACCGGTGACAATGGCCCATCCCTGGGCAAACCCTTCAATTAATGATCTTGAAACGGCTGTGCACCGACCGCGCGCCGAGCAGCTCAACTGGCGAGGCGAATCGGAGCGTGAGCCGGATGCCCCCCGTCCTACACGCCTATTCGCCGAGCGATCTGTGGGCGCACGACATGAACGACCGCCTTATTGATTTTTGTCGCTGCTAACATTGGTGGCGGTGTTGGTTTCAGCTACCTCATTCTTGGCGTAGGCGCCTTCATCCTCGCCAACCCCGCCGTGGTCATCACGGCCGGACCTGTCATCGACGTAATCGCTGACGTGGGTCGACTGCTGCCGCCCCTTGGGGGACACGCGGCACGTCACCACGCGCAGTCCACGAACATCTGAGTGTTGGACCCGAACGGCCAGGTGCCCAGGTGGTTCGTGGAGTTCTGTGACCAAGGTCGCGGCCTGAACGTCACCCCGCACGCTGCGGCCGCCGTCATCGGCGGGCTTCTCTGCGCCACGCTGACCCTCGCGGCACTTGTCTCACCCACAGTCCGCGACCTAGCCCATCCAGCGACACCACACTGGACCCCCAACAACCTAACGCCCGAGTAGCGTACCCAACCCGGTGCACCCCTTCACCGTAAAGGAGAGCGATGCCTCAGCCCGCCGGATCCTGGTTCACGGCGGTCCCGCGCGGGGTGGCGGCCGCGCTCATCGTGGTGATGCTGGCTGCGGGTGCTTGTTCGAGCACGGAGAGTGCTCAGGAGCAGGGTGGCCAAGAGTTTCTGACCGCATGGGCGAAGGGCGACATCGCTGCCGCGGCTAAGGCCACGGACAACCCGGCTGCGGCAGCGCCGGTATTGCGGGCCACCCAACGGGCGCTGGATCCCACCGTCGCCGAGCTCACCCCCGGCGCGATCAGCACCACCGGTGGCCGGACCACGATGGAGTTCGAGGCGTCCTGGACGCTACCGGGACTGGCGCCGCCGTGGCGCTATTCCGGGCAGCTCGCCCTCGCCAAGAGCAGCGACGGCCAATGGCGCGTGCATTGGCAGCCCCGGGATGTGCACCCTCAACTTGGCGACGCCGATACGCTCGTGATGAGCCGGGCGCTGCCCCAGCGCGCACCGATCCTCGACGACAATGGGCGGTCACTGGTCAACGAGGTCACCACCGTCACCGTCGGGGTCGAGCCGAAGCTGGTGACCAATCTGACCGACTTGGCCGGGAGGCTCGCCTCGACACTGCACGTCACCGCGAGCGATGTCATCACGGCCGTTGAGCAGGCGAAACCGACCGACTTCGTGCCGGTGATCACGTTGCGGCAGCCCGCTTACCTCGCGGTGGCGGCGCGGATCCACGACCTGCCCGGTACCGTCTTCCGGACCGGAACCCAGCTGGTCGGCCCGAGCCCGCACTTCGCGCAACCGCTGCTCGGCCAAGTCGGTAACCCTACCGCCGAAGCCTTGCGCCATGCCGGTCCCGGTTACCTGGCCACCGACCAGGTCGGCCTGTCCGGGCTGCAGCAGGTGTACAACCGCCAGCTTGCCGGGACGGCCAGCGCCACCATTGAGGTGCGGGACCAGCAGGGGCACACCGTCACCCAACTCATGCGGTTCGCCGGGCATCCCGGTTCCCCGCTGCGGACGACCCTCGACACCCGGGTCCAGCGGGCGGCCGACTCGGCGCTGTCCAAGGTTGGGCTGATGGCCGCGATCGTGGCCATCAGCCCTTCGACCGGAGCGATCCTCGCCGTCGCCAACAGCGCCAGCGCCCCATTCGACATCGCGCTGGCTGGCCGCTACCCACCGGGTTCGACTTTTAAGATCGTCACCGCTACCGCGGTGCTGGCCAGCGGACTGGCGCAACCGGACACCCGAGTGCCCTGCCCGGGAACAGTCACCATTGATGGCCGCACCATTCCCAACGAGAATGCCTTCAACCTCGGCACGGTCAGCTTGACCGACGCCTTCGCGCACTCCTGCAACACCAGTTTCTCGCTGCTCTCGGAGAAGCTCCCCGCCGGTGCGCTCGGCACAGCCGCCGCCGAATACGGCTTCGGAGCGGGCTGGCAACTGCCTGTCGACTCCTTCAGCGGTTCCTTCACCACAGCTAAGGATCCGGTGGGACAGGCCGCGAACGCCTTCGGACAGGGTACCGACCTGGTCAGCCCGCTCTCCGATGCCCTGATGGCGGCCACGGTGGCGAATGGGTCCACCCCGGCCCCCGTACTCATCGAGGGGCAACCCGCGACGGCGAGGAATGTGCCGGCGAGCCCACCCGCGGTGGCCTTGGCGGCCCTGCCCGATTTCATGCGCGCCGTGGTCACCCGCGGGACCGCGACGGAACTCGCGGGCGTACCCGGAGGGGCGGTGTATGGCAAGACCGGCACCGCCGAGCACGGCACCACGCAACCACTGCGGGCCGACTCCTGGTTCACCGGCTATCAGGGTGACCTGGCTTTCGCCGTGCTGATCGTGAATGGGCAGACCAGCGGCGTGCCCGCCAACCCCGTCGCGCGCGCTTTCCTCACCGCGCTAGCCGGGTGAGTCTCACCCGGTAGCCGCGGTAGGGAGTTCGTCACGAGCCACCATCGGCAGGTGGCGTGACGCCCCAGTCGGCGAGCACTTCCGCGGTGTCGGACCCCGGTTCCCTCGGTGGCGTCGGCCGGTCGGGGCAGCTACGCGAGAAACGCGGGGCGGGAGCCGCCTGGAGCTGCCCGCCTAAGTTGATCAAAGTGCCGCGAGCCGCGATGTGCGGGTGCGCGGGTACCTCGCCGAACGCGAGCACCGGGGTCACGCAGGCGTCGGTGCCCTCGAACAGCGCCGCCCATTCGTCGCGAGTGCGGCTGGCGAATACCGCCGTGAAGCGCTGGCGCAACACCGGCCACCCCGCCTGGTCCAGCTGCCCGGGCAGGTTCGCGTCGGTGAGCCCGAGGCCTTCCAGTAGTGCCGCGTAGAACTGCGGTTCCAGCGCTCCGACAGCGACGTAGCGACCATCCGAGCAGGCGTAAGTGTCGTAGAACGGAGCCCCCGAATCGAGCAGGTTGCCGCCCCGATTTTCGTTCCACAACCCGTAGCCGTGCCACGACCAGAACATCTGAGCCAGCACGCTGACCCCGTCCACCATGGCGGCGTCGACGACCTGACCGGCACCCGAGCGCTCCCGTTCCCACAGCGCCGCCAGTACTCCGGCCACCAGAAACATCGAGCCACCGCCGAAGTCGCCGACCAGGTTCAGTGGCGGCACCGGCTTGCCCCCCGCATTCCCGACCGCGTGCAGCACGCCGGACAGCGCAATGTAGTTGATGTCGTGCCCGGCGCGCTCGGCCAGTGGGCCGTCCTGTCCCCATCCCGTCATCCGCGCGTACACCAACCGCGGGTTGCGCGCGTGACAGTCGGCCGGGCCGATACCCAATCGCTCAGTGAAACCGGGACGCATGCCCTCGATCAGCACGTCGGCCCGTTCCACCAGCCGCAGCATGGTTTCCCGGCCGGAGGGGTTCTTCAGGTCACATGTCACTGAGCGCCGGCCGCGAAGCATCTGGTCATCGACGGCCGCGGTGAGGCGCAGGCCCCCCGCGGGGCGATCGACTCGCACCACGTCGGCTCCCAGATCCGCCAGCAGCATCGCCGCATGGGGTCCAGGGCCAATCGAGGCCAGCTCGATCACTCGCAGCCCGACCAGTGGACCTGGCATCGGCCGCTCCTCCCTGCTGCTCAGTCTGACCCCGTTTTGACCCCCGGTGAATGTCCCAGGTATCCTGGTCTCCGGTCCCGACTCTGGTCGGGCCGCTCCGTATGCCTGTTGGCGGCGCACCACGGGTGGTGTGGGTTCTGCAGAACTCGCATCTCCGGACTTGGCGCCCGTGCCGCCCAGCTCCCATCGGGTTTTACCCGACAGAGAGCCTGGGCTCACGGCGACACGCCCGACTGCGGGATACGGAGTGACCGGCCGCGCAGCACACCGGTGGCCGGACTTTATTGAGGTACTCAGCACCACCCGACCACGACAGCAAGCGCTTCAAGACGACGAAAGCTGGTCCATGCCTACCATCCAGCAGCTGGTCCGCAAGGGCCGTGAGGACAAGCTCACGAAGACCAAGACCGCAGCGCTCAAGGGGAGCCCGCAGCGGCGCGGAGTCTGCACCCGCGTCTATACGACGACCCCGAAGAAGCCGAACTCGGCGTTGCGCAAGGTCGCTCGGGTGCGCCTGACCAGCCAGGTCGAAGTGACGGCGTACATCCCGGGTGAGGGTCACAACCTTCAGGAGCACTCCATCGTCCTGGTGCGTGGTGGTCGGGTAAAGGATCTTCCCGGTGTGCGCTACAAGATTATTCGTGGGTCGCTGGACACCCAGGGCGTGAAGGGCCGCAAGCAGGCCCGCAGTCGCTACGGCGCGAAGAAGGAGAAAGGCTGATGCCTCGCAAGGGTCCCGCCCCGAAGCGACCGCTGCATTCCGACCCGGTCTATGGGTCCCCGGTGGTTACTCAGCTTGTCAACAAGGTTCTTGTTCGGGGCAAGCGCTCGGTGGCTGAGAAGATCGTGTATCAAGCCTTGGAGGGTTGCCGGGACAAGACTGGCACCGACCCGGTGGTGACGCTCAAGCGCGCGCTGGACAACGTCAAGCCCGCCATTGAGGTGAAGAGCCGTCGCGTCGGCGGCGCCACTTACCAGGTCCCGGTCGAGGTGCGTCCGGTGCGCTCCACCACGCTGGCGCTCCGCTGGCTGATCACTTTTTCCCGGCAGCGTCGGGAGAAGACCATGATCGATCGTCTGATGAATGAACTGCTCGACGCGAGCAACGGCCTCGGGGCGAGCGTGAAGCGCCGCGAGGACACCCACAAGATGGCCGAGTCGAACAAGGCATTCGCGCACTATCGCTGGTGACGGACGACTCTCAAGACAGCTAGGGATGAATTCTCGTGGCACGTGAAGTGCTGACCGACCTCGCCAGGGTCCGCAACATCGGGATCATGGCGCATATCGACGCTGGCAAAACCACCACGACCGAGCGGGTCCTGTTCTACACCGGGATCAACTACAAGATCGGCGAGGTGCACGACGGCGCCGCCACGATGGACTGGATGGAAGAGGAGCAGAAGCGCGGCATCACCATCACCTCCGCCGCGACGACCGTCTTCTGGAAGGACTATCAGCTCAACATCATCGATACCCCGGGTCACGTCGACTTCACCGTCGAAGTGGAACGGAACCTACGGGTACTCGACGGTGCTGTTGCGGTCTTTGACGGCAAAGAGGGCGTCGAGCCTCAGTCCGAGACGGTGTGGCGGCAAGCCGACAAGTACGACGTCCCGCGCATCTGCTTCGTCAACAAGATGGACAAGCTGGGTGCGGACTTCTACTTCACCGTGCGGACGATCCGGGAGCGGCTCGGCGCCACCCCACTGGTCATCCAGCTGCCGATCGGTTCGGAGTCCGACTTCGAAGGTGTCGTCGATCTGGTCGGAATGCGAGCGTTGACCTGGCGCGGCGAGGTGCAGAAGGGCGAGGACTACACCATCGAGGCGATCCCGGCGAACCTGGTCGAAGCGGCGACTGAGTACCGGGAGAAACTGGTCGAGGCCGTCGCCGAGGCTGACGACGAGCTCATGGAACTCTACCTCGCCGGCCGGGAACTCAGCACTGAGCAGATCAAGGCAGGCATCCGGAAGCTCACCGTGGACAGCCAGGCTTACCCGGTGCTGTGCGGTTCGGCGTTCAAGAACAAAGGCGTACAGCCGATGCTGGACGCGGTGATCGATTATCTGCCTTCGCCGCTGGATGTGCCGCCGGTGGTGGGTCTGCTGCCCGACGGCGCGTCGGCCACCCGGAGACCGTCGACCGACGATCCGTTCTCCGCGTTGGCCTTCAAGATCGCCGCGCACCCGTTCTTCGGAAAGCTGACCTACATCCGGGTCTACTCCGGCCGGATCGCCGCGGGCTCGCAGGTGATCAACTCGACCAAGGAGCGCAAGGAGCGCATCGGCAAGATGTTCCAGATGCACTCCAACAAGGAGAACCCGGTTGATGACGCCCGAGCCGGGCACATCTACGCGGTGATCGGGCTGAAGGAGACCACCACGGGTGACACATTGTGTGACCCGCAGGCGCCGATCATCCTGGAGTCGATGACCTTCCCAGAACCGGTCATTCAGGTCGCCATCGAGCCCAAGACCAAGAGTGACCAGGAGAAGCTGGGCATCGCCATCCAGAAGTTGGCCGAGGAGGATCCCACC
>JBOHFJ010000289.1:0-6403 GCA_050699655.1 Pseudonocardiaceae bacterium
CCGGAGAGCACCGAGAGTCCCACCGCGTCGGCGTCCTCCTGCAGCACGGTCGCCACGATCTGCTCCGGTGTCTGGTGCAGCCCGGTGTAGACGACCTCCATGCCGGCGTCGCGCAGTGCCCGAGCGACAACCTTGGCGCCGCGGTCGTGCCCGTCGAGCCCCGGTTTCGCGACGACCACCCGGATACGTCCGCTCATTGAGCCCACACTCATTGAACCCAGGGTAGCTCGTATGGTGACCGCATGAACCCCGCTGGCCAGCTATGGCTCGCGGCGCGCCGCACCGTCGCGACGGTCGCTCGACCCGCCGGTGCGCGGGGGGTCGCTGTGGAGGCTGGGGTGTTCCTCGCGCGCCTCGCGATGTACCCGTGGGGCGCACTCACCGAGCAGGTGCGTCCAGGCGGCCCCTACGACTGCTACCGCACTGACGACCTCCCTCCCACCGAGCGCGGCCTCGTGATCGTCGACGTGCGCACCACAGGGACACCGGTCCTGCTGGTACACGGTTTTGCCGACAACCGATCGGTCTTCGCGGTACTGAACCGGGCCTTGCGCAGGCACGGATTCGGCGTTGTCTACAGCCTCAACTACGGCATGCGCACCGCGCTGACCGGTGACGTGCCCAGCGTGGCCCGCGAGCTGGACCGCGAGGTGGAGCGGATCTGCGAGACGACCGGCGCCGAGCGGGTGCACGTGGTGGGACACTCATTGGGCGGGCTGGTGGCCCGGTACTACGTCCAGCGGCTGGGCGGGGATGCCCGGGTGCACACCCTGGTCACGCTGGGCGCTCCCCACCACGGGACGATGGCCGCCTACCTGCTGCCCGGGCCAGTGCTCCACCAGCTGCGGCCGCACTCCGAGCTGATGGCCGAGCTCGCGGCACCGTCGCCGGGGTGTCGCACTCGCTTCGTCGCGGTGTGGAGCGAGCTCGACGAGTGGATCGTGCCCCAGCGCAACGCCAGGCTGGATCATCCGGACCTCCTCGTGACTCACCACCGGCTCGGCGACGTGGGACATCTGTCGCTGCCGGTCGACCCACGCGCTGTGCATACGGTGGTGAGCGCGCTGGCGCCCCCCACATCCGCCGCATAAAAAGGCACGAGGCGACCGCCCAGCGCGGAAGAACGGACGCTGGCCGATAAAACTCGACGTATCGCGGAACGGCGACTTGCACCCAGGCGTCGCCCATGGCTACGGTCCCGCAGTCCATCACGGTTTGAGAAGGAAAAGGCAGGTCTTGGCTCGACACCGCTCCCCAGGCGGCCGCATGACGGCCCCTTCGCCCACCGCGCGCGGTCGGGTGGTGGTGGCGGCTGTCGCCGCTGGCGCCTTCGTGGCTGCGGGTCAGACGATCGGCCACCCTCCCGTCGCGATCTCCGGCGATGCCACGCTGCTGGCATCCGCCCAGGACGCGTCCACGGCGACAGGCCTCGGCGGCCCCGCCACCGCGCCGGAGTACCTCCCAGTGACTCGACCCACGGACGCCGCGGCCGTCGACGCCGTTCAGGCGATGGCAAAGGGCCAGCGCCTGAACGAGGAGCGAACCGCTCAGGAAGTGGTTCATTTCGTCCTGCCCACCAAGGGTGTCTTCACCTCGGGATACGGCGCCCGGTGGGGAGTGTTCCACTACGGCATCGACCTCGCCAATGCCATCGGGACGCCGATCGTCGCCGCCGCTGACGGCGTGGTTGTGGAGTCCGGACCGGCCAGCGGTTTCGGCCTCTGGGTGCGCATCCGGCACACTGACGGCGTGATCACCGTCTACGGGCACATCAACCGCTCGCTCGTGGTGCAGGGCCAGCAGGTCCGGGCGGGCCAGGAGATCGCCGAGATGGGTAACCGAGGCAACTCGACCGGGCCGCACCTGCACTTCGAAGTGTGGAACGCCGCCGGCCAGAAGATCAACCCGCTCATCTGGCTGCACCTGCACGGCATCGACTTGTGACGGTGCCGCTCGCCACTTCACTGGCCAGTTCACTGGTCGCCACCGGATGGCCACCCGCCAACCAAGTGGGCGTGGGCCGTGCGCCACACCGAGCACAGCGGACGTCGGCTGCGCCACGGTCGCAACGCCCGGTCGCAGTGTCGGCAGCGTCCGCGAGGACCAGAACCGTGCTGCGTCAACAAGCTTCGCCAGGCCGTGGCGAGCGGCAGCAGCCGAGCCCGCACAGCTGGCCAGGCCGCCCCTGGCTCCGCCGCGCGGAGCATCCGCTCGGCCTCGCGCAGGTACGCCTCCACGCGCTCCCGCAACACCCGGCTCAACCGCTCGTCCATCCCGCACCCCCAGTAGTCTAATCGAACACTAGTTCGAAAACTAGTGGATTGCCCTGACAGCCTGAGGACCACGGGCGTGTCGGACAACAACGGGACAGGCTCAGCATGCAGCCGGCGTCGCGGGCTCGACTCAGGTCACGCGGGGCAGCGTGGTGGGCAACTCCTCGTGCTCGCCCCGCTCGACGATGCCACGCAGGCGGTCCATGGCGTCCCACACGTCGACGAAACGGGTGTAGGCGGGGACCGGCGCGATGCGCAATCGGTCCGGTACGCGGTAGTCGCACACGACCCCCGCGCGACTAGCGAGTGCCTGGCATACCGGCCACGCCCGCGGGTGCGCCAGTGACACGTGGCCGCCTCGGCGCAGCGGGTCGCGCGGCGAGGCGAGGCGAAACCCATGCGGTGCCAGCCACTGGTCGGCCAGTGCGACGATCAGCTCGCCGAGCAGCAGTCCCTTGCGTCGCAACTGATCCACTCCGGCTTGGCGGACCAGCTCCAGTCCGGGTTGGACGGCGGCCAGGGACAGCACCGGCGGCGTGCCGACCAGGAACCGGTCAATCCGTTCAAGGGGGTCGTAGCCCGGCCCCATCCGGAACTGGTCGCGCTGGCCGAACCACCCCCAGATGGGTTGGCACAGCAGGGATTGTAGGTCGCGGCGAACGTACAGGAAGGCCGGTGACCCGGGGCCGCCATTGAGGTACTTGTAGGTGCATCCGACCGCGAGGTCCGCGCCGGCCTCGCCGAGGTGTACGGGCACCGCACCGACCGCGTGGCTGAGGTCCCACAACACCAGAGCGCCGCTGCGACGGGCGAGGGCGTTCACTGCGGCCATGTCCAGCAGCGCACCGCTGCGATACGACACCAGCGAGAGCACGACGAGAGCGACGTCTCCGTCCAAGACGCCCCGCAGCTCACGGAGATCCAGACCAAAGTCGGGGTGCGAACCGATTTCCCGCAGCCGCAGGCCGCGTTTGTCGGCCAGCCCTTGCAGCACGTACCGGTCCGTGGGGAAGTCATCGGTGTCGAAGACAATGGTGCGCCGGTCGGGCGTGGCGTCCACCGCCGCCGTGGCGAGCTTGTACAGGTTGACCGACGTCGAGTCCGACAGCGTGACTTCGCCCGGCTCGGCGCCGAGGACGTCAGCGGCGAGCTGGTCCCCGATCCGCTGGCCCCAGTCGATCCATGACGACCAGGAACGCGCCAGGCCAGCACCCCATTGGTCCTTGATCACGTGGGCCAGGAATTCCGGTGTGCTGGCGGGCAATCGGCCCAGCGAGTTGCCGTCGAGGTAGATGGTCTCGTCAGCGATGACGAACTGAGCACGCAACGGCGCGAGCTCATCGCCGGCATCCCGTTTCGCCGCCGCCTCCCGGCTGAGCTCCTCCATGACGCCGCTCACCGCATCCCCCCGTCGGTTCGGGCGAGTCCCATCTGGGTGAGCACGGCCCGGCCGAGCGTCGTGCCCGGATCGGCCAGCTCGCAGGGCAGGTCGAAGTGGTTACGCGCCGGGGAGACGACCTCAACGAGGGTGGTCCTGCCCGCCAGCGCCGCGGCCATCCACTCATGCTGCCGGATGAACCCGTCGGTCTCGATCCCGCCGCGCGCGAGCACCACCGGGGGAAGCCGCGCCGGAAGGTGGCGCAGGGGGCTGTTTCGGCGCGCGGTCTCGCGAGTCAGGCCGAGGTTGTCGTTGACATAGGTGTACACGAGCGGTTCCAGGTCGTACACCCCGCTCAGCAGGGTCACCCCGGCCACAGCGCCACGGACGTCCTTGGGCAGCAGCGCCATGGCGACCAGGTGCGCTCCCGCGGACGTGCCGCTGACGTGGATCCGCTGGGGATCTACTCCCAGCACAGCCGCGTTAGCAACCAACCAGCGCAGCGCGGCGCGCACTATGTCAGTGATCTCCTCCAGCCGGTGCGCGGGTGCTAATCCATAGCCGATGGCCGCGAACGCGGCACCCGCCGCCAGAAACGCGGGAGCCGCGAACGACGACTCGTTCTTGCTGAGTTCTTGCCAGTAGCCGCCGTGCACGAACACGTGCAGCGGGGCCGCCGGTTGGCTCGCCGCTTCGCCAGCGGCGGCGCAACCGCAGGTTGCCTACCCTGGACGCTACTCGGGCAGGCGCCACTGGCAAGGCTCTGGACACGGATGAGGCTCTGGCGGCGGTACCGGCGGATCCCGTAGCGACCTGCGCCACCACCCCACGTCATGCCAGGCACCGTGCTTGTAGCCAGCGCACCGGAACACGCCCAGAGCTTCGAAGCCGACTGCTTCGTGCAGCGCGACGCTCGCCTTGTTCGGCAGGGTGACACCAGCGAACAGCGAGACGTAACCAAGCTCGCGAACCTTGGCGATCAGACACTCGTACAGCAGACGCCCGACACCGCGTGACCGGTACTCCGGGTCGAGGTACACCGAGGACTCCGCTGACCAGCGGTACGCGGCCCGCCGCTGGTGCCGCGAGGCATAGGCGTAGCCGACCACCCGGCCCGCGTCATCGGCGACGAGCCACGGCAACCGGGGGTGCGCCAGCATCCGCCGGCCGATCTCAGCGGCATCGGGGGCCGATTCCTCGAACGAGATCACCGTGTCGTTCACGATAGGCCGGTAGATGGCGCAGATCGCGTCCACATCCGTGTGCGTCGCGGCCCGGACGATAACCGCCACCGGCCCATGGTGCCCGCGATCGCGCCGCGGCGCTACAGCTTCACCAGGGGAACTCCGCCGATGAGCATCAGCCGGATTGTCCCAGCCGAGCCGAAATCGATGGTCGCGGTGGCACGCGGGCCGGTGCCGTCCGTGGCCACCACCGCACCCAGGCCGTACTTGTCGTGGGTGACCCGATCCCCCACCTCCAGTGACAGCGCCGCGGCGGCGCCGCTCAACCCGCGACCACCGAAGACCGTGCGCCCGACCGGGCCGGCGCGCCCAGCTTCCTCACGCCGCCACCGCACCAGTGACTCGGGCACATCGGCCAGGAAGCGCGACGCCGGGTTGCTCACCGGCGATCCCCACGCGGACCGGGTGAGCGCCCGGGACAGGTAGAGCCGGTGCCGGGCCCGGGTCAGCCCGACGTAGGCCAATCTGCGCTCCTCAGCGAGCTCGGTCGGATCGCCCAGCGCGCGCTGGTGCGGGAACAGCCCGTCCTCCCAGCCGGTGAGGAACACCACCGGGAACTCCAAGCCCTTGGCGGTGTGCAGGGTCATCAAGGTCACCACGCCGCTGGACGACCCATCGTCATCCGGGATCTGGTCAGCATCGGCGACCAGCGAGACCCGCTCCAAGAACGCCGCGAGCGACCCGGGCTCGGCGCCACCGTCTTCAACCGGAATCACCGGCCCGATGTCGGTGACACTGCTCGACCCTGCAAGCAGGTCTTCGGTGGCAAACTCGCGCGCCACCGTCACCAGCTCGGTGAGATTGTCCAGCCGGGTGCCGTCCTGCGGATCCTCCGAGGCCTCCAGCTCGGCCAGGTAACCGGTACGCTCGAGCACCGTCTCAAGAATCTCCGCGACTGACTCGCCCGCCACCTTGTCCCGCAACTCGTCCAGCAGCACCACGAACGCCGTGATCGCATTGCGGGATCTCGGGTTGAGCAGCGGGATCTCCCGCCCGGCGGCGGCGGCTCGCAGCGCCGCGGCGAAAGAGATCCGTTCCCGCTCGGCGTGCGCGTCCAGCACATCCTGCGCGCGGTCCCCGATCCCCCGGCGTGGCGTGTTGAGGATCCGGCGCAACGACACGGTGTCCTCGGGGTTGTCCAGCACTCGCAGGTAGGCCACCGCGTCCCGGACCTCGCGGCGCTCGTAGAAGCGCACCCCACCGACCACCTTGTAGGGCAGCCCGAGCCGGATGAACATCTCCTCGAACACCCGGGAGGAGTTGTTGGTCCGGTAGAACACCGCCACGTCGCCGAACCGGGCATTGCCGCTGTCGACGAGCTGGTCGATCTCCGATGCGATGAACGCGGCCTCGTCGTGCTCGTTGTCTGCGACGTAGCCGACGATGGGCTCACCGTCCCCGGCGGCCGACCACAGCCGCTTGTCCCGGCGGCCCGGGTTGCGCGCGATCACCGCGTTCGCCGCCGACAGGATCGTCTGGGTGGACCGGTAGTTCTGCTCCAGCAAGAT
>JBOHFJ010000290.1:0-6377 GCA_050699655.1 Pseudonocardiaceae bacterium
GAGCCAGCCACGGCGGCACCGGCTCGCCCTGTCTGACCAGCCGGGACACCTCGAGCGCGACCCCACACGCCCAGTCGAAGACCCTGGCCCTAGGCCAGCCCGCCGAATGCGCCGTGGCGAGGACACGGCCGTACGCCTTCTCGAAGATCCGCGGTGCGGCGCCCATGAACGTCGGGCGAATCACCGCCAGGTTGGGCACGATCCGGTCGATTCGTCCGTCAATGGCGGTCGCGAAACCCACTTGCAGCTGGGTGCTCAGCAACACCTTGCCGAACGCATGCGCCATCGGCAGCCACAGGTACTGCAGATCCTCGACCCGCAGCACGCCCAGCGAGGCGACCGCGGCCCCCTCGTAGGTCCAGGCGGAATGGCGCAGCCGCACGCCTTTGGGGCGGCCGGTGGTGCCCGAGGTGTAGATCAGGGTGGCGAGGTGCTCCGGGCGGATCGCGGCGATTCGCTCCTCGACGGCGCTCGGGTGCTCGGCCAGGTGGGCCGTGCCGAGTTCGGCCAGCCGCTCCAGCGAGATCACCCAGGGGTCGCCGCCGTCGGGTGCGCCGTCGAAGGTGACCACCACGCGGACCGACCCCAGCGCGCCGCGGTGCTCGCGCAGCTTGGCGAGCTGCTCGTCATCCTCAGCGAAGACCACCCCGCTGTCGGAGTCGGCGAGGATGAACGCGACATCGCCGGAGATCGCCGAGGGATAGACGGTGGTGGTGGCCGCCCCGGCGCACATGATCGCGAGGTCGGCCAAGATCCACTCGTACCGCGTCTGCGACGCGATCGCGACCCGCTGTTGCCCGGTGACGCCGAGCGCGACCAGCCCAGCGGCGAGCTGGCTGACCCGCTGGGCGGTCTCGCGCCAGGTCCGGGACACCCAACGGTCCCCAACTGGATAACGAAATGCCTCCCGATCCGGCGTCCGCGCGACCCGATCGACAAACATCCGCGCCACACTGACCGCCTGATCGGCGACTACGGCCTCGGCCTGCACGGGTGTCGTCATCGCGGAGCTCCTTCGCCTGGCCGCCTCACCAGGGGAGTGTAAGCCTGGTGAGGATCACCGGATGGCCGTGGCGCTCGGCCGGGCCTGCCGCGGATCGCGGTCCTTCGTCTCGCGGAGGGCCGAGCCGCACACCAGGCTGAGCAGTGCCAGCGCGCACAGCGGCAGGCTGATGGCGACGCTGCCGAATGCCGCCGCCAGCGGCGGTATCGCGCCACCCACGATGCTGGCGAGGTTGTAGCTCGTGCCGGTCGGCTTCCGCGCTCGTCATCCGTCTCCCCAGATCTCCCGCCCAACCTGCCGACCGACATGAGTATCACCTCGACGTGTAGCCATCTCTCTATTCCGTAACGTCTGGGGTGTTCACCCCGGGGAGGAGAGCCACCGATGACCGCCAGATACCTCGAACGTGCCCGGATCGTCGCGCGACCCGGCTGGAGCCGGTGGCTGGTCCCACCGGCCGCCTTGTCGATCCAGCTGGCGATCGGCCAGGCGTACGCCTGGAGCGTGTTCAAGAAACCGCTAGAAACGTCGCTGGGCATCTCCGGGGTGGCCAGCGCGCTGCCGTTCACGCTGGGGATCGTGATGCTGGGGCTGTCCGCGGCGCTGTTCGGCACCGTGGTCGACCGCAACGGCCCGCGTTGGGCCATGTTCGTGTCGATGTGCTGCTTCTGCGGCGGATTTTTCCTCTCCGCGCTGGGAGTGTCGATCGGGCAGTACTGGCTGGTGGTCCTCGGGTACGGCGTCGTCGGCGGGATCGGGCTGGGCATCGGCTACATCTCGCCGGTATCCACCCTGATCAGGTGGTTCCCCGACCGGCCGGGACTGGCTACCGGTATCGCGATCATGGGTTTCGGCGGCGGCGCGCTGATCGCGGCGCCGTGGTCGAGCTCAATGCTGAGCGCGTTCGGCGCGACCGGCGCGCACCCTGACCCCGGCGGCATCGCCAAGACATTCCTGATCCTCGGCGTCGGCTATGCGGTGTTCATGTCCCTGGGATGGCTGCTCGTCCGGGTACCGACGCGGGACTGGCAGCCTGCGGCGCACCCGGTGGGTAGGCTGATCAGCGCGGGCAACGTCACCGCGCGCAAGGCGATCCGCACGCCCCAGTTCTGGCTGCTGTGGGTGGTGTTGTGCTTCAACGTGACGGCGGGCATCGGCATCCTGGAGCGCGCGGCGCCGATTTACACCGACTTCTTCCCCCGCGGCAGCGGGCTCACCGCCGCCGCGGCGGGTTTCGTCGCGATCCTGTCGCTGGCCAACATGCTCGGCCGGCTCGGCTGGTCGGCTACCTCGGACGCGCTCGGTCGCAAGAACATCTACCGCCTGTACCTGGGTACCGGCGCCCTGCTCTACCTCGTCCTGACGCTCACCGCGAACGCCAACAAGGTGGTGTTCCTGGTGTGCTGCATGCTCATCCTGTCGTTCTATGGCGCGGGATTCGCCACCGTGCCCGCCTACCTGCGCGACCTGTTCGGCACGGGCCAGGTCGGCGCGATCCACGGCCGGCTGCTCACCGCGTGGTCAGTTGCGGGCGTACTCGGCCCGGTGATCGTCAACGCGATCGCCGACCACCGGATCGCGGCGGGGGTCACCGGCCCCGGCCGCTACACCCCGTCCTTCTCAATCATGATCGGGCTACTGGTCATCGGGTTCGTGTGCAATGAGCTCATCCACCCGGTCAATCCGAGGTTCCACGAGCCGGCGCCCGAGCGGGCGGCGGGACAGGCGGCAACGACGGCATGAGCACACAGACGACCGGATCGGTGTCCCGCCCACGCGTGGTCCTCACCACCCTGGCCTGGGCCTGGGTGGTCGTGCCCTTCCTGTACGGCCTCTACCAGCTACTCGCCAAGATCCCAGCCCTATTCGGCAGCTAACCCAGAAACCAGCCGGGCGCCGAGCCAGCGCGACCGAGATCGGTATGAGTCCCCGAGATCGAAAGAGGTCGCTGTCAGCGTATTTTCCAGATACGGGTCAGCGCACGAGAGGCTGTTGGTGATCGGAGCCGCGCCGGGCGATGCGCCGTGAGGATCGGGCGGTGCTGCGCGAGCTGTCCCGTGCGGTCCATGACACCGCCGTAGATGTGGGGACGGACCAGGCTCCACCGTCTGCACCGGAGGTCGTTGGGGGTCTGGCGGCGGCGTGGGACCGGTATCGGGCCGGGGGTTTCGCTGTGGCCGGTGCTCTGGTCGCAATCGCCTTACGGCAGGCCGCCGCGGTCATGCGGGCAACCCCGGCCGACGAGCAGTGCGCGGCGTATGGCGTCATGGCCGACGCCTACCGGCTGGCCGCCTACGTCGCCAACCAGTTCGGGGCCCGTGACCTGGCCTACGCCGCGATCGGGCACGCCCAGACGCAGGCAGATCTGGCGGCCGATCCTGTGCGCGAAGCAATGGTCGCCTCGGGCCGGTCGTGGATCTACCTGCGAGACGCGCGGCTGGACCAAGCGGCGCAGACTGCCGAACGGTCGTACCTGATGATCGAGCCACGGTACGGGGACCGGGATCTAAGGCTGCTGGCCACTTACGGCTGGCACGTCACCTTCGCGGCCGTCGTCGCCGCCCGCGAGGGCAACGTCGGGCACGCTGATGATCCTGCTGTCCCAGGGGCACGCGGTGGCCGCCCGCATGGGCCGGGACGTCTCCATCAACGGCACCGCGTTCGGTCCCGCGACCGCCGCGGCTCAAGCTGTCGGCATCAACGTCTCGACCGGCCGGCCCGGCAAGGTGATAGAGATGTTCGCCTCCATCGGTGACCAGTCAGTGCTCACCCTGTCGGCCCGAAACCGGCTGATGCTGGACCTGGCGCTGGCCCAGTGCGACACCCGGCAGTGGGACGCGTGCCTGGACACCCTCTTGGAGGTGTGTACAGCACACCCTGACTGGGCACGGCACCAGGCGCTGCCCGACGTGATCGCCCGGCGGGCCGGGCACGCCAACGCCAGCACGTCCCGATTCCGCAAGATCGCGGCGATTCTGGAGACCTCTCAGACCATCCGCTGATCTAGGAACCGATACGCGGCGTATCACCGCCAGGTGAGAGACCTGCGGGAGCGATACGTGACGTGCCTTCACCTTTGGTGAACCCCAGATCACAGTGAGGGGCATGTCGAGAACACCGCCACCGGAGAGCAAGTCAATCACCTGGGTCGTGAACGATCTGCGGTCTCAGGGCGCGAGTTACCCACTGCTGTGGGCGACGGCCAAAACGGCCCGTGCTCTGGCCGGACGGCTTGTGTCGGAGCACGGTGACCATCGGCGGGAGGTCGTCAGGAATCCGCACCGGAACGCCGCTTGGGCCATGGAGGCGGCGTGCTCCCTACTCGATGTCGTGCAGGCGGTCATTGGCCCTGACGTGGCGATCGAGAACACTTTCCTGGTTGTGAAGTGGCCGGGCGCTTCGTTCGAGGTCCCCTGGCACCAGGACGGCACCGACCGGCGCATCGAACTGGACCCCGCCCGGTCGGTGTCGGCCTGGCTGGCCATCACCGACGCTGCCACGAGCAGCGGATGCCTGCACATCGCTCCTGCCTCACATGGGCTCGGATACCTGCCCTATGAGCTGGAAGACGCAGACGCCAACGGGGGCCAGCGCGGCCGGGCGGGACGGGCCGCCCGGACACGCGACCGCACCACCCCCGACCTCGACCCGATCAGCGGGACGGCCTGGCAGTCGGCCGTCCATGGCGAACAGGAGCACAGAAGATCATGAACGTGTTGGAGTCCACCGAGGGCATGGTGACCCGGGTCCGAGTCCTGACCGGCTCGGACGCCGACCCGGTCCGCCTGGCCGGGAAGGTCCCCATCGCCAAGAGCGACTGCACCTACTACTGCCCCGACGCGGCCACCGCGCAGCGGTGCATCGCCGCACTGCGCACGTCCGACGAGCGGCTGCGCTCGCGTCCGGAGGAGCAAATGCTCTGGGACTGGGAGTGCACCTACTTCACGGAACCGGCCTGTGGAACGCGCTGGAACACGCTCACCGAGGCGAGGACCGCACCACGGCCAAACACCGCATGCTCGTCATGACGGCCGGCGCCGCCCGTGAGCTGGCCGACCTGCACGCGGCGGGCTGGGTTCACGGCGACCTGCAGCCCGACCACGTCCTGTTCGAAGGCGACCGCACCCACATCATCGACCTGGCCTGCGCGCAAGGGCCCGCCGACGTGCCGTTCTACGTCCACCGCGGCGGCCTCGCCCATACCACCGCGCCCGAGATCGCCGAGCGCATCCTCAGCTCCGAGCACCACGTCACAACCACCCCCCCAGGCCGACATATGGTCCCTGGGCGCTTCGCTGTGGTGGTCTTGGACCCGCACGACACCCATCGCCTACGCCGACCCGACCGCCGGACGGACAATGCTGTTGACCGACATTCGCGCCATCCGCCGCTACCCTAATCCCGCCGCGCTCCGCCCGTGGCCGTTCCCCGCGTTCGAGGAAGCCATCATGGCGTGCCTGGCGGCCCACCCCGAGGACCGTCCCACCGCCAAGGAACTCGCCACCAGCCTCCCTTGACCTGCCGAAATGGCTCGTCGGTGAGTTGGCAGGATGCCCCACAAGATCCCAGCCCTGTTCGGCGGCTGACCCATAGTACCTTGGGCTCAGTGTCACCGCTGCCGGACAGGAGTGTGCTTTGTACGACTACGTGATCGTCGGAGCAGGTTCGGCGGGCTGCGTGCTCGCCGCCCGTCTCAGTGAGGACGCCGACGTCAGCGTGTTGTTGGTGGAGGCAGGGGCGCCTGACACAGCCGAGGAGATCCACATCCCGGCCGCGTCCGGCCAGCTCTTTCAGACCAAGTGGGACTGGGACTACCTGACCGATCCGGAACCGGGCATGGACGGGCGACGAACGTACCTCCCCCGCGGCAAGATGCTCGGCGGCTCCTCGTCGATGAACGCAATGATCTACATTCGCGGCAACCGTGCCGATTACGACGAGTGGAGCTCGCTCGGGGCCAAGGGCTGGGGTTGGGACGACGTGCTCCCGTACTTCCTCCGGGCGGAGGACAACGAGCGTGGGGCTAATGAGTTTCATGCCATTGGTGGGCCACTCACGGTGAGCGACGGGCGCTCCCGGCATGTGCTGATGGACGCGGTCCTCCGGGCCGCCGAAGAGGCCGGGCACCGCCGCACCGAGGACTTCAACGGGCCAGAGCAGGACGGTGTCGGCTATTACCAGCTCACCCAGCGCGGCGGGATGCGCTGTAGCGCCGCGGTGGCGTACCTGCATCCGGTCATGGCGCGTCCTAACCTGACCGTGATCACCGACGCGCTGTGCACGCGAATTCTGTTCGACCACCGGCGCGCCGTCGGCGTGGAGGTCGAGCGGGCCAACGTGTTGTCGGAACTGCGCGCCGAGCGCGAGGTGATCC
>JBOHFJ010000291.1:0-6341 GCA_050699655.1 Pseudonocardiaceae bacterium
CAAGTACGTCGCCAGCAACGCTCGCGGGCGCGTCCGAGCAGGCAGTTACAAAGCCACCATCAACATCAACATCCTCGCGGGTGGCGATCCTTGACAACAGGAACCAATCCTTAACTGCACGGCTTTGGGGCTAGCCGAACGGGAGGACGGCGACGGTGATGTTGTCGCGGCCGCCGCGGTGCAGGGCGATCTCGACGAGCTGGCGCGCGGCCTCGAGCGGGGCCTCGAACGCGTCGGGCGGCAGCGCAGCGGAGAGCTCCTCGACGGTGTCGAGGTAGTTCCACAGCCCGTCGGTGCAGATCACGATCACGCCGGGGCCTTCAGGTTCGATCGTGACGACGTGGGGGTCAACCCGCTCGGCGTCCTCGCCCAGCCACGCGGTGATGGCGTGCGCGCGCCGGTCGGCGGCCGCCTGAGCTGGGCTGAGCGTTCCGGCCGCCAACGCCTGGGCCAGCCAGGAGTCGTCCTCGGTGAGCCTGGTTGGCCTCGAGTTGGTGTGCTCCGCCGGTATCCAGTAGGCCCGGCTGTCTCCCACCCAGCCAACGGTGACCGCGTCGCCGGTGACGATGGCGGAGACAAAAGTACAGGCCGGAGCCCCGAGATCGACTTCTTCGGAGTCGGCCAGTCTGGTCACCGCTCGGTCCGCCGCTTGGATGGCCTCCCGCGTCGCGTCGATCGGGCCAGTCTCCGCGCGCAGGGCGGCCGCCAGCGTCTCGGCGGCGACCTCAGCGGCGGTCTCGGACGCCGCGTCAGGATGAGCCGATGACGACACACCGTCGCAGACAATCGCCACCGCGGCGCCGCGGACCGCTGACCCGAGGCCGGCGCGCGGGCCGAGCTCGCGCAGTGCCAGCGCGTCCTCGTTGCGGTGGTGCCGCCGGCCCCGGTCGCTGACCCCCGCGGCGACCCCGAGGTCGACCTCGACCCGGTCCCGCGGCGGGTCCGCCACCCGGGCACCGCAGCGCTCACAGTACCGGTCCGCGCAGCCCACCGACTCAGCGCAGTGCGCGCAGAACCGCCCGGCTGCCACCTGCACGCCGCTCATATCCAGCTCCGGTTGCGATAGGTGTTGGCCTTGTCGACGAAGGCGATCTGCTCCGCCGGGGTGGGGGCCAACCGGGCGAGCTCGCGGTAAGCCGCCTCCAGGCGGTCCCGCACACCGCGCTCGGTAAGCCGCTCACCGAGTAGTTTAGCCGGGATCCGCGTGGTCGCCTCGGCTGGCCACGGTCGGTCGGCGTGCTCCCAGCGCAGCACGATCTCGAGCACTTCCGTGATCGCCCGCTCGCGGCGCCGCTCGTCTAGGTCCAGAGTACTCAGCAGCTCGGCGGCGGCGAAGAAGTCAGTGACCGGTGGCCACCCGATGGCACACCCACGGGACCGGGCCAGGATCGCGCACAGCTGGGCCGGGACGTAATAGCGAGAGCTCTCCGGCACGGACTCCAGCGCGGTGGCCACACCGGTGATGTCACCGAGGGCGAAGTGGGCCCGGGCGAGCCCGAACGCAGCGCTGACGTAGGACTGGTCGGTCCGCCACACGATCGTGTAGTACCGCGCGGCGAGCTCGGGGGCGTTCTCGCGCGCCGCGCACAGCGCCACGGCGAGCTTGGGCGCGGCTTCTCCCGGCAGGGCGTCGAGCACCGCCGCGAAGTGCCGCTGAGCACCGCCGACGTCCCCCTCGACCAGCGACTTAAGCCCTCGGTACCAGTCGACCCGCCAGTCCTCCGGGTACCGCTCAGCCAGCGCGTCGAGGTCCGCGCCGGTGTGGGGAAGGCCCAGCTCGATCCGGATGCGCACCAGCCGCAGCCGCGTCGCCAGTGACGGGTCCGCCAACGCGGCCAGCACCGGCTCAGTCTCACCAGGAATCCTGGAACGGATCGTGGCGAGCAGGCCGGCGTGCGGGTCGTTGGGGTCAATCTGCGGGTCGGGCAGGGCCAGCGCGGCGGCGACCGGGTCCATCGCGGGGAAGCTGTCCGAATCGGTCCCCACCACCCGCAGCTCCGGCCCGAATCGGGACGAGGCTTCGGGGAACGGCCGGCCCGCCCGCACCGCCCGCACCTCGCGCAACACGCCACGCAGCTGCTCGGTCATGTCCGCCGCGCAGGCGAATCGCTGGTGCGGATCGGGGTTGGTCGCGCGGCGCAGCAACCCGGCGAACGACGGGTGCAGGTTCAGCAGCTCCACCTCATCAGCGTCCGGGATCGGCGCGTCGGTGGCGAAACCAGGGAACGGGAAGCTGAGCACCGCCATCATCCGCCCGACGGAATAGAGATCGGTCGCGACCGACGCGCCGTTCGTCTCGATCTCCGGGTCCAGGTAGCCGGGCTTGCCCCAGATCGGAGTGTCCGGATCATCGATCCGCCGGACCCCGCCCAGGTCGATCAGTTTGACGCCGTCCGTGGAGTCGAACACATTGCCCGCGGACATGTCGCAGTACAGCAAGCCGTGCTGCACGTGCAGGTGCTCCAGCGCGGCCAGCACCTCCAGGGTGAACCAGCAGACCTGATCCACCGGCAGGTAAGGATCGCTGGCCGGGCGCTCCTCGCGCAGCTGCTTGAGCGACTTGCCGGACAGGTGCTCCATCACGATGTAGTCGACATCCCACCCGGTGATCGGGTGCGGATGGGTGACCACGGTGTGCACGGTGACGATGTTGCGGTGGCGGGCGTGGGCCAGCGCCCTCAGCTCGGCGACCGAGGCCCGGCGATTGTCCGGATCACTGGGGTCGATCAGGCCTTTGAGCACCACCCAGCGCTCAACCCGGTGATCCCAGGCCCGGTAAATCCAGCCCAGCCCGCCGTAATCAATCGCCCCCTGCACCTGGAACTGGCCGTCACCGACAAGCTCACCGGGCCGCAGCGGCGGCCGGAAGGCGAACCTGGTCCCACACCGCGGGCAGAACCCCTCGACCCGGCCGGGCCGGCCCTTGCGAGCCCGACCCACCGGGTGGTGGCACTCAGGATTCGAACAGAACCGCCTGCGCTCAGGCACCTGCGGGTCAACCAACAGCGGCGCCAGCTGAGCATCCACCGGCAGCTGAGGCAGCGTGGCCGACGGCTCTGCGGCAGCGGCGGCATCGTCATCATCAGCGGCGGCAGCGGCGGAGCTCGTCATGGCGTCAATCCTGATATTGCGGTGTCGGCGGTGCCGGTGCCGGACCCAGCGGCTTCAGCCATTTCTGGTAGCTGGCGAGCCACCGGCCGTCCTCAATGCGACGCGCCAGCACAGCGTTGACGAACCGCACCAGGTCGGGAGTGTTTTTGTTGATGGCCACGCCGTAAGGTTCTTCTCTGAACTGCGGCCCGACCACCTGGGTACGAAGATCCTGCGCTTTCATGCCCGCCAGGATGGTGTCATCGGTGGACACCGCGTCGATCTCGCCGAGCTGGAGCAGCCTCAGGCAGTCCGTCTCGGTGGCTGTACTCACCGGGACCGGCTTCGAGGCGGCGGCTTGAATGTGCATCAGCGATGTCGAACCTGAGGCCGCGCAGACGCGCTTGCCCCCCAGATCATCTATTCCGGTGAAACCCGAGTCACCGTTCACCAGCACCCGCTGCCCCGCCTGGTAGTACACGGCGCTGAAATCCACCTGGTCGCGAAGCAGACAGGTGATGGTCGCGGCGGCGACCGTGAGGTCGACCTGGCCCGACCGCACGGTCGCGTAACGGTCAGCCTCGGGCAGCGGCTGGAACACCACTCGCCCGGGGTCGCGGTCGCCGAAGATCGCCTCGGCGATGTCGCGCGCGACGTCGATGTCGAATCCCACCAGCTGCCGGTTCAGGTCCCGAGAGGCCAGCGGGGGGATGTCCTGGAGAACGCCGACGATCAGATAGCCACGCTTCGCGATTCGGGCCATCGTGGACCCGGCGGGCATCTGGCCGGGGGTTAGCAGCGGGCCTTGCGGGCGCAGGCTGGCCAGGACGTTCTGCTGGTTGCAAGCCGGTGTCGGCCCGGGTGCGCGTCCCGCCACCGGCCGCACGGCGCTCGTCGACCCCTGGCCCGCCGCCACCGGAACCGGGCGCTCCGGCGTTGGGTCACTGGCCGCCGCGGCCTGCACGACAACGGCCAGCCCAAGAGCGGCCAGCGCCGAGCAAGCGAGCGCGAACCGGGTGCTCACCGGAATTCCTCCAACCGCTGCTGGACACCCCAGGTGACGGCGGCCACCGCGACGAGGGTCAACACGACGGTACCGATCGGCAGGCCAACAAGACGGTCTTGGGCGCGCTCGATGTCCGTTTTGGAGGCCCCATTCTCGTAGTCGACGGCGGCGTGGAGCGTCTTACTGAGCCGGTCGAACGCCATGGCCGCGGTGGTGTGCACCGCGGCGTCGACCGCCTCGGGGTACTTCCCGTCGCTGTCCAGCCGCTTGACGCCGACGTGCGCGGTGGCGTAACCGCGGGCGGCCTCAGCCGCCGCCTGGACCAGGGCTTTACCCTTCTGATCGGTGGCGAATCGCTCGGCCGTGCCCAGCGCGCCGTTGGTCCCGGCGAGCAGTCGTATCCGGTTGTCGAAGTCCGTCTCGAGGGAGGGAGCGTCGCGATCTACCAGCTCGAGGCTCTCGAGGGCACGCGCGTTCAGCGCGTCGATCTGGGCCGGTGCCAGCGCTTCGGACACTGACCGGCTGTGCCCCAGTGCCCTCGTCAGCGAGCGGGCCGAGGCCACCCCCGCGACCGTCCACCACAGCAGGCCGGTGAGCACCGCCACGCTGGCGAGGACCAAACCGACGTTGAAGACTCGGTGCGTCCGCCGGAATACGAAGACCTGCGCCCAGCCCAGCCCAGCCAGGCTCAGCAGGCAGAACGCGAGCGCGACAAACGGCACCGAGCCGGCCTGTTGGTAGGAGTCGCCGAGCCGCGCGGCCTGCCGGTGTTGCAGCTCCGCGGTCTCGGGCAGGATCGTGTTCTGCATCAGATCCGAGGCGCTGCGCAGGTAGGACGCCCCCACCGCGAAGTTCTGCCGATTGTTCGCCCGAGCCCGCTCGACCAGGCCGGTATACTCCGGCAGCTGGCTGGTGATGTCGGCGATCAGCTGCGCGGTCGTCGGCTCCGTCCCGGCCTGGGTGCCGGCCAGCGCCAGGTTGGTCGCCGCGGTGTGCACGTCGTCGCGGTAGAGGGTCAATGTCTCTTCGGGCTGCACACCGACGGACAAGTACTCCTTCGCCACCGTGGCGTCCGCATCGGCCAGCGACCGGTACAGCGTGCTCACCGTGCCATTGAGCGGTTCGAGGCGCCCAGCGATCTCGCCCGTGGTGTTCACGCGGGCATTCGTGTCGTAGGCCGCGACGCCCCCGGCGAGCAGGATCCCGAGCACGAGGAGGAGCTGGGCCACCCGGAGCCAGCCGGGCGTGGTGTCCCAGTCGGAACGGCGGATCCGCGCAAAGACCTGGAATGACGGCGTAGGGCTGGGCTCGACGACCTGCTGGCGTGACGACACTGTGTGATCTCCGGTTCGTCGTGATCTCCGGCCGTCCTATACGCTACCTGCGGTGAGAGGGTGCCGGTGACGTGCAGCGCCACCACGGCGGATGCGGTGCGCCAGGCGTTCACCGCCGGGACGATGCTGGATCTCGCGGGTGCGGACGTGCCAGCCGCGCTGCTCGTTGAGCTGCTCGCCGGAACACCACCGCGGGCGCACGGGCTGATTCCCGCGCTGCGGCTGGCCGGTGCCGCGGTCCGGGGCACGCTGGCGCTGCCCGGAGTGACGGTTCCGGTGCTCGTGGAGCTCACCGGCTGCACCTTCGACAAGCCGATCGACCTGTACGCCGCGAATCTCACCGGCTGGCGCTTCACCCGGTGCACCCTGCCCGGCCTGCGGGCGGCCAACCTGCGCGTGCGCAGCGAGCTGACCCTGGAGAACTGCGCCGTGACCGGGCCGGTCGTGCTGCCCGACGCCCAGGTCGAGGGGCCGCTGCGGCTGCTCGACACGCACCTGGACGCCGCCGCTGGCGCGCATGCGCTGGTCGGGGTGCGGCTGGTGATCCACGGTGTGCTCGACGCCCAGGGGTTGCGGGCCGAGGGCGAGGTGGCGCTGTCCGGCGCGCGGGTGGCGGGCAACATCGATCTGCGTGGCGCGCGGCTGAATCGGCCCGGTGGCGACGCGCTGGAGGCCTCCGGGGTGCGGGTCGGCGGCAACCTGCACTGCGACCGGGGGTTCAGTGCGCACGGCCGGGTGGTGCTGGCCGGCGCCTCGGTCGCGGGCAGCGCACTGTTCTCCGGAGCGACGTTGCGAGGCGGCACCGCCGCGGGCGAGCCCGCAGTGCTCGTGCTGCCCCGCGGCAGCGCCGACACCGCCGCGGCGCTGGCGGCCGAACGCCTCGCGGTGAGCGGCAACCTGCTGCTCGACGC
>JBOHFJ010000292.1:0-6329 GCA_050699655.1 Pseudonocardiaceae bacterium
AGTCAGGGCTCGTCGGCAGCTAGCACAGCCACTCACGGGTTGTCCACAGGATGTGGACAACCCGTCGCCACGGTTGCAGCTGCACGAAGTTGGTCTGGCCCCAGTGGTACGTCTCGCCGCTGACCTCGTCGTGGGCGTCGAAGCGGTCCCGCGGGTCCATGCCCAAGGCAGGCAGGTCCAGCCAGACCGTGCCGCTCACGGTGTTGACCGGATCCAGGGTGATCACGCAGATCACGGTGTCCCCGGTGGCCGGATCGGTTTTGGAGTAGGCCAGCAGCGAGTCGTTGTCCACCCGGTGGAACCGCAGGGTGCGTAGCTGGTGCAGGGCGGGGTGCGCCCGGCGGATCGCGTTGAGCTGGGTGATCCACGGTTCCAGGGAGTGGCCCGCCGCCAGCGCTGCGGCGAAGTCCCGGGGGCGCAGCTGGTACTTCTCGCTGTCCAGGTACTCCTCGCTGCCCGGCGCGGCCGGGGTGTTCTCGAAGAGCTCGAAGCCGGAATAGACGCCCCATGAGGGGGACAGCGTGGCGGCCAGCGCGGCCCGGATGGCGAACATGCCGGGCCCACCCCGCTGCAGCGACTCGTGCAGGATGTCCGGGGTGTTGACGAAGAAGTTCGGCCGCATCTCGTCCACTCGGGACGCCAACTCGGTCCCGTACTCGGTGAGCTCCCGCTTGCCGGTGCGCCAGGTGAAGTAGGTGTAGGACTGGGTGAAGCCCAGCCGGGCCAGGCCGTAGAGCCGAGCCGGCTGGGTGAACGCCTCGGCCAGGAACAGCACATCCGGGTGCTGGTCCTTGACCTGCCAGATCAGCCACTGCCAGAAGTCCGGCGGCTTGGTGTGCGGGTTGTCCACTCGGAAGATCCGTACTCCGCGCTGGATCCAGAACAGCAGTACCCGCAGCATCTCGGCGTAGATGCCGCGGCGGTCGGAATCGAAGTTGAGCGGGTAGATGTCCTGGTAGCGCTTGGGCGGGTTCTCCGCGTAGGCGATCGTCCCGTCCGGGCGGGTGGTGAACCACTCCGGGTGCTCCTTGACCCACGGGTGATCCGGCGCGCACTGCAGCGCGAAGTCCAGCGCGACCTCCATGCCGAGCTCACCGGCCCTGGCGAGGAACGCGTCGAAGTCCTCCAGAGTGCCCAGCTGGGGGTGCACCGCGTCGTGCCCGCCCTCGGCGGAACCGATCCCCCACGGGGTGCCTACGTCGTCGGGTCCGGCGGGCATGGTGTTGTTGGGACCTTTGCGGTTCACCTCGCCGATCGGGTGGATCGGTGGCAGGTACACCACGTCGAAGCCCATGCCGGCGATCCGGTCCAGCTCAGCCGTGGCGGTCGCGACGGTGCCGTGCACCGGGTTGTCCTGGGCGTCCCAGCCGCCGGTGGATCGCGGGAAGAGCTCATACCAGGAGCCGAACAGCGCCCGGGGGCGGTCCACCCACACCTTGTGGGTGGCGCCCCGGGTGATCAGGTCTCGGAGCGGGTCGGCGGTCAGGATCTGGGTCACCGGCGCCGCGAGTGCCGGTCCAACCCGCTCGCCGAGGGGGCGCTCGGCGTCCCGCAGCGCCGTTGCGGCGGCGGTGAGCGCCGCTTTGTTGAGCTGTTGGCCGGGCCGACGAGCCGCGCGCTCCAGCAGCCGGGCGCCGACGATCAGGTCGTTCTCTAGCTCGGGCGCGGCCTGGCCAGCGTCGATCTTCACCTCGACCGCGTGCCGCCAGGTTTCCCAGGGATCGCCCCAGCCGTCCACCCGGAAGCTCCACCAGCCCACCTGGCCCGCCACCACGGTCGCGGTGAACTGGTCGGTGCCCGGTAGCCCCGGCCGCATCCGGACCTGTCTGGCTGGCTGATCGCCGGGACCGCGCCAGACCACCGTGGCGCCCACCGCGTCGTGCCCCTCGCGCCACACCGTGGCGCGGACCGGGATGTGCTCCCCGACCACAGCCTTGCTGGGATACCTCCCGCAGGAGACCACCGGCGTCACATCATCAATGGCGATCCGACCACTCACCGCAGCCGCCCCTTCCCCGTCGGCTCCCCAGCCACTGCTTAGTCTGCCGGTAGCGGCCCTGATGTGCGCACCGGATGTGGCACCCGTGACCGCGGTCCGGGGGCTCCGCCAGTTATCGACCGGCGAGTTGGCGCATCGCGTCCTCATCCAGGTGGTGGGCGGCATCGACCAGCGTGGCTTGCAGGTTGTTTGCGTGGCATGACATCCCCTGGGCGAGCGGCCCCTGGACCAGTCCGGCGGGGATCATCACGATGTCGCACCGTTCGCAGTACAAGGCGGCAGACCACAATGCCGCCCTCCGCACCCACAATGGGTACTCGACCGCGATGCGCCGCGTGCCGCGCCACACTCCTACGCAGGCGACCACGATGACAGCCATTAAGAGGTATGTCCATATCGACGCGTAGGGGTAGATCCCGCGACCCTGCGCCACAGCTGGCTCAATGACGAACATGGCGAACATAGCGCCGCAGCCCAGGACAACGAAGCCGACAGCCGACCTGTGTGTCGGAGGGTCTGGTGGGTGCAGCCTCTGGGCGGTGGCGCTCTCGGCATGGCCTGAGAGATTTATGTCGGCGCTGATGCCGCCCACCGTTCCCCCCAGGCTGGTGCCTGAGAACCTGACGCTTCTGGACCCGTCTTGGGTGCAGCCGTTGAACCCGCCCGCAGTGGCGCCGCTGAGCGTGCCCCTGGCAGTACCGGTGGTCTGGGTGAAAGTCACCTGAGCACCGACAACCGAGCTGATCTTGCGAAGCAAGTCGGTCATTGCACATGACGGACAGCCGAGTCTGGGATTTGTCATGTTCCACCTATCCCGGTCGAGCTGAGTGTCGACAAATCTGAGTGCTGACTACCTGACTCCCCGACCTGACCACCCACCGCATGCCTCTTCCTTGTCGGCTCCCAGGCCACTGTCAGTCTGCCGGTACCGGCCTTCCGGCGCGCGCCGGATGTGACACCCGTGACTACAGTTGGGGCGTTATCGACCGATCGCCTGGTGACCCAGGGTGGCGGTGAGTTCGCGCACGCCCGCCACTCGGGGATGCCGCACGGCTAGGTCTGTGACGATCGTGCGGATGGATGGCCGGTCGCGGATCTCGGCGGGTGCTTTCCGGTGCGCGGCCAGCAACGCACGCGCGGCCTGGTCGGGTTTGCCCCATTGCCACCAGGCCCTGGTTGGACAAGGTGCCCGCCACCGACGAGCCGGCGCCCTCGACTGTCACCTACTCCCGGCTGGCCGCCGAGTTCGCCCTGCTCGCTGAGCTGGGTAGCGACTGCCACCTGACCGGCGATGGAGGAGACAGCCTGCTCCATCCCCATGGCTACCTGGCGGATCTCGCCCGATCCGGCCGGTGGCTGCGCTTGGCGGGCCACACGCTGGCCTGGGCGCGCCTGCAACGCTGCAGCCCGTGGACGCTACTGGCCGCATCGCTATCGCGGGCGCACACCAGCGGCGGTGGACTGGCTGACACCACAGGCCATCGAGCTCGTCAACCCGGATGACGGTGTTCGCAATACCCGCACGGGACAGGTGCGTGCCCTTGCCGGCGTCACGCGGAGCAGGTGGAGCCCACTGGGGGGATCGCTCCCCGTGGTCAGGGTGGACCCCACTCCGGCGAGCTGGGGCACCGACGAAAGTCCAGCCTGCCTGGAGCCGATCCCCGCCATCCCGATGCGCTGGCTGCCGCGCGCTGCTCGCGGTGGTGACCACCCTGGCGGTACGCCACCTCGGCCGGAGGGGACATGCCTTCGCTCGAATGACCGCTCTCGTCTCCGTCGCCACCCGGATCGGCCGGGCCGCGACCCGCGACGAGGCCGAGGTCGCGCTCAATGGCTTCCACGTCACCGCTCTGCGCATGATCTGGCTGAAAGTCCTCGAACCCAACACCGCTGGGATCCGCGCCTACACCACCGCCGGGTTCACCCGCGCCGGGCGGCTGCGGCAGTCCGGCTACTGGCTCGGGGAGGTCTGTGACGAAATTCTGATGGATGTGCTGAGGAAGGACTTCCCGGCACCGTCTGCCATTCGTGGCATGACCACTGGACACTGACTGTCCCTGGGGCCAAACCAGCGCGCGGAGTGGCAGACCATCGGCTGGGTAAAGTTCGCGCATGAGAGCACTGCGCCGGTTCACGGTCCGCGCCCAGCTGCCGGGGGCGCTGGCGCCGCTGGAGACGCTAGCCACCAACCTGCGGTGGACTTGGCACGCGCCGACTCAAGATCTGTTCGCCTCGCTGGACGAGGCCACCTGGGCCACGGTCAACGGAGACCCAGTGCGGCTGCTCGGGGAGATCCCCACCCATCGGCTCACCGCGCTGGCCGCCGACGAAGCCGTGGTGGCCCGCACCCAAGAGCTCGCTCAGGATCTGCGCCGCTACCTGGAGGAGCCCCGGTGGTATCAGCGGCGCCCGGAGGCGCTGCCTGCGGCGATCGGGTATT
Source organism: Pseudonocardiaceae bacterium (assembly GCA_050699655.1). GTDB lineage: Bacteria > Actinomycetota > Actinomycetes > Mycobacteriales > Pseudonocardiaceae. Next base: position 4,440 of record JBOHFJ010000292.1, read on the forward strand.
TCTCCATGGAGTTCGGCGTCTCCGAGGTGCTGCCATTTTACTCCGGTGGCTTGGGCGTGCTGGCGGGTGATCATCTCAAGGCCGCCTCGGACCTGGGGGTGCCGCTGATCGGGGTCGGGCTGCTCTACGGCTCGGGCTACTTCCGCCAGACGCTGTCGTTGGATGGCTGGCAGCTGGAGCACTACCCGGCGCTGGACCCGCAGGGCCTGCCGCTGCGCCTGGTGGCCGACGCCACCGGCGCGCCGCTGCTGACGCAGGTCGGCATGCCCGGAGAGCGAGTGCTGCGAGCGCGGATCTGGCGGGCCGACATCGGGCGGGTACCGCTGCTGCTGCTGGACGGCGACATTGAGGACAACCCGGAGGATCTGCGCGGGGTCACCGACCGGCTCTACGGCGGCGGCCAGGACCACCGGATCACCCAGGAGATCCTCGCTGGGATTGGCGGGGTCCGTGCCGTCCGGCTGTTCTGCCAGCGCACCGGGCATCCCGAACCCGAGGTGTTCCACACCAACGAGGGGCACGCCGGGTTCCTCGGCCTGGAACGGATCCGTGAGCTGATCAGCGGCGACGGGCTGAGCTTCGATGCGGCGCTGGCCGTGGTGCGGGCCGGCACCGTGTTCACCACGCACACCCCGGTGACCGCCGGGATCGACCGCTTCCCGGTGGGCCTGGTGCGCCACCACTTTGAGGAGCCAGGCGGGCTGCTGCCCGGCGTCGACGTCGAGCGGGTGCTGGAGCTGGGCGCGGAGGAGAGCCTCGGGATGTTCAACATGGCGCACATGGGCCTGCGGATGGCCCAGCGCGCCAACGGTGTCTCCCGGTTGAACGGCGCGGTGGCCCAGGAGATCTTTTGCGGGCTGTGGCCGCGGTTCGACGTCGAGGAGGTGCCGATCTGCTCGGTCACCAACGGGGTGCACGGCCCGACCTGGACGGCGCGGGAGATCACCACCATGCTCGGCGAGCCCGACAACGGCGCGGCCGCGTCAGCTTCCGACCCCCAGCTGTGGAACCTGCGTGGTGTGTTGCGCGCCAAGCTGGTGGACGAGGTGCGTCGGCGGGTCCGGGCCGCCTGGCTGGAGCGCGGGGCCTCCGCGCCGGAGCTGGGCTGGACGTCGCACATCTTCGACCCCCAGGTGCTCACGATGGGTTTCGCCCGCCGGGTGCCCACCTACAAGCGGCTCACCCTGATGCTGCGCGACCCCGGGCGGCTCCGGGCGCTGCTGCTGGACCCGGAACACCCGGTTCAGCTGATCATCGCCGGCAAGTCCCACCCCGCTGATGACGGAGGCAAGGCGCTGATCCAGCAGGTCGTGCGGTTCGCTGACGCGCCGGACGTGCGGCACCGGATGGTGTTCCTGCCCGACTACGACATGTCGATGGCGCGGCACCTGTACTGGGGCTGTGATGTGTGGCTGAACAACCCGCTGCGGCCCTTGGAGGCGTGCGGCACCTCGGGGATGAAGTCCGCGCTCAACGGTGGGCTGAACCTGTCCATCCGGGACGGCTGGTGGGACGAGCTCTACGACGGCGAGAACGGCTGGGCGATCCCGACAGCGGACGGCATCGAGGACCCGGCCCGACGCGACACCCTGGAGGCGCACGCGCTCTACGAGCTGATCGCCACGCAGGTCGCCCCCCTGTTCTACGACCGAGGTGCGGCCGGCGTGCCGCGGCGCTGGGTATCCATGGTGCGCCACACCCTGGCCACGGTGGGCCCCCAGGTCCAGGCCAGCAGGATGGTGCGGGAGTACGTGGAGCGCCTCTACACCTCGGCCGCCAGCTCGGCCGCCGTGGTGCGTGCCGAGTCCTTCGCCGGGGCGCGCGCGCTGGCCGGGTACCGGTCGCGGGTCCAGGGCGCCTGGCCCCGGGTGCGGGTCGCGCAGGTGGACA
>JBOHFJ010000293.1:0-6302 GCA_050699655.1 Pseudonocardiaceae bacterium
GGGCGGCTTCTTGCGGGGCTTGCGCGTCTCCAGAACCCTTGCGCGTCTCCAGAACCTCAGCGCCGTCCGAGAACCCAGCCGCGCAGCAAAGCAGCGGTGACACTGGCCAGCATCAGAACCGCCACCAGAACGGGTAGCGCAATGCGCTCCACACCGCTGGCGGGCAACGCCGTCGCGCGGCCGGCCGCAGCCACGTCGTTGGCGGCGGCACTCTGCTTGCCCACTGGCGAACCGTTGCTCACCTGTGGAGTACCGAACAGATCCGCCGTCAGCATGCCCGTCGAGAGCCGGCCCAGCGCCCCGGGACGACCAATCGCCAGCAGATCAGCGTAGTCGTAATGGGGCATCCCACTGTTGTAACGGCCCAGCGCGAAGGAGAAGTCTCCCGGTATCACCGGCCCGGCGAACGGACCGAAGGTCGGCGAGGCCAGCGCTGGTGGTGGCGCCAGGCTGGGTTGCGGCCGACTGACCGGTGCCGCCTGCGGCGCCACGCTCGGCGCCCGCGACACCGGAGCCAGCCCGAGGGTCTGACCCACCGGGCCCATGAGCGCAACGACCGGGGCGATCACGGGCGCGAGCGGGCTCGCGGCCGGCGCGACGGGCTGGGCGCTGATCTTGCACAAGGGCGCCAGCGGTCCCATCACCCCACGCAGGGCTGGCGTAGCGTCGAAGGTGCTCGACCCACTGGAAGGCACCGCACCGACGTCAAGCACCGAGAGACCTACCTCCCGGACGCCGACTCGCTGGCCGGGGTCCCCTCGGACCGTATCGCCACACCCGCCTACCAACATCGGTGTGGGAGCTGCCGCCGCAACGGGGGCGGGGGAGGAAACTTGGGCGGATGCGGCGAGGGCCGCCAAGCCCCCCCCGAAGGCGCTCGCTGCGCACAGTAACGTGGCTGCTCCGGCAACCGTGGTCACCCTAGCTCGTGTTCCCATAGGTGCCTCCGTGTCGCTCACATGTCGCTCCGTACCTGGTTGTTCCTTAGGGTAACGACCTTAGAGCCTCTCCGTGACGATAACCAGCGGTTTCAGCAGATCGTGGTTACCCTGTGCACTCACCGTGTACCGCGTGGGTCCAAAGATCGACCCCAAGCGACCCCGTTAAGCTACTATCATGCGCATTGGTGCCCATATCAGCGACAGTGATCCAGTGAGCGCGACTACTCAGCGTAATGCCGAGGCGATGCAGTTCTTCCTCGCCGACCCGCAGGATTGGCAGGCTCCGGGACCGCACCCGCAAGCTAACCAGCTGCTCGGCGCCGACTTCGAGGTGTACGTGCACTCACCGTACGTCATCAACGTGGCATCACTGAACAACCGCATCCGCATACCGTCACGCAAGCTGGTCGCCCAGCACGCCACGGCAGCCGCCGCGGTCGGCGCTCGCGGCTTGGTGGTGCACGGTGGGCATGTCACCAAGGGCGAAGATCCCGCTCATGGCATCGAGAACTGGCGCAAGATGTTCGCCCGGCAGGCGACGGAGGGCGGTTTCAGCACCCGGATCCTGGTGGAAAACACTGCGGGCGGAGACAACGCGATGGCGCGGCGGTTCGATTCGTTAGCTCGGTTGTGGGACGCGATCGGCGACTACGATGTCGGGTTTTGCCTGGACACCTGCCACGCGTTCGCTGCGGGAGAGGATCTGGCCGACGTCGTCGACCGAGTCACGGCCATCACTGGCGGGATCGATCTGGTGCACTGCAACAACTCGCGTGACGAGTTCGGCTCGGCTCGGGACCGTCACGCGCGGCTGCGTCACGGCACCATCGAGCCCGAGCAGCTCGTGGCCGTCTGCGCCGCCGCAGGCGCCACCGTAATCCTAGAAACCGACCCCCACACCCAAACCGAAGACATCGCCTGGCTCCGCGAGCAGCTCCGATAGCCCCGACCTGATAGCCCCGACATGGAGACCTGTCGGGGCTATCAGGTCGATGTCACCCCGATATGTCTCCATGTCGGGGTGCGCGGGGGTGGGGTGCGCGGGGGCGGGTGCGCGGGGCGGGGCGGGGCGGGGGGCGGTTAGGACGCCGGCGTGGGGGTCGTCTTCGCCTGCCGCTCGGATCGGGTCGTGGGCTGGGCGGTAGATGTCTCGGAGCACTAGGGCCGCCAGCAGCAACACCGCCGCGTCCCGGATTAGCACCGCACTCAGGAACGGCTCGATGGGCAACCCCATCTGCGCCGAGCCGAGATAATAGGCCATCCGGGGCGCCCAGAGCAGCGCGTCAACAGCCATCCAGGCCAGTACCGGTTTCCACCGGGGGATCGCCAACACCACCAGGGGCACCAGCCACAACGAGTTCTGCGGGTTCCACACCTTGTTGACGAGCAGAAACGCGCACACCACCAGGAAGCACAACTGGGCAAGCCGAGGACGGCGCGGCGCCGTCAACGCGAGCGCGCCGATCACCGTGCAGGCCAGCCCGAACAGCGTCGCGCTGACCAGATTGAGCGTCACAGGGGTCTGGCCAGCTCGCGCCACCCCACCGAAGCCGGGCCAGCCGGTGAAGGTAGACACCACGGTGTACAGCGTGTCCACGCCCGCGTCGCGCCGGTAATTGACGCGGAAGAATTCCGCCCAGCCGGACGGGAACAGCACCGCCAGCGGCAGGTTGACCACCACCCAGGCCAGCGCCGCGGCGACGGCGGCCCGGAGTCCGGCCGGCAGCTGCCCGCCCCGCAGGCACAACAGCAGGATCGGGAACAACAGCAACAGCGGGTAGAAATCCGTGGCTGCGCCCAGACCGAGCAGCGCACCAGCAAGCGCTGGGCGGCGCCGGGCCCACGCCAGCAGCCCAGCGGTGGCCAGCGCGGTGCCCAGCACGTCGAAGTTGGTAAACGCATGCACTACGACCAGCGGGGACACCGCAGCCAGCGCGCCGTCCCACGGTCGTCGCCGCGACAGTCCCACCAGCGCCCACACCGTCACCAACCACGCCGCGGTCAACCCCACCGCGCTGACATTGAAAAACACGATGGCGGGTGCCGAGCTGGGCAGCCAACCGGAATTCGCGATAGTCACCCAGGTCTGTGTGAGCTTGGCGGCGGCCCACTGGTACATCCCGGTGAGCACCGGGTATTGCCCGTACCGCACCTGCGCATTCGACTCCTGGCGCTCGCCCCCCGAAGCCGCGTACGGGAACCCGGCCAACCCGGGGCGGTCCAGCCGCTGCGCGGCGTACAGCGGGACCGTGTCGGTGTAGCACATCGCCTTGTACTGGTGCCCGCCCCGCCAGTCCACCCGCAGGCCACCAGAGCTGTCCCGGTAGGTCTGCAAACACGGCGCCTTGACCAGCCAACCCAAAGCCAAGGTGATCGTCGCGAAGAGCAGCACCACTCTCAGCGGGGTCCAGAACCAGTGCCGGCCCAGCGCCGCGTGCCGGCCCAGGGGGCCACCCACCATCCGGCTGGCCAGTGCCGGCACCGGATCGGTCCAGCTAGGCACCACCCGCACTACTGGCTCAGCCGCCCTGATCACCCGGCCCTTGATCGCCTTGGTCCTGATCCCTCTGATCGCCCCGCCTCTGATCGCCCCGTCCCTGGCCATCCTGACCCTGGCCACCCTGACCCTGATCACCCTGTGGGGGCTCGTCGCAGAAGGGGAAGCAGGCGCGGCGATGCGGTCTGGTCTGCTGCATCGGCGGCTCCGTCGGCATGGGCAGGAAGTCGTCGCCGTTCGGTTCGGGCGTTTCCGACGGTGGCGCGGTGCGCGGCTCACGAGTGCGCACCGGTGGCGGCGGAGCCTGGATGGGTGGCGCAGCCGGACCAATCAGAGTGAACGGGGGAAAGGTCTCGAGCGGGGTGGCCAGCACGTAAGAATCCATGAACCGTTGCCAGATCGCGCCGGGTACACCGCGCCCGAAGACGTCGCCACCCTCGGCATCCTTGATCGCCGAGTTGGCCGGATCCCCCACCCAGACCGCAGTGGAGATCGACGGTGTGTAACCGACAGTCCAGGCGGCGGAGTTACTGCCGGTGTCGCCACGCTGGTGAGTGCCGGTCTTGGCGGCCACCTGCCGGTTACCCGCCAGCGGTATCCGCGAGCTGCGCGCGACGTCGGTCAGGGTCGCGGTGACATTGCGGGCCAGTTGCGAGTTGCGCTCGGGATCGGTCAGGTCGAAAGCGGGCTTCGTCTTGTCCAGATGATGATATTGGACGCTGCCCTCGGAATTGGTGTAGTCGCGGACGAAGAACGGCTGGCGGCGCATCCCGTCGGCGGCGAAGGTCGCGTAGGCGCTGGCCATGTCGATCGTGTGCACCGGGTACTGGCCAAGCGTGATGCCGATCCCGGGCGCACCGCTGTCGGCCTCGGCCATGGAGCGCTTGCCGTTGATCTGCTCCGGGATTCCGGCCTGGATCGCGGCGTCCCGGATGGCTTGCGCACCGACCTCCTGGGCCAGCCGCACGAAGGCGGTGTTGACCGACTTGGTCATGGCCTCGCGCAAGGTCAGCTGGGGATAGTTGAGACTCTCCGAGTTGGCGTAGGAGTGACCGTCGATGACCACCGGGGACTCGCCGGCGTAGACCGAGTTCATCCCGATGTCCCGCTCCAGTGCGGCCAGCATGGTGAACGGTTTGAACGCTGATCCCGGACTCCACGCCAGCCCGCCGGCCAGGTCGAAGCCATCCCCGTCCGATCCGCCGTAGTAAGCGAGCACCGCTCCGCTGCGCGGATCGATCGCGACCAGCGAGGAGTGCAGGTTCTTCGGCTGATCGTTGAGCTCGGTGACCACGGTGCTCCGGGCCAGCCGCTGGGCGCGGGGGTCGATGGTGGTGGTGATCCGGCCGCCGCTCACGGCCAGCTGCTCACGGGTGATGCCCTGCTTGCCCAACTCATCCATCACCCGCTCGACGATGTGCTCCCGGTCATCGGTCGGCTCTCCTGGCACCTGGCTCGGCGCCACGGTGGGCGGGTACAGCTGCGCGGCCCGATCAGCTGGCGACAGCCAGCCCTTCTCCACCATGCCGTCCAGCACGAAGTTCCATCGATCCTGCGCTTGCGGCAGACCCTTGGCCGGGTCCAAGCCAGACGGGGACCGGATCACGGCGGCCAGCACGGCCGCCTGGGCGACAGTCAGCTTCTGCACGGACGTTGCGAAGTACGCCTGGCTGGCGGCCTGGATGCCGTAGGCCCCACGGCCGAAGTAGATGGTGTTGAGGTAGTCCTCCAAGATCCGATCCTTGGATTCCCGCTTGGTCAACTTGGCCGCGACGATCACCTCTCGGAATTTCCGGAACAGGCTGTACTCGTCGTGGCCGGTGGCAACCTTGATGTACTGCTGAGTAATCGTGGAACCGCCGCCATCACCACCGGTGAGCTGATTCCACGTCGCCCGGATGATGCCCGCGATGTCGAACCCGGGGTTGGACCGGAAGCTGCGGTCCTCTGCGGCCAGGACCGCATCCTGCACGTCCATTGGCACCTGAGTGAGACTGACCGGTATCCGATTGCCTTCCTCGGGCACGTAGCGGCCGAGCTCAGTGGTCCCGTCGCTGGCCATGATCGTGGTGACTTGCTTGCGGTCCGCCGCCAGCAGAGCGGGCGAGGGCACCGAGAGAAACAGCCAGCCAGCAAAGATCGCCAGCACCGGCAGCAGGATGCCCAGCAACAGGCTGGTCAGGGCGATATTGCGGGCCCATCGCCAGCCCGCCGACCAACCCGGCTCGGCCACGCCGGTCCCGGTGGGGCCGGTCGCCGTGGCGCGGGGGGGTAAGCCGTCGTATCGGTGGGTGAAGAGCTCGGGCTCCCGCAAGGATGGGGCTGGCGGCAAGGGTGGAGCTGGCGGCAAGGGTGGAGCTGGCGGCGACAGCCTGACCGCCGGCTCGGCCGGCGATGAGCGTCGGCCACTGCCATCTCGCTGGTCACTCACGCGTTGTCCTCCCAGACCGGTACGCGAGTCGCGAACGGTTCGCCACTACAGGCACGCCCAGCTAACCAGCCCGGGCAGCCCCAAGCATCGGGTTACTCCGCCGCGGTTGCCCGGCGGGACCGCCTGGTGCCCATACCCCTAGTTCCCAGGACGTACGACCGCACGAGGTGGTTCCAGCTGCATGTCCGGCACACCTCGACGACGTGCACGCTGAACTCCTCGTACCGCGCGGCCAGCTGGTTCAGCTCCTCGACAGTCCGGGCCGAACCAGCCACCTGCTTGAGCTCGTCACCGTACACCCACGAAACCAGGGTCAGGGACTCCTTGCGGCACACGGGGCAGGTGACCGAGCTGGGCTCGCCGTGAAACTTCGCCGCCCGCAGCAGGTACGAGGTCGCGTCGCAGACCTCGGTGAGGCTGACCCGGCCGGCGT
>JBOHFJ010000294.1:0-6273 GCA_050699655.1 Pseudonocardiaceae bacterium
CCACCACAGAGCTCTCCCGGGGGTATTCGCCAAGGGCATCTTCCCCGCGGTGGACCCGCTGACCTCCTCATCCACCATCCTCGACCCGCAGTACGTGGGGGAGGAGCACTACCGGGTGGCCCAGGAGGTCAAGCGGATCCTGCAGAAGTACAACGAGCTGCAGGAGATCATCGCCATCTTGGGCATGGACGAGCTGACCGAGCAGGACAAGGTCGTCGTCAACCGGGCCCGCCGGATCGAGCGGTTCCTCAGTCAGAACATGTACTCCGCCGAGCAGTTCACCGGTCAGGAGGGCTCGACGGTTCCGCTGAAGGAGACCATCGAAGCCTTTGACAAGATCTGCAAGGGTGATTTTGACCACATGCCAGAGCAGGCCTTCTACCTCTGTGGTGGGCTAGAGGATCTAGAGGCGAAGCACCAGAAGCTTCTGGAGAGTTGAGGAGACGCCGGTGGCTGAGATGACAGTCGAGCTGGTCGCGGTGGAGCGCGAGGTGTGGTCCGGTAACGCGACCGCGGTGTTCGCCCAGACCACCGCGGGCGAGCTGGGCATCCTGCCGGGGCACACGCCGCTGCTCGGTGAGCTCGTTGAGGGCGGGATCGTCAAGATCACCACCACCGATCGCGAGACCGTGACGGCGGCTGTCTTCGGCGGCTTTCTGGCGGTCACCGGAGATAAGGTGAGTGTGCTGGCCGAGGCGGCTGAGCTTGCCGAGGAGATTGACCCGCAGGCCGCCCGGGATGCCCTCGCCCGCGCTGGCTCCGGAGCGGACGCGGAGTCGGTACGGGCCAAGGCCACCGCGCGGCTCAAGGCGCTCGGCGAGACGGTCTGAGATCCTGGTCGGGCGGGTGAGGGCCTTCATGGAGATCCGCGAGATCGTCTGGTTGGTCCTGCTGGCCGGGGTGCTGTTGCTCAGTGTGCTGGCGTTGCGGCGAGTCCGGCTGGTCCGTCAGGGCGGGGTCGATGTCGCCCTGCGGTCGAGCCCGAATGACGCTGGCCGCGGCTGGCACCAAGGGGTTGGCCGCTACCGGGGCGATGGTTTCGCCTGGTTCAGCCTTTCGAGCCTGCGCTCGGGCCCTGACCGGGTGCTCGAGCGGGAGCGGCTGCAGATCGTGGAGCGCCGTGGGCCCACGCTGCCGGAGAGCCACGCGGTGCCCAGCGGGTCGATCGTGCTGCGCTGCCGCACCGGTGCCGACGAGCTGGAACTGGCGATGCGCCAGGACACCCTCACCGGTTTCCTGTCCTGGCTTGAGTCAGCACCCCCCAGCACCAACCCCTGGGCCTCGTGAGCTAGGCGTCCGCTCCGCCAGGCTTCCAGAGCACGTCGCCCGCCGGATTGGCGACCCGGGACAGGATGAACAGCAGATCGGAAAGCCGGTTGAGGTAGCGCGCGGTCAGCGGGTTGGTGCCCTGCTCATCCACCGTCAGCAGCGCCCAGATGCTCCGTTCGGCCCGCCGGGTGACCACTCGCCCGGTGTGCAGCAACGCCGCACCCGGGGTCCCACCCGGCAAGATGAATGAGTTCAGTTCCGGCAGCGGGTCGTTGAACTCGTCGCACCAGCCCTCCAGTCGGGTGACATAGCTCTCGTCGATCCGCAATGGCGGGTGCTTCGGATCTCTGCTGATCGGGGTGCACAGGTCCGCACCCACGTCGAACAGGTCGTTCTGCACCCGCCGCAGCACCACGCACAGGCGTTGCGGCAGCGCTCCCAGCGCCAGGGCCACGCCGAGCGCGCAGTTGGCCTCGTCCACGTCGGCGTAGGCGACCAGCCTCGGGTGAGTCTTGGACACCCGAGAGAAGTCGCCCAGCCCGGTCGTCCCATCATCTCCAGTGCGCGTGTAAATCCTCGTCAAATGCACAGCCACAACCGCACCCTACTACCCGACATGGAGCCATATCGGGCCTATTGGACCGTCATTGCCCCGAAATGTCTCCATGTCGGGGGAGGATGAGGAGGGGGAGCTCGCCGTGCGCGTAGCGCTGGCGGATGAGTTTCTTGTCGAACTTGCCTACCGAGGTCTTGGGTACCTCGGTGATGAATGACCAGCGCTCGGGGAGTTGCCAGGGTGGGACCGAGGCGCTAAGATGATCGCGCAGTTCGGCGGCGCTGACCGTCCTGCCATCGGCGATGACCACAGTGGCCAGCGGCCGTTCCCCCCACTTGTCGTCCGGGACGGCGACCACCGCGGCCTCGAGGACCTTCGGGTGGCCCATCAACAGGTTCTCCAGCGCCACCGAGGAGATCCACTCCCCACCAGACTTGATCACATCCTTGGCGCGGTCGCTGATGGTGATGAAGCCGAGCGCATTGAGGGTGCCGACGTCGCCGGTGCGCAGCCAGCCGTCCTGGAACCTCGCGGCGTCCTCCCCACTGGCCTCAGTATCCTCCTCGGGGTCGGCTCGGTAGTACCGCGCGGTGACCCACGGCCCTCGGACCTGGATCTCGCCGACCGAGGTGCCGTCGCACGGCAGCACGACGTCGCCCTCGCCGACGACGCGACCCTCAATACCGGCGACGAGCCGCCCCGCGCCCGCCCGGTAGCGCCAGGCCTCCTCGCCCCGCGCGCTGACCGGCGGGGTGGCCACCGAGCCGATCGGGGACGTCTCGGTCATCCCCCAGGCCTGTGTGATCCGCACGCCCAGCTCCGCGAAGGCTTTCATCAGCGCCAGTGGGACGGCGGAGCCGCCGCAGAGTACCTGGCGGATCGAGAACAGGTCCCCGCCGTGCTCACGCAGGTGGCGCAGCACATCGCCCCAGATCGTCGGCACCGCGGCGGCGATCGTGGGGCGCTGTGTCTCAATGAGCCTGACCAGCGGCCCGGCCGCGAGGAAACGGTCCGGCATGACCAAGCTGGCGCCGGACATCAGCGCGGCGTAGGGGAGTCCCCAGGCATTGGCGTGGAACATCGGCACCACCGGCAGGATCCGGTCGGCTGAGGTCAGCGCCGCAACCTCACCGGTGCAGCAGCACATCGAGTGCAGGTAGGCCGAGCGGTGGCTGTAGGCGACCCCTTTGGGGTTGCCGGTGGTGCCGCTCGTGTAGCACATCGCGGCGGCGGAGCGCTCGTCGATGTCGGTCGGCCAGTCGAACTCCTCAGAGGCCGCGGCTAGCAGCTCGTGGTAGGAGTGCAGCGGTTTACCGGCATCCTCCAGTGAGGTGATATCGGCCTGGCCGACCACCACCACGTGCCGGACCGTCGTCATCGCCGGCAGGGCGCGGGCCAGCAGCGGTACCAGCGAACCGTCCACGATCACCACGTCGTCCCGCGCGTGGTTGGCGATCCACGCCACCTGCTCGGGTGCGAGCCGCGGGTTGAGGGTGTGCGCCACCGCGCCCATCGCGGGGATCGCCAGATAAGCCTCGAGGTGTTCCTGGTTGTTCCACTGGAAGGTGGCCACCCGCTGGTCACCGGTGACGCCCAAGCCTCGTAGCGCCCCGGCCAGCCGCGCGGCGCGCCGCCCCACCTGGGCGTAGCTCGCGCGGCGGGCACCGTCACCGGTCCAGGTGAGCACCTCGCCGTCACCGTGCACGGTGGTGCCGTGTCGCATGATCATGCCCACGGTTAGTGGGACGTCCATCATCGTGCTGTCCACCGCGGTGCCCCTTCCAACTGTTCGTTACTGACCAGTAGTGTCAATCGGGCGTCAGCGGTGAGGAGGTGCCGATGCCCTATCCCGGCGATCGTGAGCGGGACCGGCCGTGGGTGATGCGCACCTATGCTGGCCACTCGTCGGCGCGCACGTCCAATCTGTTGTACCGGCGCAACCTAGCCAAGGGCCAGACGGGACTGTCGGTGGCCTTCGATCTGCCCACCCAGACCGGCTACGACCCCGACCACGAGCTGGCCCGTGGCGAGGTCGGCAAGGTCGGCGTGCCGATCAGCCACCTCGGTGACATGCGCGCGTTGTTCGAGGACATCCCGCTGGCGCGGGCCAACACCTCAATGACGATCAACGCCACCGCCATGTGGCTGCTGTCGCTCTACGCGTCGGTGGCCCAGGAGCAGGGGGCTGACCTGGCGCGACTGTCGGGCACCACCCAGAACGACATCATCAAGGAGTACCTGTCCCGGGGCACCTACGTCTTCCCGCCGGGCCCGAGCCTACGGTTGATCACCGACATGGTGGTTTACACAGTCAACCGCATGCCGAAGTGGAACCCAATCAACATCTGTAGTTACCACTTGCAGGAGGCGGGCGCGACGCCGGTGCAGGAGATCGCCTACGCCATGTGCACGGCGATCGCCGTGCTGGACTCGGTGCGTGAGCGCGGGCAGGTCGCGCCGAAGGACTTCGCCACCGTCGTCGGGCGGATGTCGTTCTTCGTCAATGCCGGAGTCCGCTTCGTCGAGGAGATGTGCAAGCTGCGCGCCTTCGGGTGGTTGTGGGATGAGACCTGCCGGGATCGCTACGGTGTGACGGATCCCACGCTGCGCCGTTTCCGGTACGGCGTGCAGGTCAACTCACTGGGGCTGACCGAGCAGCAACCGGAGAACAACGCCCAGCGCATCGTGCTGGAGATGCTCGCGGTGACGCTGTCCCGGGACGCGCGGGCTCGCGCGGTACAGCTGCCCACCTGGAACGAGGCGCTGGGCCTGCCCCGGCCCTGGGACCAGCAGTGGGCGCTGCGGATGCAGCAGGTGCTGGCGCATGAGACCGACCTGCTGGAGTACGAGGACCTGTTCGAGGGCTCCCGCGTTGTGGAAGCGCGGGTCGCCGAGATCGCCGCCGGCGCCCGCGCGGAGATCGACCGGGTGCAGGGCATAGGTGGGGCGATCGCCGCCGTCGAATCTGGATACATGAAATCGCGGCTGGTGTCCTCGCTGGCCGCGCGGCGTCGTCGGGTCGAGGACGGCGAGGATGTGGTCGTCGGGGTGAACCGGTTCACCGAGACCGACCCCAGCCCGCTGCAAACGGAGGGGGCCGGGGCCATCGAGACCGTCGACCCGGAGTCCGAGGCCCGAGTGATCGAGGCGATCCAGGACTGGCGGGCTGGCCGGGATCCCGCGGTGGTGGGCCAGGCGTTGCGGGAGTTGGCGCGGGCCGCCAGGACCGACGTCAACCTGGTCGAGGCCTCGCTGGCCTGCGCCCGGGTGGGCGTCACCACGGGGGAGTGGGCCGGGGCGCTGCGCGAGGTGTTCGGCGAGTACCGGGCCCCGACCGGGATCGCCGGAGCGTCGGCTGCCGTCGGCGGAGCCGACAGTCAGACCGCCGTCGGCGGAGCCGACAGTCAGACCGCGGGCGAGGCCATCGCGCGGGTCCGGGACCGGGTGCGCGCCCGCGGCGAGGAGCTGGGTGAGCGGCTGCGGATGCTGGTCGGCAAGCCTGGCCTGGACGGGCACTCCAATGGCGCCGAGCAGGTGGCGGTCCGGGCCCGGGACGTCGGCTTCGAGGTGATCTACCAGGGCATCCGGCTCACTCCGGCGGAGATCGTCGCGGCCGCGGTGGCCGAGGATGTGCACGTGGTCGGGCTGTCGGTGCTCTCCGGTTCGCATCTGGCGGTGGTGCCCGCGGTGCTCGACGGGTTGCGCGCGGCGGGTGCCGGCGACGTGCCGGTGGTGGTCGGCGGGATCATCCCGCCCCAGGACGCCGAGTTGTTGCGCGCTCAGGGCGTCGCCCAGGTGTTCACCCCGAAAGACTTCGAGCTCACCGAGATCATGAACCAGATCGTGGACCTCATCCACGCGCGTTAGCGACGCTTGATCGGAGAACCGATGCTGACGACGACGTGCCGACCGTTCAACGCCCATATGCACCGGGTGCTCGAGCCCGTGCTCAGTCTCCCCCTTGGATCGGCCGTGCTGGATGCCGGGTGTGGGACCGGGACCGTCGCCCGGTGGCTGGCCGAGCGGGGACACCGGGTGCTTGGCATCGACCTCGAACCGCCGGAGGATGCTACGACCGGCGCTGCTGGTCCTGTACCATCGCTTGACGGCGGCACACTGCGACTGTGTTGCGGCGATATTTTCGATCTCCCCCGCGAGATTCCGGCCGGCCAGACCTATGACGCCGTGTTGCTGCTGGGTGTGCTGCACTACGCGGGCAGCGCCGAGAGGGTGGGCCGGATGCTGTGGGCGATTGACAAGGTCGCCGCTCCTGGCGCCCCGCTGGCAGTCAGTTGGATTTGCGACGAGATACCGCTCTCATATGAGTCCCCGCCACCCCTGGCGGGGGGCCCGTTCCGGGCTGAAAATGGGGTTGGCTGTCCGCTGACGTCGTTGCTCCTTGGTCCGTGTGAGGCCGTACATGAGTCGGGCGCTGGGAGCTGCCTCGA
>JBOHFJ010000295.1:0-6180 GCA_050699655.1 Pseudonocardiaceae bacterium
CCGGAGCGGGCCACGGATCAACGGAGGACTGGGGCTGGTGGGGAAACAGCATGATCGACAACGGGACTGTGCCGGGCGAGCAGGCCGCTTCCCCCGATCGACGAGCGGTGGACCGGCTGCTCGTCCGGATCGTGCGGCGCGGAGGGATCTGGGCCGGTGTCCTGCTGAGCACCTCCGCGCTGCTCGCCGCGGCGCAGACGGTGCTTCCGGCGGCGCTGGGTGGCGCGGTGGACGCCGCCCTGCACGGCAGTCACGTCGCCCGCTGGCTGCTCGGCTGCGGTGTGGTGATCGGTGTACTGCTGATCTGTGAGGTGACCAATGATGTGGCCGCTGGGGTGAGTACCGCGCGGTCCAGCGGGTGGCTGCGCAGGACGGTGCTCGAGCACATCCTCGCGCTTGGTACCCGCACCACGCGGCGCTTTGACGTAGGCGACCTCACGACCCGGCTGGTCGCCAACGCCGCTGACGCGGGACGGGTCGGTACTCTCGCGATTTGGGCCGGCACCGCCCTCGTGCCCGCCCTCGGCGGGCTCGTCGCCCTCATGCTCATCGACCCCTGGCTCTGCCTGACGTTCCTGGTCGGGACTCCGGTGCTGCTGGCGGTGGCGCGGATCTACCTGCGGGACTCCTCAGCGCTGGCTGACCGGTACCTGCAGACCCAAGGAGAGATCGCCGGGCGATTAGTCGACGCTCTGACCGGTGCGCGCACCATCGCCGCAGCCCACTCGGCGGAACGAGAAAAGGAACGGATACTGGCGCCACTGCCCGCGCTGCACCGGCATGGCATGGGGATGTGGCGGGTACGAACCCGGATCGCCGCCCAGGAGGCACTGCTGGTGCCGTTACTGCGGATCGCGGTGCTCGCGGTGGCCGGGTGGGAACTCAGCCGGGGCCGCATCAGTCCAGGGCAGCTCCTCGCCGCGAGCCAGTACGTGATGCTCGCCGCGGGCCTCAACTCGGCGGTGTTGTCGATATCCCGGCTCGGCCCGTCCAGGGCGGCCGCGGCACGCAACGCGTCGGTCCTGGCCGAACCCGCCGTGCCGTACGGCACGGGCAATTTGCCCGCCGGGCCTGGTCGGTTGGAATTTCGGGGTGTCACCGTCCGGGCCGGCGAGGTATCCGTGCTGAATGGTGTCGACGTCGTCGTGCCAGCGGGTGCGCTGGTCGCGGTGGTGGGCCGGTCCGGAAGTGGGAAGTCCATGTTGGCCACCCTCGCGGGCCGGCTGCGCGACCCGGATGAGGGTCAGGTGCTGCTGGACGGCGTGGCCCTGCCCCAGCTCACACGCCGCGAGCTACGCCGCGGCGTGTGCTGCGCCTTCGAGCGGCCGATGCTGATCGGGCAGACCCTCGCCGATGTGATCGCTTTCGGCCATCCCACTCCCGGTCCACCCGAACTGGTCACCGCGGCCCGCGCGGCCCGCGCGGATACCTTCATCCGGCGCATGCCCACGGGCTACCAGACGCCGCTGGCCCAGGCCCCGATGTCCGGCGGTGAGATCCAGCGGATGGGCCTGGCGCGGGCGTTCGCCCACCCCGGACGAGTCCTCGTCCTCGACGACGTCGCCGCGAGCCTCGACACCGTCACCGAGCACCACATCCGAGGAGTACTCACCGGCGCGCTGGCCGACCGAACCCGGCTCGTCGTCTCGCACCGCGTCTCCACCGCGGCCCGCGCCGACCTCGTCATCTGGCTTGACAACGGCACAGTGCGCGCAGTCGCGCCACATCACCAGTTATGGAGTGAGTCGTGCTACCAGGCGGTGTTCGATCCGGCATTCTCACCGCCAAACGGGATGCACCCCGGCGCACCGGCGTGACACATCCACGACCCCGGCGCCCGGCGCCCCACTGGCAGCTCCTGCTGAGCACACTGCGGCAACGACGGGGAATGCTCCTGCGCCTCGCTGGCTGGGCACTCGTGGAAGCCGTGCCGGCATTTCTGTCCGGACGCCTCGTCGCGGCGGCGATCGACGACGGCTTCCTGGCTGGCCGGCCGGCAGCGGGCTTCGAATCACTCGCGATGATGGCCCTGAGCGTGGTCCTCGGCGCGGTGGGTACCCGCCAGGTCCTCCTGCGGCTCGCGGCCATCATCGAGCCGTTGCGCGACACACTGGTCGATCTTGTGGTCACCGGTGTCCTGCACCGATCCACCGCCACGGGTCAACCGGGTGATACCGCTGGGGTCGCGCGGCTGACCCATCAAGTGGAAATCGTCCGTGAGTCGTTCGCCAGCGTCATCATGGTGGCACAGGGCTTCCTCCTGACCACGGCGAGCACGCTGCTCGGACTGGCCAGCCTCACCCCCCATGCCCTCCTGTTCGTACTGCCCCCGCTGCTGGTCGGACTCGTGCTCTTCCTCAGCTCCCTGCCCGCGATGGCCGCCAGGCAACGCACCGCCATTCTGGCCAGCGAGCGCCTCGCCGAAACGGTCAGCACGCTGGCCAGCGGGCTACGCGACATCATCGCCTGCGGCGCGGAAGACCAGATCCACGCCACAGTCGCCCGCTCCATCGACGCCCAGGAAAGCGCCAGCACCGCACTCGCCCGGATGACCGCGGTGCGAACCACCGCGCTGGACATCGGCGCGTGGCTACCAGTTCTCCTCATCCTGCTGGGGACACCCTGGCTGCTCAGTCATGGCGCGACAACCGGCACCGTGCTAGGTGCCCTCACCTACGTATCGCTGGGACTGCAACCAGCCCTGCAAACCCTGATCCGGACCATCGGCGGCACCGGCCTGCAGCTGATGGTCACCCTGAGCCGGATCACCGAGGCAGCCCAGCTCCCCGTCACCGCCGCACCAGAGTCACCGCTACCAGAACAACGGCCGCGACCGGCATCCCGTCCCGCTGACCACGCTCTCGAGCTACGAAACATCACCTTCAGTTACGGCAGACACGCTGAACCAATCATCCGCGACCTCGACCTGTTGCTGGCTGATGACGACCACCTCGCCGTCGTCGGCCCCAGCGGCGTCGGCAAGTCCACCCTGGCGCAGATCATCGCCGGCCTGCTCCAACCCCAGGCCGGCCAGGTATTCCTCGACGGCGTCCCACTCCGTGACTGGAAGGCCCTCCAGCTCGCCCAACGACGGGTACTCATCCCGCAGGAGGCCTATATTTTCACCGGCACCGTCGCGGAGAACCTCACCTACTATCTGCCGCGGTGCCCCACACCCACGCAACTCGACGAGGCAGCCGACGCCCTCGGTGCCCACACCCTCATCGAGCATCTCGGTGGCTACCACGCCAACCTACGCCCCGCTGAGCTCTCCGCCGGTGAACGCCAACTCCTCACCCTCATCCGGGCCTACCTCTCACCCGCGCATCTGGTGATACTCGATGAAGCCACCTGCCACCTGGATCCCGCGGCCGAGGCACGAGCGGAACTCGCATTCACCACCCGCCCGGGCGCCCTCCTCGTCATCGCCCACCGAACCAGCTCCGCGTTACGCGCCCGAAAAATCCTCGTCCTCGATGGTGACCACGCAAACCTCGGCAGCCACGACGAGCTGCTGACTCACTCACCGCTGTACCGTGACCTCGTCGGCCACTGGCAGTCACCCATCTCCAGCGCGACGGGTTCGACTAGTGATTGATGGGTGGGGTGAAGGTCTCCTTGATCACTCGGGGGCTGGTCCAGCGCAGCAGGTTGATCATGGAGCCGGCCTTGTCGTTGGTGCCTGAGGCGCGGGAGCCGCCGAAGGGCTGGCGGCCCACCACCGCCCCGGTGGGCTTGTCGTTGACGTAGAAGTTGCCAGCGGCGAAGCGCAGCACCGCCTGCGCCTGGAGCAGCGCTGCCCGCTCGGTGGCGAACACCGCGCCGGTCAGGGCGTACGGGCTGGTGGCGTCGACCACGTCGAGGATGGTCGGGTACTCGGCGTCGGGGTAGACGTGCACCGCGAGGATCGGCCCGAAGTACTCCCTCGCGAACACCTCGTGCCGGGGGTCGGCGCCGAGGAGCACCGTGGGCTGCACGAACCAGCCGACCGAGTCGTCGCAACCGCCGCCGGCCAGGATCTCGACCGACGGGTCGGCGGCTAGGCGCGCCAGCAGGTCGCGGTGCTTGGCGAAGGCCCGCGCGTCGATCACCGCGCCGCCGGAGACCTCGCCATCGGAGACCTCGCCGTCGAAGATCGCGCCGTCGGGGAGTGACAGGTTGGTGACGTCGCCGTAGCGCAGCGCCCGGGTGGTGTCGACGAGCCGCTCGCGCAGGCCACCCTCCCACAGCGACCGGGCAATGTACGCCCGGGAGACCGCGGAGCACTTCTGGCCCTGATACTCGAACGCCCCCAACACCAGCGCGGTGCACACCGCCGCCGGATCCGCGCAGCGGTGCGCCACCAGGAAGTCCTTACCACCGGTCTCCCCCACGATGCGCGGGTAGCCGCGGTAGCGATCCAGGTGCTCCGCGATGGTGCGCCAGAGCTTCCGGAAGGTCGTGGTGGACCCGGTGAAGTGCAGCCCGGCGAAGCCCGGGTCGGCCAATGCCACCTCGCTGACCGCCGCTCCGTCGCCGGTCACCAGGTTGATCACCCCGGGCGGCAGCCCGGCGGCTTCCAGCAACCGCATGGTGTGGTGCGCGGCGAGCTGCTGGGTGGGCGTCGGTTTCCACACCACCGTGTTGCCCATCAGCGCCGGCGCGGTGGGCAGGTTGGCGGCGATCGCGGTGAAGTTGAACGGGGTGATCGCGGTGACGAACCCCTCCAGCGGGCGGTAGTCCATCCGGTTCCACTCGCCCGGTGCCGAGTTCGGCTGCCACGCCAGGATCTCGCGGGCGTAGTGCACGTTGAAGCGCCAGAAGTCAATCAGCTCGCAGGCCGCGTCGATCTCGGCCTGCTGGATCGACTTGGACTGACCGAGCATGGTGGCGGCGTTGAGCGTGTCCCGCCACGGGCCGGCCGCGAGCTCGGCGGCCCGCAGCAGGATCGCGGCGCGCTCATCGAAGGGCAGCTCGCGCCAGGCCGGGGCGGCCCGCATCGCGGCGCGGACGGCATCGGCGACATCGGCAACGCTGGCCTGCGCGCTGGTACCCAGCACGTGGGAGTGCCGGTGCGGGGCGACCACGTCGAACGGCTCCCCGCCACCCATCCGCGCCACGCCACCGATGGTCATGGTCAACTCGGCCCGCTGGTCAGCCATCGCGGCGAGCGCGCGGCCCAGCGAAGCGCGTTCCGGACTTCCCGGCGGGTAGCCGCGCACCGGTTCATTGTGCGGGACCGGAGCGGCGGTGATCGCATCCATCGGGGTCCTCCGGGTCCCACATCAGTTCGAGTAGGAAGGGGATCTCCTGGGGGGCGTACCAGGCCATGGCATGGTCCTCCGCGTCGCCGAGGGCGAACTCGGCGTCCGGTTCGCCGAGGTCGGCGGCGTCCACCAGGGCCACCGCGCTGCGCACCGCGTCGTGGGCCTCGACCGTGTCGACGTGCACGGCGGCGACCGCGGACGCGGGAACCGCACCGGTGACCGTGACGGCGCCGTCGTCGAGATCCGGGCGCAGCCGCACGTGCTCGACGTCAGCGGACACCACGACCCGGCGGGGAATCGCCTCCGGGTCGCCGTCCAGCTCGGCGGCCAGCAACCGCAGCGAGGCCCGGGCCGCGTGGCTCATCGCCGCGTACTCCAGCTCCCGGTGTCCCCGGCGGCGTAGGACTCGCGAAACATCGGGGTGAGCGCGAAGGCGGTGCCACAGACGGGGAGCAGCTCCCCGGACTCGACGAGCACCCGCAACATCGCGAGCGTGGCGGGGATGTAGACCCTCATCGGCACAGGCTAGGTCACGCCACTGCCGTCGGTCCGAACGCGCTACCCCTCGAGAACGCTCAAGCGCCGCCAAATACCGAAGTAAGCCGATTGTGCACAATCTCGCAAAAATCGGTGCCAATACCCCCGCACATCCTCCATACTGCCCGCTACCGGATCGTTGCCCCTCCTCCGATCCGGTGTCCCCACGGCGTCTTCGGCCCCGCCGTTGATTGGTCACGCGCGTCGGCGCGTGGCTCTGAGACGAGGAGGGCTCGTTGACCGCGAGCATCGCCGAACCATGTCCCGAACAACCGCCGTCCCAGGCAGCGACCCAGGCAGCTCACCGGCCGGTGCTGCGCCGGCTGGTGGACATCCTGCCGGCCACACCCGAGCCGTCACCTGGGCCGCTACTCACAGTGCCCGTGACACCCGACCC
>JBOHFJ010000296.1:0-6173 GCA_050699655.1 Pseudonocardiaceae bacterium
CCAACAACGCGAGCAGCAGCTGGTCCTTGTTCGGGTAGCATTCGTAGACCACCGGCTTCGTCACCCCCGCCGCATCGGCCACCGCCTGCATTGAGGTGCCCCGGTAACCACGCTCGACGTAGACTTCTAACGCCGCGTCGAGGATCAACGGTCGCCGACGTTCGGGGCCGAGATGCGCGGCTCGCGCGCGTCCCGTCCGCCGCAACCGGGTCTCCGCCAACGGAACTGCTTCCGAACTCTCCACTTGACAAATCTACCATGACGTAGAAAATTCCTACTTGGGAGTAGGTAAAGAGCTGACGGAGGTGGCGGATGGCCGGCAAAGAGGTGACCGATCCCGCCGATCCGCCGGCGTTCCACGAGTATCAGGCCAGCGATGTGACCAGCACCGATGGTGTGCGGCTACGGGTGCGCGAGTTGGGCGTGGCAGGCGCGCCCACGGTGGTCTGCGTGCACGGCTACCCCGACAATCACACCCTGTGGGACGGCGTCGCGGCCGAGCTGGCGCCGCGCTACCACCTGGTGAGCTACGACGTCCGGGGGGCCGGCGAGTCCGGGAAGCCACGCGAGCGGCGGGCGTACCAGCTCGACCAGCTCGCCCGGGACCTAGCGGTGGTGGTCGAGGCGGTCAGCCCCGAGCGTCCGGTCCATCTACTGGCCCACGACTGGGGCGCGATTGCGTGCTGGCATGCGCTGAGTGGCCAGTGGCTGCGTGGCCGGGTCGCGTCGTACACGTCGATCTCCGGGCCAGACCTGGACCACGTGGGACACTGGCTGCGGGCGCGGCTGCGACGGCCGACGCCGAGGGCGCTGCGTGAGCTGATCACCCAGCTGGTGTCGAGCTGGTACGTCGGCTTCTTCCAGCTGCCGCTGCTGCCGGAGCTGGCCTGGCGCGCCGGGCTCCCCCAGCGCGCATTGGCTCGGGCGGAGGGCGCCAGCACCCCCGCTGTGACCGACGGGGTGAATGGCATCCAGCTGTACCGGGCGAACATGCTGCCCCGGCTGGCGCGACCCAGTCCCCAATCAATCGACATTCCGGTGCAGGTTCTCGCGCCGACGCGGGATCCGTTCGTGTCGAGATCACTTCAGACCGATATCGGGCGTTGGGTACCCAACCTCGCGGTTCGCGAGCTGACGAGCGGCCACTGGCTGCCGCGCAGCCACCCGCGCACCGTGGCGCGCTGCGTGAGCGAGCTGATCGACCATGCCGAAGGAGGTCCTGAAGCGCGCACCCTGCGCCGCGCCCGCCATCTCGGGCCGGGTTGCGGGCGCTTCAAGGACACCCTCGTGGTGATCACCGGGGCGGGCAGCGGCATTGGCCAAGCCACCGCGCTCGAGTTCGCCACGCGAGGCGCCGAGGTGGTGGTCACCGACATCGATGCGCAGGCGGCCGAGCGCACCGCGCGGCTGGCCAGCGCACTCGGCCCGCCCGCAAGCGCGTATCCCGTGGACGTGTCCGACGCCGCCGCGGTCGAGAAGCTCGGCGCGGTGCTGCTCGACGCGCACGGCATCCCGGACATCGTGATCAACAACGCCGGCATCGGTGTGGCGGGACCGTTCTTCGACACCACGGTAGCCGACTGGGAACGGGTGATCGACGTCAATCTGTGGGGCGTCATCCACGGTTGCCGGATCCTGGGCGGGTTGCTGGTGGACGGCGGCGCGGGCGGCACCATCGTCAACATCGCCTCCGCCGCCGCATACCTGCCCACCCGGGCCTTGCCGGCGTACGCCACGACCAAGGCCGCGGTCCTCGCGCTGAGCCAGTGCCTGCGCGGCGAACTGGCCGAAGCCGGGATCGGCGTGGTGGCGATCTGCCCTGGTTTCGTGCACACCAACATCGCCAGCACCACCCGGTTCGTCGGTCTCGACGCCACTGAGGAGCACGCCACGAGGCGGCGGGCGACCGAGATGTACCGCTGGCGCAACTTCACCCCGGAACGGGCGGCGCGGGATATCGTGCGCGCGGTGGAGCGCAACACCGCCATCGCCCCGATCACCGTCGAGGCCAAGGTGGGACTGCTGGCCTCCCGGCTGACTCCCGGGCTGCTCAGGGCGCTAGCTCGTGCCTAGCCAGCGCCTCAGCTCCACGACCCGGATCTAGCCGCCGCGATCACGCGGTACCCCGCCACGCCCTCGTGCCGTGCTTCTACCGGCAGGCCCCGGACCGGTCCTGGACACGGGTAGATGCCACCGACCCGGCTACTACGACACCGTTTACGCCAACACGACACTTCGGTTAAGACACACCTATCGGGTGATCCGCGGCCACGCGGGCTGAGTGCGCGGCGAGGTCGTTGGTCGTCGACTCGAGGATGCCGAGCAAGACACGCCCCCGTGGACCCCCGGCCTCGGGGTCGGACCGTGTCCCACGCCGGTTCCGGGCGCACGTGATCACCGCAATGTACTCATCTGCCGATGAGCGCGTGTTCGCTCTCATGCGAGCCAGCCGGGAGTTTGTATGTCATCCGTGCTGAACGCGGGTGAAGCGCGCTCAGTTGACATAGGCTGACTTTCCGTTGGCGAAGCCCCAAATCCTGGTCATGTGGGTCTGCCAGCGGATAAGGCGGATGGTAGGGAAGCCGACGTGCGAGATCGCGGTCGGCCGATCGTCATTGGTGGTGGCGTATGAGCAAACGCGATCAGCTGCGGGACCTCGCTGATGTCGGGTACGTGGTCGCTGACACGGATACCTCGCTTCGGGAGGCCACGGAGGTGGCGTCGGACTCGCTGGTCAAGGCAGGCGTCCGCTTCACCGGGTCAGCCGAGTCGACGGTGCCGTGGCTGGTGGCTGTCCACCCCTTCGCGTTGGGGGCCGAGCTCTATGGGCGTCTCGAACGCCTGGGCGGGGCGGTCTTCGCGTTACTCGACGCCACGCAGGACCTCTACGCGGAAGGAAACCCGATCGTTCGAGGCCACCTCGACACCGGCGTCCCGGCGGATCTGCGCGGATTCGACCTCGACCGGCATATCGAGATGTATCGGCTCGACGTGCTCGTCAGCGGTGGCATGCCACTGCTCACCGAGGTCGAGGAGATATTCGGAAACGCGGGCAAGGCCCATGCGCTCGAACTGGCCTACGGTGTCTCGGCCAAGCCGTTGTACGCGGCGTTCCACCGACTTGGTATAGCCAATATCTGGCTTGACGACGGTTACCCCATGTACCGCTCGGAGAACGAACTGGTTGCCCAGCGGATGGCGGAGGAGTTCGGGGCCGACATGCATATCGCCCCGTTCTCCAAGTTCCGTGACGACGGCCAGGTCGGCTGGCGGTTCTGCCACGTCAAGGAGTTCCGTCAGTACGACAAGAATCTGCGGGCGCGCATCCTGGCGGCGTCCGACCGACTCGTAAATCCTCTCTTCCACGGCTACGGCACCAAGGGCCTGCTGTCACTGGCGTGGGACGACCTGCTCGAGGGCGACCTCACTACGCGACTGGGCAAGGACAAGGTCGCGACGCTGCGGGCGGGAGTTCCTCGGTCCCAGTTCATGCCCATTAACCCTGCCCCCGAGTTCATCGAGGATCTGAAGGCCAACCGCAGGCGCAAGGTACTCAAGGTGGTCGACTCCGACGGCGTGGAGTACACGTGGGGCAGCCGCGGGGTCTACTTCGGCGACCAGTCGGCCAAGCGGTGGGGAGAGTCCGTTGACGCCGCGACCGCCGGGCATATTCCAGGGCGCCCGGACCTGATCAGAACGCGCTTTCTCATCAGCGATCTCGTTGAGAGCGACAAGTTCGACGTGGAGTTCCTGCATCCGGTGACCGCGCAGCTCTGTGTCATGCCCGGTGCCCGGCTGCGCTTGACGCCGATCTTCGCCCGCGGCGAGTCTGGCTGTGACCTGCTCGGCGGGCACGCGACGTTCGTCAACACCAGCCGGAAAATCCACCTGGGACGCCACGCGGTCTGTGCCCCGTTCATGAAATAGGAACGCACCGTGCACGGGTGTCAGCGCAAGCCGTGTCGAGCGGCTGTCAGCGGAACTCCACTGGAAGATCCGGCGCCAGTAGGCAATGACGGCACCGCTTGATAAACACGACACCTTGCTTAAGACACACCTATCGGGTGATCCGCAGCCACGCGGGCTGAGTGCGCGGCGAAGTCGTTGGTCATCGACTCGAGGATGGCGAGCAAGACACGCCCCCGTGGACCCCCGGCCTCGAGGCCGGACCGTGTCCCCGTCGGTTCCGGGCGCACATTGGGCAATCAGTCCAGGATGACGGGTAGCGCGTCGAGCCGGTGCATGATCACACTGGGTCGCCAGGTCAGGTGTCCGAGCGGTACGGCTAGCCTCAGCCGGGGGAAGCGGGCCAGCAGGCTGCCCAGCGCGATGCGGCCTTCCAGTCGGGCCAATGGCGCTCCCAGGCAGTGGTGGATACCGTGTCCGAAGGCCAGGTGCGGGTTGTCGGTGCGGGTGATGTCCACCGTGTCGGGCTGAGCGATGCACGCCGGGTCACGGTTAGCGGCGAGCAAGGCGGGGATCACAAGCTCGCCCGCTGGGATGGTGATCCCGTTGACGTCTACTGGCTCGGTAGTGTGGCGAGGGGTCGCTACCTGCACCGGCCCAGTGAAGCGCAGCAGTTCTTCGATCGCGGCACCGAGTCGATCCGGCTGCGCGCGCAGCAGCGCCCGCTGCTCGGGATGAGTCAGCAACGCGAAGACCCCGTTGCCGATCAGGTTGACCGTGGTCTCGTGACCGGCGACGAGCAGCAGCCATGCCATCGAGGTGAGCTCGTCTTCCGACAACTGGTCCGCGCCGTCGCGGACGGCCACCAGCGAGGACAGCAGGTCCTCGGTGGGGTCGGCTCGCTTGGCCGCAACCAGCTCCCGTAGGAAGCTGACCATGGCGGTGCTCGCTGTGACGAACGCGTCCGGATCGCCCCGCACTTCCCTCGCCGCCGTGATGGACGACAGGTCGCGGAACTGGGTGCGGCGCTGCGCCGGCACGCCGAGTAGCTCGCAGATCACGGTGATCGGCAGCGGGTAGGCGAACGCCTCGATCAACTCAACCTGGGCCGTGTCGGTCATCGTATCGAGCAGCCCGTCGGTAATCTGCTGGATGCGCGGGGCGAGCTGCTCGATGCGGCGGCGGGTGAACGCGGCGGTAACCAACCGGCGTAGCCGGGTGTGGTCGGACCCGTTGCTGTTGAGCATGTGGCTGGATGTCGCGGCGATCACCTCGGTTGGCAGCAAACCACGGGTAAGGATGGCACCCGTCGCTTCCCGTTTGATGATCCGCGGGTCGTTCAAGGCCTGGCGCACCTCCTCGTGGCCGGTGATCAGCCAGGCCGGCTCCCCACCGGGGAGAATAATTCGGTGCACTGGGCCGGCGACGGCCAGCGCGGCGTAGGCGGCGTGGCGCTGGCCCGCACCAGTGGCGGTGAACGGGTCCACGTTCATCGCCGGGATGACAGCCATGTGGTGACCTCCGAGCATCAATGCGGCGCGGTGCGGATCACCAGCGCCAGCGGCGGTACGCGCGACAGCGACATCACCCACAGCGCACCAACGCTGGCTTCCAGTCCAGCTGATATAGGCCTCCAGCGGCTACACCGCCCCACCGAACATACACATGCGCAGACCCAGGACATCGAAGGGCAAGAATCTACGGGTCTTCAGAGGCAGGCCCTGACGATGTCCAGCGTCCCGCCCTAGCGCAGCGCGAGACGCAGCCAACCACAGACCTCGAATAAGCGACTAAGCGGTAAGGCGCGCTGCGGGCAGTCCACAGCCACCCACCAACCCGCATGGAGCGGGTCTCACCGCTAACCCGCGCTCTCATGCCGCTGACCGTGCGGGCGGTGCTCGAGATCGGCACCGGCACCGGCTACAACGCCGCCCTAAACGATGGCCGGCACCGGGTGACCGAAACCGGGCCGACTCGGCTCTGGGCACATGTCGAGAACGCCCACCGCCACTGGGCCGAACGAGGACAACCCGGCTGGGACCGTCTCGGGCTCACCGTGGACACCACCACCCGAACCCAAATGACCTGGCTAGACCAACCAGAACACCCGATCGCCACACTATCCCGCTGAACGGACCCTTAGGGCTCGTATTTAAATTACTCACTTTATTGTCCAGATTCTTCCGGTGACTTCTTTAGGGTGTAGTTCCAGTCGCCGTGAAATTCGTGCTTGACGATCGGAAGCTGCTTCATCTCATGGTCGGTTA
>JBOHFJ010000297.1:0-6169 GCA_050699655.1 Pseudonocardiaceae bacterium
CATGACCCACCCCCAGGCAGCGGTCAACTCAACCCCACCAGCCTGGCCTCACCCCACCGCGACGTCACCCACCAACCCAGCCACCCACCTCGGCGGTCCGAGGCGCAGCCTCATTAGAGGATCACGGCGCCAGGTGCTCGCGTACTTCGGCGACGTGGCCCGGGTGCGGCATGAGGGAGACTTGGAATATTTACTCATGCAACTGGCCGAACGACCCAGCGAGGCCGTGCTGAGTGAGCTGAGCGCGATCAGTAAGATCGTAGTCATTAAGTACCGTTTTGCGCGGTGTGGAATCTTGTGCGCGATCGCCGGAGGAACTCTTCTCATCATGAGCGCGATCTGACGGAGAGGCTGTTCGCAACAGTTTTGATTCATATCGTGGGGAGAAGCGATGAATTATCTGATCAACAACAAGGCGGAGGATGGCAACAAACACTGCGAATGGGGGTCGCAGACCTTTGTCGGACGACTGAAGCCCGCCGAATGCCGGGCGCTACTCGCCCTTGGTGGACCCATCCTTCATCCGGTAGGTGCACATCTACTGATGGAGGGAGACCGAACTCGCTTTGTTCTGGTACTTCACGGAGGCCCGGTCAAGGTCGTCGTACACGACACCTCGGGACGTGAGCACCTGCTCGGTCTCCGTGGCCGAGGCGACCTCCTCGGTGAGCTGTCCTACCTGGACAATCAACCTCGGTCCGCGTCGGTGGTGACCTTACGCCCGGTGTCTGTGACCAAGATCTGCCCCGTGCGGTTTCGACACTTCCTCGAGCAGTATCCCAGAGTTGGGATCGAGTTGACCCGGTGCGTCGGGGAGCGACTGCGCGATTCGGACCGGTCCCGTCTGGAACTCAGCACCGACGATGTGGAACTTCGGGTGACCAGGTTGTTGCGCAACCTCGCTTACTGGTCTGGGGTGGGCTCGCCTCGCGGGGGAGTGGTGATACCGCTCACGCAAGGACAACTCGCACAGTTGGCGCATGCCTCTGAGGTGGCTGTTCAGCGGGTACTGCGCAATCTCAGGGCGCGCGGCATGGTCCGCACTGCCTACCGTAGAGTTGAGGTGCCTTGCGTCACCTGCCTCGATCTTTTGCTAGCGGAACTGTCCGGTGAACGACAAGACAGACGCGATATCCGTAGCTGTGGTGGTCACGAGTCACACCGTTCACGGTAGCCCCGAGTGTAGGTGCCAATTGACCGCTGCCAGCAGGGTCGGCTCGCGCAGCAGCGTGGCCACTTCGTCAGCGGCCACCTCACCCCGGAGAAATGAGATCACCGCGTAGGCATCAAGGACAGTAACGCGGTGCGCGTACCCTCGTACGCCGCGTCGACGGTGCGCTCGGCGGCGCGTACCAGCTCGCTCGTCGGCCCGGCGTCGGTGTGGCTGCTGTGCAGCGCCGCGACCGGATCGTCCGGTATCGGCCGTACGATCGCATAGTCGCCCTTGTCGATGACGTCGTATCTCATATTCCCACGAGGCGCTCCAGCGCGGCCTGCGCCACAGCGAGGTCGGTGGTGGGCCAGAATGGGGGGAGTGAGGCGCGCAGGAACGCGCCGTAGCGGGCGGTGGCCAGCCGCGAGTCCAGGATAGCCACCACGCCGCGGTCCTCGGTCGAGCGCAACAGCCGGCCGGTGCCTTGGGCGAGCAGCAGCGCGGCGTGGGTCGCCGCCACCGTGAGGAACCCGTTGCCGCCGCGCGCGGCCACCGCGCGTTGCCGCGCCGAGCTCAGCGGATCGTCCGGGCGGGGAAACGGGATGCGGTCGACCACCACCAGAGACAGTGATCGGCCCGGCACGTCAACGCCCTGCCACAGCGACAGGGTGCCGAACAGGCAGGTCGGCTCGTCCCGCGCGAACTGCGTCACCAGCAGGCCGGTCGCGTCGTCGCCCTGGCACAGGATGGGGAGATCCAGCCGGGCCCGCAGCACCTCGGCGGCCTGTTTCGCGGCCCGCATCGAGGAGAACAGCCCGAGCGTGCGACCGCCCGCCGCAGTGACCAGCGTGGTGAGCTCGTCGAGATGGGCGGGCGTGAGCCCGTCGCGGCCGGGTGGGGGCAGGTGCGCGGCGGTGTAGAGGATCCCGGCGCGGCGGTGCTCGAACGGGGAGCCTGCATCGACACCGGCCCAGGCCGGTCCGGTGTCATCGTCGGCCGGCGGCGGCCGCTGGGTGGCTGTTCCGGTAGCGGGCGCCGGTGTCGGGCGCTGCCCAGGCAGGCCCCACTGCGAGGCGAGCGCGTCGAACGTCCCGCCCAGGGTGAGAGTGGCCGAGGTGAGCACCACCGTTCGCTTCGCGAACAACCGCTCGCGCAGCAGCCCAGCGACCCGCAGCGGCGCAACCCTCAGCACCCGCCCGCGCACGGTTTCCTCCGCCAGCCAGACCACGTCATGGCGGTCGGCCTCGTGCTCGGGGAAGGCGGCCAGCACCCGGGCGGCCGCCGAGTGCACCTGCTCCAGCGCGGTCAGCGCGAGCCGGCGCTGGGCGGCGGCGTCGAGGTCCTCCCGGCGTTCGGTTCCCAGTCGCTCGGTACCCAGGGCGGTGACGGCGCGGTGCGCGGTGTCGCGCACCGCGGTGAGCCCACCGGTCACCCCGGCGCTCAGGGTGTCCCAGCGCTGCGCATCGGCGTCGCCGAGCAGCAGCGCCAGCCCATCACCCGCGGCGGCCAGCTCGTCGGCGATCCGCTCGTCGATCAGCCGACCGCAGCGGCGGGACGCGGCCTCGACCATCGATGCGGTGAGCTCCTCGGTGGCCGCGCTGGTGACCCGGTCGACCAGATCGTGCGCCTCATCGATCACCACCACGTCGTGCTCGGGCAGTACCGGGTGATCGCCCATCGCGTCGATCGCGAGCAGCGCATGGTTGGTGACCACCACCGCTGCCCGTCCGGCTCGTGCCCGGGCCTGCTCGGCGAAGCAATCCATGCCGACGGGGCAGCGGGACAGGCCCAGGCACTCCCGGGCGCTGACCGACACCTGCCGCCAGGCCCGGTCGGTCACCCCGGGCACCAGCTCGTCGCGGTCCCCGGTAGTGGTCTCGGTGGACCATTCGTGCAGCCGGGCCATCTGGCGGCCCAGCGTCGAGGTCGGGTTCGAGGCTGCCGAGCCGGACACAGCGGCCTCGAACAGATCTTCGCCCTCGTCCGGCGGCCCGGTGTGCAGCCGGTGCAGGCACAGGTAGTTGCGCCGTCCTTTGAGGATCGCGAAGCTCGGGGCGCTGCCCAGTAGTGGTTCCAGCGCACCGGCCAGCCGAGGCAGGTCACGGTCCACCAGCTGGCGCTGCAGCGCGATGGTCGCGGTGGAGACCACCACGGTGGTGTCCGCGGTGACAGCGTGCCGGATCGCCGGGACCAGGTAGGCCAGCGACTTGCCGGTGCCGGTGCCGGCCTGCACCGCGAGGTGCTCGCCGGTGCGGATCGCCCGGTCCACCGCCTGCGCCATCAGAACCTGGCCAGCCCGCTCGCTCCCCCCCAGAGCGTGTACCGCCGCCGCGAGCAACGCCCCAACCTCAGCCACAACAACCTTCGCAACCGCCGGCACGGCCGCTCACGCTAGCGCACCGCGTCCGCCGATATGGAGCCATGTCGGGGCTATACCGGGCTGGTTACCCCGACATGGCTCCATGTCGGGGTCTGCGATGTGGTGAGAGCATGGAGCTATGAGTACACCCGTCGAACTGGAACAGACCCAGGTCGACCCGGCGGTGAACGAGGCCGCAACCATGGACCGGCCTTGGCTGACGATCGTCTGGAACGACCCGGTGAACCTGATGTCCTACGTGACCTACGTCTTCCAGAAGCTCTTCGGATTCAGCCGCGACGAAGCCACCAAGCTGATGCTTGACGTGCATCACAAGGGCCGGGCGGTGGTGACCAGGGGCTCCCGAGACAAGGTGGAGATCGATGTCGCGAAGTGCCACGGCGCCGGACTCTGGGCGACCATGCAGCGGGACGCGTGAACGGCTGGCGGCGTCGCGGCGCACTGGTGGTCACCACTCTGTCCGAGCGGGAAGCCGGGCTGCTGCGCGGGCTGGTTGGCCAGCTCCGCGACATGCTCGCGGCGCGGGTCGCGGCGACCCCGGCCGATGAGCTGGTCGAGCTCACCGGCATCACCGTCGGCCCCACCACCGCTCCCACCGACCAGGTGCTGGCCCGGTTGCTACCCGATTTCCATCGCGAGGACGCCACGCTGTCCGGCGGCCTGCGGGCGCTTCATGAGCCCGAGCTGGTGGCCACCAAAGACGGTACGGCCGAGGTGATCATGGACACCTGTCCGGCGCGGGGCGGGCGGGTGCGGCTGTCCGACGAGCAGGCACAGGCGTGGCTCTGCGCGCTCAACGACATCCGCTTGGCGCTGGGCACCATGCTCGAGGTCACCGAGGACATGCCCGATGAGCTTCCCCCCGAGGACCCCCGCGCCACGCACCTGGTGGTGTACCACTGGTTGACCTGGGTGCAGGAGTCCCTTATCCAGGCGTTGGCCGGCCCGTAGGATGCCAACCCGTTACGCTGACCCAGCACGTAGGATGACACGGTGCTGACGATCCGCCGCGAACTCGTCGAGGCGATGGTCGCGCACGCCCGGCGGGATCATCCCGACGAGGCGTGCGGCGTGCTCGCTGGGCCGGTGGGTTCGGAGCGTCCAGAACGATTCATCGAGATGACCAACGCCGAGCGCTCCCCGACGTTTTACCGGTTCGACGCGGCTGAGCAGCTGCGGGTGTGGCGGGCGATGGACGCCGCGGACGAGGAGCCGGTGGTGATCTACCACTCGCACACGATGACCGAGGCCCGCCCTTCGCGCACCGACATCTCCTACGCCTCGCAGCCCGACGCGCATTACGTGCTGATATCCACCCGTGATCCTGACACACACGAGCTGCGCTCTTACCGCATCATCGATGGCGTGGTCACCGAGGAGCCGGTTGAGGTTGTCGAGTCGTACATGTTCTCCCATACCGGTGCCGACGATGTCCCTGACGTGCCTTGATGTGTACAGGTACTGGTGAGCTGATCGCACTCAGAGGAGGATCCGACCATGGCCGTCATCGTTTCCGTTCCCACGATCCTGCGCACCCACACCGAGGGTGAGAAGTCCGTCGAGGCGTCAGGCGACACGCTTGAGGAAGTGATCGAGGATCTGGAGACCCGGCACTCGGGGATCAAGGGCCGGCTGGTGAAGGACGGATCTCTGCACCGTTTCATCAATGTCTACGTCAACGACGAGGACGTGCGCTTCGCCGGGGGGCTGGCCGCTGCGGTGCGCGACGGTGACAACGTGACGATCCTGCCGGCCGTGGCAGGCGGCTCCGCCACTCACGAGCGCCCCTGAAGGGAGCGCCATGGCCCGCTACGACTCGCTGCTCGACGCCGTAGGTGACACCCCGCTCGTAGGACTGCCCCGACTTTCCCCGTCAGCCGATGTGCGGCTGTGGGCCAAGTTGGAGGATCGCAATCCCACCGGTTCGGTGAAGGACCGCCCGGCACTGGCGATGGTCGAGGAGGCCGAGCGCTCCGGCCGGCTCACCCAGGGCTGCACTATCCTGGAGCCGACATCGGGCAATACTGGGATCTCGCTGGCGATGGCGGCTAAACTCAAGGGCTACCGGCTGGTCTGCGTGATGCCGGAGAACACCTCGATCGAGCGGCGTCAGCTCCTCGAGGCGTACGGCGCGGAGATCATCTTCTCGCCGGCGGCGGGTGGATCCAACCAAGCGGTGGCGCGGGCCAAAGAGCTGGCCGCCGCGCACCCCGACTGGGTCATGCTCTACCAGTACGGAAACCCGGCCAACCCGCTGGCGCATTACCGCACCACCGGCCCGGAGATCCTGCGTGATCTGCCCACCGTGACCCATTTCGTCGCTGGGCTTGGCACCACGGGCACTCTGGTCGGGGTGGGGCGCTACCTGCGGGAGCATAAGCCCGATGTGCAAATCATCGCCGCGGAACCGCGCTACGGGGAGCTGGTCTACGGCCTGCGCAACCTTGACGAGGGATTCGTGCCCGAGCTCTACGACCCGGAGGTTCTCACTGGTCGGTTCTCCGTCGGCTCCTTCGACGCGTTGCGCCGCACGCGCGAGCTGCTGGAAATGGAGGGCATCTTCGCTGGCATCTCCACCGGCGGGATCCTGCACGCCGCGCTGGCCGTCGCCGAGAAGGCTGCCGGCACCGGGGAGC
>JBOHFJ010000298.1:0-6167 GCA_050699655.1 Pseudonocardiaceae bacterium
GCGCTGTCCTGGGTGTTCATCGCGCTGGCCAGTTGGGTGCGCAACGTCGAGCTGCTGCAGATGGTCGGCCTCGTGGTGATCTTCCCACTGATGTTCGTGTCCAGCGCGTTCGTGCCCCTTGCCGGGCTGCCGCCGTGGATGCGGGTGCTCGCCACTATCAACCCGCTCAGCTACGCGGTCGATGCCGCCCGGGGCTGGGCGCTGGGCGATCCGGCACTCGGCGCGACCCTGAGCGCGCTGATCACCTCCGCCGCGCTCATCGCCGGTGCCGCGGTGATTGCCTCCCGGGGCGTGCGCAGACCCTGACCCAGTTGGTGGCGGGGCACCCATTCCGGTCGACAATGAGAGCATGTCACGCGCCCACGCGGTCATGCTCGGCGATCTCATCCGGCAGCTGTGGGAATCGTTGAGTTGGTCGCAGTCCCGGCTTGCCACCGAGTTGTGCACGGTAGCTGACCACGAGACGGTGACTCGCGAGAGCGTCTCGCGCTGGGAGACTGGCAAGCGTGTTCCTGGCCCGTGGTGGCTGCGCCACCTCGCCACCGTACTGCAGGTCCCCTTCGAGATCTTGGAGCAGGCTGGCGTGGATCGTCGTGGTTTTATCACCGAGGTGGTCGGCGTGAGCATCGCGCCGCTGGTCGCCTCCGATCTGATCGAGCACGGCTTCGCCGCCGCCCTGGATGGTGACTATCCCAGCGTCGATGACTGGGGCCAGGCCGTCGACACCTACGGCCGCGACTACATGACCTCCGGTGCGGGCGAGATCCAGCAGCGTCTCGCCGCCGACCTCATCGTTCTTCAGCGGCAACTGGACACCCCGTGCCTCTGGGCGGTCGCCGCCACGCTGGCCACCCTGTATGGGAAGACCTTCCCCGGCAGCAACGGTGCCAAGGCCCTCACCTGGTACCGGCACGCGGCCACCTTCGCCGATCGATCTGGTGACAAGCACACCCGGGTCTGGGTACGCGGGCGGGCGGCGATCGCGCTGGGTTACGAGGGCGCGTCCCTGCCGGCCGCCGAGCTGCTGGCCGAGCAGGCGATCGCCCTGGATGAGCGGCCCTCGCTCGGTCGGCTGGGCGCCGTCATGGGCAAGGCCCACGTGGCGGCCCTGCGCGGCGATTCCCGCACCGCGATGGTGCTGCTGGATGAGGGGCGCAGGGTGTTCGATGCCGCCGGATCCGATGAGGCCGAATCCGATTACGCCGTGCCGTGGTGGCGATTCAACGTGTTCATCTCGCTGATGGCCGCACGCCTGGGTGCGGAGCACGTGGCCCTGCGGGCGCAGGACGAGGCGGCTCGAGCCCTGCCGGAGTCGCTGCCCCGGTTCCGTACTCATCTGGAGCTGCACCGGGGTCTGATGCTCGCCCGGGCCGGAGATCGCGAAGGCGGGACCGCCTACGCCAGAGCGGCACTCGATGCGCTACCGGTGAACAAACACTCCCTGACCCTTCGGATGCTGATGGCGGAGATCGAACGTTCCTGACCGGCATGGCCACTAAGCTGGCCACTCCCGCGCTCGCATGTTCTCACCCAGACTGAGACGTATGCACGTGAGAAAACCAGCGAGCCGATCGGCACCTCGTCACCGTCAACAGCGGTGTTCGGCAACCGGAGACGGCGTGCAGACCCAGCTGGCGCCTCTCAATGGCTCCTAGCTGCAAAAGACCGCCGTACACGTAAAAGTGCTCGAGTGTCCCATCGGGCAGCAGCTTCGCAAGCTTCTCAGTGGTCGTCATGGCGATGTCGAGTGCGCCCTGCGGCATGTCGTTGGACAACACCGCTTGACCGACGTACCACGTTGCCGCCGCGATGAGCAGGGGATCGCTGGTTTACTCAGCGTAGCGCATGGCACGGTCGCAGACGAGCGGCACGAGATCAGCTCGCCCGTCATGCTTCAACACCGCCCGGGCCAATTGGTAGACCTCCGAAGCCTGGTGGCAGGCTTCCGGTGAATTTTCTGTAGCGTAGACGGCATGCTCGGCGTCCACGATCAAGTCAGGGAGGACGTTGAGAGTATCGGTATATTTGTTGGGGGAGACAAGCTCAGGTGTCCCACGCCGCTGTGGTGCGTTGGGCCAGGTCCGGTAGCTCAGGTGGTGTGTCACGGTCAGTCAATGATACTGAGCGATAGGTATACAGCGCGCGCTCGGCGGCGGCCAGTCCGGGATTAACCGGTCCTTCGTGATCCTCGCTGGGTGCCTCGCCGATCAGGGCTGAGGTGCGCACTCCCAGAAGTGAAGGATGCCGCTGGCTGCGGGGGTACCGAGGGGGCACAGGTTAAGTCCCCGCCAGCTCAGCCAACACCCTGTCGCTGAACTGGGGCCAGGCCTCGCGGGCCCAGGGGCCGAAGTCGCGGTTGGTGAGCGCGACGACGGCCGCGCCGGCTGCCGGGTCCACCCACAGGAACGTGCCGGAGCCCCCGAAGTGTCCGAAGGTCGCCGGTGAGTTCCGGCTGCCCGTCCAGTGTGGGCTCTTGTGATCCCGCAGCTCGAAGCCCAGCCCCCAGTGGTTGGGACGCTGCATGCCCAAGCCGGGCAGCACCCCGTCCAAACCAGGGTAGGCCACCCGGGTCGCCTCGGCCAGGATCCGCGGGGCCAGCAGCGTCGGCGCTTGCAGCTCCGCGGCGAATCGGGCCAGGTCCGCGCAGGTGGACACGGCACCCGCGGCGGCGGAGCCCGCCAGCCGTGTCGAGGACATCCCCAACGGCTGGAACACCCCTTCGGCCAGGTAATCCGCGAAGTCGATACCGCAGGACGCGGCCACCGCGTCGGCCAGGACCACGAACCCGGTATTGGAGTAGATCCGCTTGGTCCCCGGAGCCGCTGAGACGCGCTGGGTGTCGAACGCCAGCCCGGAAGCGTGCGCGAGCAGATGGCGCACCGTGGCGCCGGGCGGCCCGGCTGGCTGGTCCCAGTCCAACGCTCCCTCCTGCACCGCCAGCAGCACCGCGTAGGCGGAGAGCAACTTGGTCACCGAAGCGAGCGGGAACATCTGCTCCTGCGGCCCGTGGCTGCCCACCACGACCCCAGAGGCGTCCACCACCGCGACGGCCGCCGCGGTGACCGGCCACCGCCGCACATCACGCAGGCTCTCCATGATCACCAAAGATACCGTCAACTAGAAACATCACCCGGACGAGGTACCGCGTGTACACCCTCACCGCCCCCCTGCGCAATCAGCGGGCTCAGCGGGGCAAACCGGGTGTCAATAACCCCGCTGAGCCCGCTGAATGCGGCGTAGCCGTCAGGTGAGGGCGATGCCTTGCAGGCCGTTGATGTTGGAGAGAGTTGCGATCCGGGTGAGAGTGCCGTCGGGGTTGACGCGGAAGCCGTCCACGCCCCCGGCGCCGCCGACCTCGGCGTAGAGGAAGCGCCCGTCGCGGGTGCCGACCAGATCGATCGGGGTCGCTCTGGTGGGGGTCTGGGTGAACATGGTGGGCGTGCCCGCGGGGTCAATGTGGAAGCCGACGAGGACGTTGCTGCCGGCGTTGTCGACATAGAAGTTCCCCGCCGCGCGGGCGACCCAGCAGGTGGCCTGCTGCCCGCTGGGTTGGGAGGCCAGCGGGGTGACGGTGCCGTCGGGGTGGTGAAGCCGATCTGGGCGGGGCTGTGCAAGAACTGCGTCGGCCCGGTGGCCGGGGTGAGCCCCAGGGAGCGGGTGGAGTCCGCGATGGGGTCGAGCTTGCCGTCGGTGATCCGGTATCCGGTGATGGCGCCGCTCGCGTGGCCGTTGAGCACGTAGAGCAGCTCGCCGTGCACGCTCACGCTGACCGGGAAGGTCCCGCCGGAGGGCAGCACCTGCTGGAGGTGCAGGTGGTCGTCCCCGAGATCGAGTACGGACACGGTGTCGCTGCCGGCGTTGACGGCGATCAGCAGTCGGTGGTGGGGGTCGTAGTGGAGTGAGCCTTGGGAGCTGAGCGGATCACCGTCGAGTCTGCTCGGTGGGCTGGAGAACTACGGACGGTGAGCTGGCAACCGTGAGGTGAGCCAGGTCATGATCCCGTCAGCGATGGCGACCGCGTAGCGGGCCCGGCCGTGTGGTGTGGAAACCAGTGCGGCTTCCTGCGGGTTGCGCATGTTGGCGCACTCGACCAGCGCCGCCGGGATCTGGGCGAGGTTTAGCCCGGCGAGGTCGGAGCGAGGGTACAGCCCGTTGGAGCCGATGTATCCAGCGGCGGTGAAACCGTCCGCGCGCAATGCCTTGGCCAGGGTTTGGGCTAGTACGGCCGATGGTTGGCCTTGACTGTTGTTCAACGGCGGGTTGGAGTAGGAGACGTGGAAACCGTGCCCGGACGGCGGCGCCCCGTCGGCGTGGATGGAGACTATCGCCTCAGCGCCCGCCCGATTCGCGATCGCGGCACGGTCGTTCACGCACGGACCGACTCCGGCGTCATCCGGTCTGGTCAACACCACCCGCACGCCACGTGCGGTCAACGCATCACGGACCCGGAGCGCGACATCCCAGTTGAGGGCATGCTCGGGGTAACCGCCGTCGGTGGAGGTGCCGGTGGTGTCGCACTCCTTGGTGCCGCCGCGGCCGTTGGGAACCGGGCGGTTCACCTCCGCCGGGTGCGAGCCGTTGGCGCCGTTGTGTCCGGGGTCGAGCACCACTGTGGTTCCCTTGAGCGTCGCCGGTAGGCTCGGAGAGCTGGTCGGAGACGTGAACAACGCTGGGCCGGATAGCACAGGATGGGTAGTGACTGTGATGGGAGAAAGCGGCGACATGACCGTCCCGCACGCAGCGAGTGGAACCAGGAACGAGACGAGCATCCGCGGCGGGATGCCGCGCAGTACCGAACACTTCATCGGACCTCACCTCGTAGTGGTAGCGTCGTAGTCGTAGCATCGCCCCGCTCGTTGGGCACTGTACAGCTCCGGTGTAGGTGTGACTGGCTGCTAGGCCTCGTAATACTGAAAGTGTCGCTCAGTCCCGAGTCATCGGGTCCAGGTCGCGCACCGAACCAAGGGCCAGGCCCGGTTCAAGGACTCTGCGCGTTCAGTCGAGGCGCGGGCAAAAACGGCAAGAACTCAGGCGGGTAAGATGCCAGGGACAGTTGCATTCTTCCCTGCTGGCCGAGACTGCCTCAGGTCAGGTGTCCGTGCTACGGGAGGAAGCTCACCCGTGAGCGTTATTGGTCCCATTTGTTCTTTTTGCACATTTGAACATCGAATTCCTGACGCTTTGGTTCTCCCTGCGGTAACCTTCCGTCGCCCACGCTCGTTCCAACCACCCCGTTCGTCACAGCACCAGTCAGCTGCGCCCCATCAAAGCGTGCACCATCGATGTATGCTCCGGTCAGATCAGCATCTGTTAGGTCGACGGACCGCAAGTCTGCGTTCTGTAAGTTGGCATGTTGTAGGTGAGCGCCACGCAACGTCGCTGAGATTAGCTTATTGTCTTTATTGAGCTTATTGAATTTACCGTTGGCCAAGTCTGCGCATTGGAGCGACGCGGCTGTTAAAGTGGCATTACCCCACTTTGAGTCAGTGAGCCTGGCGTCGCGTAGGTCAATGCCATAAAGATATGCCCCATCCATCCAAGAGAAGTCAATCTTCGGCCAGTCTTCGCCCGACAGGTTCACATTGGATAGGTCTACTGAGACGTTGCGAGTGATATTGAACCTGTGGAGAAGTTTTTGATTCTCCTCATCCAGGAGACCGGCCAGTTGCTGCGCTACGTACACGTGCTCTAGGGGAGGATCGAGCCGGACTGGACCAGCCGCGGGCGCTCCTGTGGGGTGGTTCTTCCCGCTCGCCGTTACTGCGAGTGTGCCCGCTAGAGTTGCCGATGGGGGAGGCTCCGCAGGGGTCTTCAGGTAAGTCTCGAGGATGGTTGTCGTCGTGACATATAAGTTGAATGCGTCGATCTGGTCCTGCGTATTCCGCGCACTATCGAGGCGATCTTGGACATTATGTCGGAGTATAATAGCGCCGGCCACGCGCTTGGTCGGCTGGTCACCTCCGAGCGCCTCTATCCCCGTAGAAAACCGCGCCTCCTTCGCCTGGCTACTAATCAGAACGTAAGTTTGCAGACATTACATCTTGGTGTCAAGTAGTGAACGCACCACCAGCTTTAACCAGCCTCGACCAGGAATGCGTTGAGGACTTCGGTCGGTTTCTTCCAGTTGAGTGTCTGCCGTGGACGGTTGTTGAGTTCGTCGGCGACGG
>JBOHFJ010000299.1:0-6110 GCA_050699655.1 Pseudonocardiaceae bacterium
CACTGTTGTTGATCTGCACCTCGGCGATGTTCCCGAGGTGCCCGGCCATAGCGAACGCCACGTCGGACAGCGCGAGCCGGACGAACTGGCCGGTGCCCTCGATCCGCCGCCTGCGCTCGGCGGCCAGCAGCCCGGTCGCGGCCAGCGTGCCGGTGATCGCGTCCCAGGCCGGCAGCAGGTGGTTGACCGGCGTGGACAGGGCACTGGGGCCGGTGTTCCAGGGGAAGCCAGCGGCGGGGTTGACCGTGTAGTCGACCGCGGACGAGCCATCCGGGTTGCCGACGATGTTGACCATGATCAGATCAGGGCGGCGCGCGGAGAGCGTGCTGAAGTCCAGCCAGCCCACGGCCGGGAAGTTCGTCAGGAACAGCCCCGCGTCAGCGCCGGGCGCGGTGATCAGGTCGGTGAGCAGTTCCTTACCCCGCGGCGAGCGCAGCTCGACCGCGATCGAGCGCTTGCCCTTGTTCAGGCCCGCCCAGAACAGGCTCTTGCCCTCAGCGGTGACCGGCCAGCGGTGGGCGTCCAGGCCGCCGCCGATCGGGTCGAACCTGATCACGTCCGCACCGAGCTGGGCCAGCGTCATCCCGCCCAGTGGCGCCGCCACGAAGGCCGAGCCCTCCACCACCCGCATCCCCGCGAGGATCCCGGTCATCTCCCCCCTCTCCTACCGGGCGAGCGCAACGAACCGCCAGTCCAGCACCGGTTTCTGCGCCGCGGCCGGATCACCAGCGTCCTGCGCGGGGCACGCGTGCACCACCGCGCGCAGGTCGATCAGCCGGTAACCGTCACGCGGGTGCACGGCCTCAACGCGCAGCTCGGTGCGTAGCACGTCGCCCTCGAACACCGGGCCGGTGTGCTCGCAACTGCGCCAGGCCACCAGCGTCACCAGGTCGGGCAGCGCCCGGGTGGCGTGCGCGCCGGCAATCGAGATGGTGTGCCCGCCGTAGACCAGCCGGCGCCCGTACGCCGACGCGCCGGGGTCGGTGTGCGTGGCCGCGAGGTTCAGGGTGGCCCGGGCCAGCTCGGGGGCACCGGTCACGGTGTCGCGCGCCTCGATGTCGTAGACCGTGCCAGCTTCGGTGACGGTGGGCCGGAACTTATCGAGCCGCCAGCCCCACGGCAGGTCCGCGGCGGGCTCGGCGTCAGCGGGGATGTCCTCGAAACTGTCGGCGTGCCCGGTGTTCGCTCCCGGGTCTCGCAGCGGGAGCATCGGGCAACGCCAGAAGTCGAGTACCGGCTCCGCGCGCTGGTTGTCCACCCGCACCCGCAGCACGGCGAGGCCGGTCGCCGGGCGCCCCGGTTTCGGGCGGTTCTGCCGCAGCGCGACGACCTCCGTGCGGGTGCGCAGCGTGTCACCGAGATGCACCGGGCGCAACAGCCGCAGCCCCCGGTAGAACAAGTTGCCCCGGACCCGCTGCGACGGCGCCGTGGTCTGCCCGATCGCCACATGGCAGACCAGCGTGGGATGGGCCACCGGCTCAGCGCGGCCGGTGACCGCCGAGGACAGCTCGTGATCCAGCGGCAACCGCAACCGGTCGCCGGACAGTGCCTGGTGCAGCGCGGCGTGGCCCACGGTCAGCGTCAAACCCGGGGCGTCGGCGAAGACCTGCCCATGCGCGAGATCCTCGAAGTACGGCCCACCAACCAGCACCCGCTTACCCGCCATCGTGACGAGATCATATCTCCCTCACGTGGCCTCCAGCCCGACATGGAGACATATCGGGGCTATCAGGGTCGTTGTGGCCCCGATATGTCTCCATGTCGGGGCATCAGATGGCCGGGTGCGCGGTCATCCGAGGACCCCGGTGTACCGCGCAGGTGGCGCCGATCGCCCTGCGGTTCGAGGGTCGGGCCCGCGGGTTCGCGCCATCAGCCATGGTGTCGGCCTCTTTTCTCTGGGACAGCGTGGTCGCGCCAATCCGGCCCGGTCAATGGGGCGCGCGGGCCGGATTGGCGCTGGGGCCGGCGAAGCCGGGTCAGGTCGGGGGGCTGACCGCGGCTCGCCATGAAGCAGTATACGTAATGCAATACGGACCGCAATCCACGGGTCGGGTGAGGTGGGAGTTTACGGAGCGCAGTCGGCGAGTGCAGACTGTCACCACAGCTCAGCCTGCGGACAGGAGGCGGAACGGGTGGCCGGCCGGGAAGATCCTTCAGCGTTGCGGTGGCTGATCGGCGTGGAGCTGGCGAACTTCCGCAAGCGAGCGGGCAAGCGAGGCATCGACGCAGCGAAGGCGATCAGCTGTTCCGCCGGCAAGATCGGCCACATGGAAAGCGGCCGCAACCACCAGCAACCGGCGGAAGTCACCGCCCTGCTCAGGTTCTACGGCGCGGACCTGGCCGACGTCGAGCGCCTGGCGTCGCTGTCCGGTGGCGCCGACCAGCAAACCTGGTGGGCGCCGTGGACCGACGTGGTGCCGGACTGGCTGCGGACGTTCGTGGGCTTGGAGGGACTGGCCAGCACCGCGTGGGACTACGCGACGTTCGGCGTGCCGGCCCTGCTGCAGACCAGCGACTACTCTCTCGGAGTCACTGCCGGTGGTGGCCGTGTCCGGCCCGACCACACCGAACGCGTGGTGGGGCTGCGGATGGACCGGCAACGGCGGCTGGACTCGGAGAGCAATCCACTCCATCTCGTCGCCTTGATCGAGGAGTCGGTGCTCGACCGGCCGATTAGTGGCCCGGCCGTGATGCGGCGGCAGCTCGAACACCTGATCGCCATGTCGAAACGGGACAATGTGGAGATTCACATTCTGCCGACGTCCACTGGCTCGCACGACGGGGGCGTCGGACCGTTCAAACTCCTTGACTTCGCCCAAGCGCAGTCCATCGCCTACGTGGAGATCGTCAACGGTGCCCTCTACATCCAAGACTACGATCAAGTAGCGGGGTACACTCGGATCGTCGCGAAGCTGCGGGAGCTCGCCCTCTCGCCAGCCGACACCGTGACAGCGATCCGCGCTCGCCTCACCGCGCTGACCTGATCCCGGAGGACACCATGCCCACCACACACCGCCGCGCCGGGTGGCGGAAGTCGACGTACTCCGATTTCCAGAACGGGTGCGTCGAGGTCGACCTCACCAGCGACAACGTGCAGATCAGACACAGCAAGATCATCGATAGCCCAGTGATCAGCTTCACCGAGGCGCAGTGGTCGCACTGGCTCGGTGAGGTCATCTCCGAGCACCTCACCAACACCAACGGCGCCGTCACAGTCCTGACCCAGCCCGGCTCCTGGACCCTCCGCGAAACCACGACGGGAACCGAACTCGTGTTCGATGACAACGAATGGACCGCCTTCCGCCTAGGCGCCAAAGACGGCGAGTTCGACCTGCGCTGATGATGAAACCGGCCGTGTGAGCCCGGTCAGCGGCAGATGGCCGTGGGTGCGGTAGGCCAGGACGGCTCACGGCCGTTGTTCCGGCTGGGTAGCGTCCGCTGAATTTGGGTAGGGGACGATCCCAACAGGCGCTCGCGGCCGTGGGCACCACGAATAGTGATATAGCATAGAATACATATAGCTGATATGCTAAGTTGCGTCCTTGATGTGGGAGATTGAGGTCAGTGACGAGTTCGAGGCATGGTGGAGGGAGCTGGACATTGGTCAACAAGAACTTGTTGACCAGCCACTTCGACTGCTTAGAGGGCAAGGCCCAGGCCTCGGCAGACCAGCTGTCGACACGCTGGTCGGATCGAACCTCGCCAACCTCAAGGAGTTACGGGCGGGCACCATCCGGGTGCTGTTCGCCTTCGGCCCTCATCGTTCGGCGATTTTGCTGCTTGGAGGCGACAAGCGAGGTCAGTGGAGCCGCTGGTACCTCGAAGCCATCCCCGCAGCAGAGCGCATCTATGCGCGCCACCTAGAAGAGATCAAGCGTCAGGAGGGTCGGTGAGATGACCAAGAACTACCGAGCACTGCAAGTCGAGCTAGAGGCCCGGCCAGATCACAACCAACGTGCCGCGGAAGCCAAGGCCGCCCTTGGGGCTCAAGACGACGCCTACTTTCGTCGCTTAAGCGAACTGCGACACGCTCGCCACATGACCCAGATCGCTCTCGCTGAGCGCCTGCACATGGTGCAGCCCTCGGTCTCTCGTCTTGAGCGCCAGGCAGATCTCTACGTGTCGACGCTGCGCCGCTACATCGAAGCCATCGGCGGTCGGTTGGAGATCCACGCCGTGTTTCCCGACCTCGACGCTGAGCTGCGACTCGACGCCTTCGAAGCCATCGACCGGGACAACCCCGATGTGGGCCATGACCCGGAGCTTCGAGAAGCGCTGTAGTTACGGCGAGTTCACCCCGCATGGGCCGTAGCCCGGTCACCGCTCCGGTATGGCGCAGACGGCGTCGTCGGAGAATCCGCTCGGTCGCACGCCGAGGGCCTGGTTGAGTCGACCTCGATGGTTTTCCCACGCGATCGCCGCCGCGAGCTCAGTGAGTTGTGCCCGGGAGAATCGACGGAGTAGCCGTTCACGCAAGCCATCCGCGACAGTGGCGGGGGCTCGGGTCATCGCCTCGGACAGCTCCAGCACCAGCTTCTCGCTCTCGCTGAACTGGTCGCTGGTCGCAAAGGTGGGCAGCGCGCGCACTTGCGCCTCCGTCACGCCCGCCGCCTGGGCGAGCGCCGACCCGATGTCGAGGCAGTACTCGCAGTTGATCAAAGCGCCGGCCTTCAGCTCGGCCAGTGCCTTCAGCCGGGCGTCCACACGCGCGCTCGCGAGAAGGGCCGCTTCGTACACCGTGACCGCACCGAGCAGCTGCGGACGACGGACCAGCCAGCGCAACAGATCGACCCGATGGCGGCGCGCCGCGGAAAGCACTCGCGCATACGGCCGCACGCGACTGAACATCCCCATCCCCCTTGCCTACCCCGTCGCCACCTTCAGCGGCAAGTGGCCCATCGGCGGCGTTGGTTTGTTGCTTGCTACCGGAAGGCGGCGGTGGCAGTGCTTACGGTCCACCGGGCTCGGCGAGGGCGGCGGAGAAGATCCTCAGTCACGGCAGGATTGGTCGCGATCATGACGCTAGCTCCCTGCCCAAGGTGGCGCATAGCGGACGGACGGGCTTTCGGCGCGAAATCGGTCTGCTGGCCCTGACGTTCATCTCGCTGGGTTCGGTCATCGGGTCCGGGTGGCTGCTGGGCGCGTTGGCCGCGGCCAGCTCGGCGGGTGGGGCGTCGATTGTGTCCTGGCTGTTAGCGGGGGCAATCATCGGGCTGCTGGCGCTGGTGCACTCGGAGCTGGGGGCAGCCTATCCCCTGGCCGGGGGCACGGGGCGCTGGTCACGGTTGGCGTTCGGCTCGCTGGGCGGTTTCACGGCCAGTTGGGTGGCCTGGGTTCAGGCTGTATTAACCGGCCCGATCGAGGTCGAGGTCGCGCTGAGCTA
The DNA here is from genome assembly GCA_050699655.1 of Pseudonocardiaceae bacterium. GTDB lineage: Bacteria > Actinomycetota > Actinomycetes > Mycobacteriales > Pseudonocardiaceae. The sequence continues at coordinate 5,384 of JBOHFJ010000299.1, forward strand.
TCTGGATCACCAGTGGCACGGACTGATCAACGATGCAGGGGCTCTCACGCACGGAGGCTTGGGCGCGGCCACCGTGCTAATGCTGGTCTTCACCGTCATCAAGGACGCGGCGTAGCTGTCCGGCGACCGACCTAGCAACGAGGTCACGATGTGAATGTTGATCGATCCAGCCAGCTCGACGATCTGGCTGAGGACCCGCTCGACGCTGTGCCGGGTCGGTAGTTCCCGGCGAAGGCGCTCGGCGTCGACCGCGCCCAACTCCACCAAGTCGGCGAGGAGCAGTTGGATCTCCAGTAGTCGCTCCGTCACGACGGCCGGGTCGAGTCGGCGTGACGTCATCCAGCCAGCAGCTCCAGGCCTAACCGACGAAGCCAGTCCGTGTCGAGCCGCTCCATGACAGCCGCGGTCGAGGCCCTGGCCCAGGTACCGGGTTCGGCTTCATACAGGATGATCGCGCCGACCAGTGCGCGCTCCCGCAGCAGCGGGCCAGCGGAGTTGAGATGGACGACGTCGATGTCGTCGAGCCCAACGAGATCGATCATCTCGGTGACGAGACCGAACAGGTCGATGGCCGCTCCGTGCTCGCTGAGGACGCCGATGTCGAGATCGCGTGGCTCCGGCTCGTCCCGGCCGACACTGCCGAAGACCGTGAGCAGACTGATCGAGTACCGCCGGCAGAACGCACGGGGATCAATCCCGCACTGAGCCCCGTCCCCGACATGGAGAC
>JBOHFJ010000300.1:0-6083 GCA_050699655.1 Pseudonocardiaceae bacterium
CACGGGGGGCGTGGCGGTTCACGTCTCCGGAAGGTCGTCGAGGATGGCCAGGTCGGGCGGGACGAGGGTGGTTGACTGGACGAGTTCGGCCAACAGGTTGTGGTTCAGGGCGTTGCCAACCGGCTCGCCAACCTCCTCCCGGGTCAGACCAGCCACACCCGCCTGGGACAGCCGGAGCCGCACCGCGGCAATCATGTGCTCGATCCGCTTGGCTCCCCACCCGGCGTCAGGTTGCATCTCGGCGAGTTGGTCGGCAGCTTGCCGCCAGGACAATGGGCGCGGGTGTTCGTCGTGCAGCAGGTAGTGCTGGCCCAGCACGATCAGGGCCAGCCGCTCGTCCCGCTGCAACCGCCACACCCTCGGCAGCTGGGTGTGATCGCTGTGTCGCGACGCCGGCCGCTGCCCGTCGGGCCCGGTCACGTACAGCTCCAAGAGGTGCTCCCGACCGCGGGAACCCTGCACGAACAGCGGCGTGTACCCCTCGGGGAGCGGCACCGGCTCCTCGTCGGGGAACAACTTCTGAGCGCCTGGCAGCCTCAGCGGCAACCGCCCAGTGTTGCTGACCCGCCATTGTCCGCGGTGGTGGGTCAGCAGACCGTGCTGGCGGCTCACCTGCGGATCGTCCTCGCCCACGCAGACGTGCACCTCGGGTCGGTTGCGTCCGAACAGGATGGTGCGGCCTTGCCCCGGCTTGATGGTGATGCCACCGGTGACGGCGAGCGCGAAGATCGTGCCAGGCGCTGACCGCGGCACGCCCAAGGCCAAGCTGCCGTGGGTAGCCGAGAGCTGCTGAGTGTCTGCCACATCCACGCTGACCTCCGCGGGATCCGCCTGGCGTCGGAGTTGATCGTATCGACTGTCGCCGGGGTGACAGCGTGGCTGTCAGCGGGACGGCGGCAGCTTAGCCGCCGCGGCGGCGGCAAGTTCCTCGGCCGGTCCGCACAACTGGAGCGGGGTCCGCGGGCCCTTGACGAGGATCTTGAGCAGTTCGTAGGCCCGCTTCCCATTCCCATCGACGATGAGCCGGTAGACCACCTGAGAGAGACAGTCATGCTCGTCGCTTTCCGGCACGATGTAGGCCGCGTAACCGCCGAGTTCCTGGCGGTACCCGGCCTTACGCTCGGTCAACGGTCTGTTTCGATCAAAAGCTAGGAGTACCGAGAGTCCGCTGGTGCCGCTGTGCCAGCTGCACTCCCAATTCCCGAAGCCGGCCGTCGGACCGCTGGCACCGGCCCCGAGAACACGAGTGATGGTACTGGCGTCCAGCAGTTGGCAGGCATCCATCCTGGCCAGCGACTTAACGTCGAACGGCGCAGCTCGCCGGGGAATCGCCCCCTTGTCGAGCCCGGTGAGCACGGCGACCACGTGGCCAGTGACGGCCTCCGCTATGGCACACAGGTTCACTGGACCGCGATTGGTCCGCAGCTCGGTAGTGACCGTGACCAGATTGTGGTCGGCCAGCGGCACCGTCCGGTCGCAGGAGCCGCCTTTCTCGGACCGCCCGAAGACGGAAAACGCTCCCACTTTCTTCATCGTTCCTTGCGGCGGCTCCGGCTTGTCAAATTCCACCTTGACCAGCACGCGACTGCCACCGCTCAAGGTCAGGATGTCGTCACATCGATTGAAGTTGCCGAAGGCCGTCTCATGCCTGATCGTGCCGTTGCTGAATCGGGTCAGAGTGGCCGCGTCGGTCAGCGCGCAGGGGTCAGCCGTCCGAGGATCCCCCAGAACGACCGGTGGGCTGGCGGATGTTACGTGGCCCGGGCGGAACACCAGCAACCCGGCAACGACCGCCAGCGCCGTGACGCACCCGCCCATGGTGGCCATGGCGCGACGCCGGAAACGCCGTGGCCGCCGCGGTCCCCCGACCGGCCACGGCACCTCCCTACCGGTCGAAGTGGCTGCCAGTTCCTGGAGCATCTTCCGGGTCGACGCCGCGTCGGGACGCTTCGCCGGGTCAGGTTGGAGCAATGCGGACAACACCGGGGCGAGTAACCCAGCCCGGCGAAACGGTAAAAGGTCACCCGCGGCAGCCCGGCGCAACACCAGCAAGGGGTTATCGGCGGTACCAAACGGTGGGGTGCCCTCCACCGCGGCGAACAGGGTCGCCCCGAGCGCGAAGACATCTGATGCCGGCGTGGCCTCCTGTCCGTTGGCGACCTCGGAGGCGATAAAGGCCACCGTCCCACCGATCACGCCGGAATCGGTCACCGTCACATCACCGCAGATGGGGCGTGCGATCCCGAAGTCGGCCAGCTTGGCGATCCCGTTCTCGGTGACCAGTATGTTGCCCGGCTTAACATCCCGGTGCACGATGTCTGTGGCGTGCACCGCCTCCAGCGCGCTGGCGATCTGTGCGCCGATGTGCGTCACCTGGTGCGGGCTCAAGGGGCCGGACCGGTCCAGGATCTGCGCCAGACTCTGGGACGGCACGTACTCCAAGATGAGCCACCGCTCGGTTCCCTCGAGCACCTCGTCGATGAAGGCGACGACATGCGGATGGTTCAGCCGGGCCGCGATCCGGGCTTCGCGCCGCATCTGTCGGCGCGCGCGCTCATCGCCGGCAGGTCGGGCGGCCCGCTTGACCGCGACCACCCGACCCAGGTTCTCGTCGACGGCGCGCCAGACGACGCCCATGCCCCCGGAGCCGATCCGCTCCTCCAGCCGGAATCGGCCAGCGATCAGCTGGCCCTGACCGGTGGTCCGCACCCGCCCCTCCGTCACCGTACCGAGCGCAACAACACCGAGATCATCCATGCGCCGGGCGACCGTACTATATGGACTCTCGGCGGCACTACCCGCGGATCCGGTCGGGGGCGGTGCGGGAGCCCGCCGAGGCCACTCCGGCCGGCGGCGCGCTCACCGCCGCGCCGCGCCACCGGCTACGACACACGCCGCTGACCCGCCGTGGCGCACACAACGCGCGCGCTCGCTCCACGCACAGTGATGGTAACTGAGAATTCCCTGATGGTAACTGGGAACTCCCTGAATTTCATTGTTCGCAACGCCGGTGGCGGGTAATTCCTGGAGAGGTGTCCGTGACGGACAGCGGGCCGCCACGCCAATCGGATGAGGTCAGCACATGAACCTGCGGGAAGCGTTACTGATCGCGCTACAGGGGTTGCGCGCCCACCGGCTGCGCTCCGGGTTGACCATGATCGGTCTGATCATCGGCGTCGCCGCGGTGATCTTTTTGTTCGCCAGCGGCCAAGGGGTACAGAACTCGGTCGATGCGCGCGTCGCAACGATAGCCAACCAGATCACCGTCGTGCCGCAGTCGGCCACCGTCGGCGGGGGCCCGGCCGAGCGGAGCCTGACCGACGCCGACGCCGACGCGCTGGCGAACGCTCCCGACGTCGCCACCGTCACCCCAGCCGCCACCGGTACGGAATCGATCGCGACGGGCAGCACCACGTTCCTCTCGGGGAGCATCATCGGCACCACGGACATCTGGGCGCAGACGAACAACCGGGACCTTGTGGCGGGGTCGTTCTTCGATGCGGAGCAGGTCAGCGGCAGCGCCAAGGTGGTGGTCCTGGGTCCCTCGGTGGCGACCACCCTCTTCGGTGCTCCCGCGGCGGCGCTGGGCCAACCGGTTCTCATCAACCATACGTATTTCCGGGTCATCGGTGTGATGCAGAGCTACGGCCAGCAGTTGGACAACACCGCGGTCATGCCGCTGACCACCGCCCGCCGCTACATCTTCGGTTATGGCACGGGCGTCGGCGACGTCCTCAACCAGATCACCGTGCAAGCTCCCCAACAAACCGATGTGCCCGCCGCCATGAGTCAGATAACCAACATCCTCGACACCCGGCACCACATCACGAACCCCCAGCTGAGGGACTTCCAAATTCAATCCCAGGGACACCGGCTCCAAACCTTTAACCAGATCATCCTCATCATCACCGTGTTCGTTCCGGCCGTCGCGGCGATCTCACTGGTGGTCGGGGGCATCGGCGTCCTGAACATCATGCTGGTCTCGGTCACCGAGCGCACCCGGGAAATCGGGATCCGCAAAGCGATCGGCGCCACCAGCCGCGCCATCCTGGAACAGTTCCTCATCGAAGCCATCGTCCTGGCCGGACTCGGCGGGCTCATCGGCATCGGCGTCGGAGTCGGGCTGTCCCTGCTCGTCGGCGCGATCGCGCCCTCCATCAGTCCCGCCTCCGGTGTCTTCGCCGGGTTCTCCCCCGTGCTGTCCGTGTTGCCCATAGCGGGGTCGTTCGCGATCAGCATCATGATCGGGATCGTGGCCGGCGGCTATCCCGCCTATCGCGCCGCCCGACTACGCCCCATCCAAGCCCTCAGATACCAGTAGCCCTACTCCGCGCCGCCTAGGATGGAGATTCCCGATACTGCCGGTGCGCCGACATTGGCGAGCGGCCGGGGACGACCCACGGAGGTGGGAGCGATGGTTGTTCGCTCGCGACTTGCGCGTGCGCTGGCCGTCACCGCCATCAGCTTGGGAGTCACCGTAGCTGCAGCCCCTGCCAGCACGGCGACTGCGTTGACTCCTCCCATCGCCTTGATCACCGCCCGGGCGGCCCCCCCGAGCGGGTGGGTGACCACCACCGATCCGGCCAGCGGCGTCAGCGTCATGCTGCCCGGCCGCCTCGTCTCGGATAATGGCTACCTCGTCGGGATCGCGACCCTCGGTAGAGTCACGGAGGAGAGTGCGCTGATCCAGCTCCATCAGCAGGTTCTTGGGACGCTCCACCTCGTCGTGTGAGCCACGCCGGTTGCGACAGGGGTCGCGGGGAGTCACCTCGTCGCGACCGCCCACCCTGGGAGTCATTCACACTGTCAGTCATGAGAGCTGTCACCGCGGTCGTTGCGCTGGCTACCGTGGCCGGGTGCTCGGCCCCTGTCACGCCCCCGGCGCAGGCGCCCACGAGCAGCGCTCGGCCGCCGGGGGCGCCAACGCCGGCCAAGGTCGGGCCCGCTGACTGGCCGACCTACCACCACGACAACGCCCGCACCGGCGTCGCTGATCAGCTCGCCCCGCTGGGCACGCTGCGCGTCGCCTGGCGGGCCCGGTTGGACGGCGCGGTGTACGGCCAGCCGCTGGTGATCGGCGAGACGGTGATCGCGGCGACGGAGCACGACACCGTCTACGCGCTGGCCGCCTCGGACGGGCACGTGCTGTGGTCGGCATCGCTGGGTACGCCGGAGCCCGGCTCGGAGCTGCCCTGCGGCAACATCGACCCACTGGGGATCACCGGCACGCCCGCCTACGACCAGGACAGCGGGCTGGTCTTCGTTGTCGCCGAGACCCAGGGTGGCCGGCACACCCTGGCCGGTGTGGACCTGGCCAGCGGCACGGTGCTGCTGCGCCGCGCGCTGCCCCCGCCCCGGGGCGAGGAGCTCGCCCACCAGCAACGCGCCGCGTTGACGGTGCTGAATGGCTGGGTGTACGTCGCCTACGGCGGGCTGTTCGGCGACTGCGGCGACTACGTCGGCTCGGTGCTCGCCGCGCCGACCACCGGCACCGGCCCGCTGCGCAGCTATGCCGTGCCGACTCCCCGGCAGGGCGGGATCTGGGCACCCGGCGGCGCCGCCGTCTATGATGGTTGGTTGCTGTACGCGGTGGGCAACGGCGAGTCGACCCAGGACTACGACCACAGCGACGCGGTGCTCGCGCTGAGTCCGCGACTGACCCTGGCGGACAGCTTCAGCCCGGCGCAGTGGGCGACCGACAACGCCAACGACCTCGATCTCGGGTCGATGAGCCCCGCTGTGGTCGGCGACCGAGTGCTCACCGTCGGCAAGAGCGGCGTTGGCTACCTGCTGGACGCCGCCCGGCTCGGCGGTATCGGTGGCCAGCTCACCAGCGAGCCGCTGTGCCACGCCTTCGGCGCCACCGCGGTGGCCGGCTCGACGGTCTATCTGCCGTGCACCGACAGCACCCGCGCGGTGGACGTCGACCCAGCCGGTGAGCTGCGGCTGCGCTGGACGGCATCGGTACCGGCCGACGGGTCCCCGGTCGTCGGGGGCGGCGCGGTCTGGGTCACCGACACCCACCGCAGCATCCTCTACGCCCTGGACCCCACAACCGGAACCCCCCGCCAGCAGATCACCAC
>JBOHFJ010000301.1:0-6075 GCA_050699655.1 Pseudonocardiaceae bacterium
AGGCGGCGGCCACCGCCGCCGACCGCAGCGCCGCGGAGTGCGGTCAACACGCCGGTCACCACGGCCACTGCCGGATCCACTCCCAGAGCGCCCAGCGCGCCGCCGAGCTCTGCCGATCCGAACTGGCGAACATCGCCGGCTAAGTCCGCGCGACGCTCACCCGCCGCGCCCAGGGCCAGGTGATCAATGCCCAGGCCGCGGCGCCCAGAAGCACCTCGGCGAGCAGGTACCACGGCCACGGGCCCAGCGCGTCCAGCAGTGACTTCACCCCCGGTTTGGTGGTGAGAAAACCGTAGTTGGTGCCGGTGGCGCGGTCGAACGCGAACCCCACCACCATCCAGCCGAGCGTGACCAGCACCGCGATCCGATAACCGCGCCAGTCCGGCCGCAACCCGACCCCCCAGGTCAGGTAGATCGCCGCCCACAGCACCAAGCTGTGCATGCCGAAAAACGCCAGGAACCGCAGCGACGGGAAGTCCGGCCCGCTCAGCGCAGGGCTGATGAAGGCCTGCGAGGTGAGCGTCAGGCCCCAGAAATAGGTCAGCGCGAACGCCGTCGGGGAGTACGACCACAACGCCCACACCGAGGCCATGGACGCCAGGTCGCACAGTTGCAAGGGCAGCGCATACTTGATCCCTCCCTGCCCGGGCAGCATCGCGTGCAGCCACAGTGGCACCAGGAACCCGGCGAACACCAGCGCCAACGCCCGGCTCAACCACCGCTCGACGGGCGTGGCGCGATACCGCCGGCCAGCGACGATGAGCGACCAGGCGACCACGGCGAGCACCCCGACCACCACCCCGTGGGACAACCCGAAAGGCACGAACTGGCGCGCCATCAGCAGCGGTTCCACCCCTGGAGCGTAGCGAGGCCCACCCTTTCCTAGCGGACTCCTGGGGCAGTGCCAGGATGGCGCGCGTGACGAGCACCCGGCGCGGGAAGCGGAACAACGACGGCCGACTCGCCGCCGTTCAGGGCTGTGGGCACTCCGACGACGAGGTGGCCGAGCTGCGCGCGCAACTGGCCGCCGCGGGGGCGCCCGAGGAGGTATTGCGGGCCCTGGACAGTGCGCGTGACCTGCGGGAGGCGCTGCGGAATCTGGTCGAGGCGGGAGTGCTGCCCTCGCCAGAGGAGTCCCTCGCCGGGCTGCTGAAGGGGTGGCAGCCACTCCTGGAGCCAGGCGTTGACACGTTTCGCGCCGAGTTGTCCGGGGCCGAGTTCCTGGGCACGATGCGCCAGGCCGCCCCGGAGCCTGACGAGGTGCCCGAGATCCTCGCCGGGCTGGTCGGGGATGCCGAGAGCACCGCCAAGCCGGAGGCCTTGGCCATGCTGCGAGTGCTGGCAGTCCTGTTCCCGCCCGAGCTTGCGCCCACGGCGAGCGAAGCCGCCGACCGGATGGTTGCCGCCGGGCTGACCGACTGTCCGTGGGTGAGCGGGCTGGGCACGCCGAGCGTTGGCCCGTGCTTCGGGTTCGTCGACGGGTTCGGTGCCCAGGAGGGGATCACGGTCAGCTTCAGCTACGGCCGCAAGACCCACGCGTTCGTGGTGCTGATCGACCACGGTCTCGGCGGCGGGGTGAAGGACTGCTACCCGACCGAGAACACTGACAAGATCCGCGACGAATACCAGAAGATCACCAAGCGGTACGGGTGGGACTGCGCTGACTACTCGCCCGCTGCCGCGCGCGCGATCCTGGAGCGAGCGCTGGCCGCGCGACCCTGCCCGGTGGAGCCGGACCAGGTGGAGGACGTCGGCGACTACCTGGACCTGCTGCGGCGGCGGGTGGCGCTGCTGCCCACCGCCGCCACCCTGTCCGACGGTGTGACCCTGTCCGACAGTGTGATCACTCCGTTGGTGCGGCCAGGTGCCGTGGGCAAGCGCCGCGCGCCGACCACGACCGTGCATCAGGTGAAGATCTCGCTGCGGGGCGCCAAGCCGCCGATCTGGCGCCGGCTGGAGGTGCCCTCCGGGATCACCCTCCACCAGCTGCACCACACCATCCAGGAAGCGTTCGGCTGGGCTGGCGACCACCTGTGGGTCTTCTCCACACCGATCGGCGACTACGGCATGGCCGACCCCGAGCTCGGGCACCGCGGTGCGGCGTCGGTCAAGCTGGCGAAGGTCGCTGGGACGGTCGGTGAGCGCTTGCGTTACACCTACGACTTCGGCGACGACTGGCAGCACGAAATCCTCATTGAGGAAGTGCGCGCCGCTGAGCCAGGCGTCACCTACCCACGCGCTCTGGCCGGACGCCGGGCCGGCCCACCTGAGGACTGCGGCGGGATCTGGGCATATCAGGAACTGTGCGAAATCCTGGCTGATCCCAGCCACCCCGAGCACGCCGACCGACTCGACTGGCTCGGGCTGGAATCAGCCGCGCAGTTCACCCCAGCTCAGTTCGACCTCACCGAGGTGAACGAAGCACTGCCAAGAATGGCATAAGGTGCTGCTGGGGGTGAAGAGCGGGTAGATCAAGTGCTGTCCGGCCAGGCGGACACCAGATCCTCCGGATCGTAGACAGCCGCCAGACCCTGAGCGGTGCAGCCGGAGCGACTCACCGCGATCAACGTGGCGTCATGACCTCCGGGCACCCCGGCGCGGTACGCCGCGAGGTCCGACAGATCCCGCTGGTCGAACGGGCTGCGTTCGCGCCACTTGACCGAGCCCACCATACTGACCCTCGTGGCGCCCGGCCACTGGTCCACACCCACCAGGTCGACCTCGGCGCTTCCGCTGCGCGTCCAGTAGCCGCCAATGACTGAGGTCCCGGCCAGCCGCGGATCGCTGCGGGCAAGGCGTTCCAGCGAGGCGCGCACCAACGGTTCCACGGCTCGGCCCCGATAGTCGAGCCACGAGTCGCGCATCCGCGCCAGCGCGAGATCGCACCGGCCGCGGGAGATGTCGGGCAACGCGGGCTCGATGAAACGTAACCAGAATCGCAGGTAGGAGTCGGCGACGCGATATCGGGGCTCTCTGGCGGGGCGGGTTGACACCGGCAGATCGGCTGCCACGACCCGCTTGGCTTCCCGCAGTAGGTGCAGCGACCGCGCCAGCGGAGCTGCCTGCAGCCCCGCGCGAATAGAGATCGCCTTGTTCGTGCGCTCGCCCGCACCGATCGCGCCGAGCACGTGCCGAGCCTGGATCTCGGTGGGGAATTCGGCGGCGAGCACGGTGCGCCCGATCGCCACCAGGTCGGAGTTCTCGTCTGTGAGCTGCCCACGCAGGAATGACATGACGTCGGGCGCGCCGCGCCACTCAAGGCACAACCGCGGGTAGCCGCCAGTGACCAGCTGCGCGTCCACCGCGACCGAGCAATCGTCGACGCCAATCATCGCCGCGGTATCCGCGACTGTGAAGGGATCGACGACGCATTCCTTCGCTCGACCGAAAAGCGGCCGGCCGTAGGACGTCAACGCCTCCATCATGGCCAGGTCGGACCCGATGAGAATCATGAGGACCGGCCTGGATTCGAAGACCCGGTCCCAGGCTACTTGCAGCGCGCCCTCGAGCGACGGGCTCGCCTCGGTCAACCAGGGGAACTCATCGAACACCACGATGGCGGGTCCAGCGGGCAGCGCCGATGCCACTTGACGCAGTGCCGCATGCCAGTTGTCGAACGTGATGCCGTCGAAGAGCTGCGCACCAGGAAGCGCCGAGCGCCGGGCCTCCTGAGCCAGCCGCGCCAGCTCCTCCTGGGGACTTGCCAGTCGGGACGCGGTAAAAAACAGCTGCGGTAACCCGCTGCGATCAGCGAACTCGGTCACCAACCGGGATTTGCCCGCCTGGCGGCGACCCCGGACGCTGAGCAGCCGCCCCGCACCGTCGTTGACGACGGCATCAAGGTGACACCGCAGCCGCCCGAGGTCCTGCTGGCGCCCGACAAACACTCGCTTACTCGTCACATCGATGAGACTACCAGAAATGTTAGTCTCATCGATGTTAGTGTGATGCTTCGTGACGTAGCGGGGCGATCAAGGACGACGTCAAGTGTGGGGTGGCGGGCCTGGTCGGCGCGGGGGATGATCACGGTTTGCGTGCCGGAAACGACACGGGATGTCGCTGACGGCACACAAGCCACGATCATGAGGGCGTGAGCGGCGCTTCACTGGGGAGCGGCTGGTCGCCGACGGGTGGCGCGGTGTGGGAAGCCGCTGTGCGAGTTGGTCCGCCAGGGCCTGGGTGACGCTCAGTTTGAAGTCGGCCGCAGCGCCGAACGACTGGGACGAGATCACGGAAGCGAACGGTAGGGCACAGCCATGATGGCGTCTCGCGCACGCCGTCCAAAGGCACGCGAGTCGCGGCCCAGAACTGTCGGTGTCCCGCGGTACGGTCCGCTCCGTGACTGTCGCTGTTGGTAAGGCTCAGCCATCCGCTACGCGCTCAGCACCGGCGGTGGAGGTGGGGACCAGCATCGAGCTGTTCACCGGCGGCGGCGGGTTGGCTCGCGCGATGCACGAGGGAGGGTTCCGGCACCTGCTGGTCAATGAGCTGGAGCGGCGCTGCGCTGAGACGCTGCGCGGCAACGGCGCGGTTCGCTACCACCCGAGCCAGCACGACCCGAGCCAGCACGACCCAGGCCAGCCGGAACCCGCCACGCTCACTGATCCGTGGCCGCTGCTCGAAGGGGACGTCCGCGAGATCGACTTCCGGCCCTGGGCCGGGCGGGTGGATGTGGTGGCCGGCGGGGTGCCCTGCCAGCCGTGGAGCCTGGGCGGCGCGCACCAGGGATACGACGATCCGCGCAACCTCTGGCCGGAGCTGTTTCGCTGCGTGCGGGAGACCCGGCCCCGGGCGGTGATCGCGGAGAACGTCAAGGGCCTGCTGCGCCCGTCGTTCAAGCCTTACTACGACCACATCCTGCGGGAGCTGGCCGCGCCGTTCGAGCAGCGGGTGGGCGGGCAGGGCTGGGCGGAGCACGACGCCCGACTGGTCCGGGCACTGCGGGTCGAGGGGGATCCCACCGAGCGCTACGACGTGAAGTACCTGCTGGTCAACGCGGCGGATTACGGGGTGCCGCAGGTGCGGTGGCGGGTGTTCGTGGTCGCCTTCCGCCGCGACCTCGGCCTGGGCGAGTGGGAGTTCCCCGCTCCCACCCACTCCCGCGACGCGCTACGTCAAGCGCAGCTCGACGGCTCGTACTGGGCACAGCACGGCCTGCCCCAGAACCCGACCAGGCGCGGCGTGGTTCTCGGTACGGCGGTTCTCGATGCGGCTGTGCGGCGATGGCGCACCGTGCGCGACGCCATCCAGGATCTCCCCGAGCCACTCGGGGATCGCGACGAGCACCCCGATTGGCTGCATCACTACCGCTGGCCCGGAGCGCGCCAGTACCCCGGGCACACCCCCAATGACCTCGATCGGCCGGCCAAAACCGTCAAGGCCGGGGTGCACGGCGTCCCCGGCGGGGAATCCGTCCTACGTCTGGATACTGGTGAGATCCGATACATGACCGTGCGCGAAGTGGCCCGCACCATGACATTCCCGGACACCTGGCGGCTGGTTGGCCCGCGCGGCGAGCAGATGCGCCAGCTCGGCAACGCCGTCCCCGTCAGGTTGGGTTTGGTCATGTCACACGCCGTGGCGCACGCCCTGCGCCCAACGCTGGCCAGCGCGACTCCAGGCGTGCCACGTGGTGACAGCTGACGCGACCGGCCGGCGAACCCCGCGCGACCCCGCGGTCACCAGCCGGATAATGGCCAAGGTCCGGTCCAAGGACTCCAAGGCCGAGCTGGCTCTGCGGCGTGCCCTGCACACCCGCGGCTTCCGCTACCGCCTGCACGGCAAAGACGTCCTCGGGCGACCGGACATCGTCAACCGCTCGCGAAAACTCGCTGTCTTCGTCGACGGTGACCTGTGGCACGGCAATGAGCACCACCGCCGCGGCCTGGCCAGCCTCGCCGAGCTGTTCCCCACCCGGACGCAGTGGTGGGTCGCGAAAATCGAGGCGAACATGCGCCGCGATCGCGAGGTCACCAGCACGCTGCGCGCGCAGGGCTGGACCGTGATCCGGCTGTGGGCATCCGACATCCTCGCCGACCCCGACACCGCCGCGCACTACCTCGGCCACGGTCACGG
>JBOHFJ010000302.1:0-6055 GCA_050699655.1 Pseudonocardiaceae bacterium
AAGAGGCGCCTCACCAACGCCGCCGAACAGGAGCATGACGGCGCGTTGCTATCTCGCATTGTCGGCTCCGATGGTCACGTTGTGTCCCTCGACATCAATGCCAGCCTCATCGATCGTGCCCGCGGCCTGCACGGCCAGGCCCGGCACAACAACATCGAGCTGCATACCTCGGACGGAATTTATGGTTGGGCGAACGAAGAGCTATTCGACCGAATCGTAAGCTGGGTGACACCCCACGTCCTACCCACGGCGTGGGTCGCACAAGCCAGGCCTGGTGCGGTGATAGTGACTCCAGTGAAGATCGCTGACGTCGCGGCGGCGAACACTGTGGTCCGTTGCGTCGTCAACGGTGATATCCGCGACGGAGAACTACATCCCGATAGTTTCATCGAAATGTCGCCCGAAATCATCACCGAGTTCGGGCTACCGATCCGCTACGTCGATGCGGTGCGCCGATCGCCAGACGGACCACCGTGGTGGATCAGTGGCCGCCAGCTTCACGACCAGCCGCCCGCCGTGCCCGAGCGACTGCTTGACGAGCTTGTCAAGACCGAGCCAGAACGCGATTTCTTCACTCAGGGCAACGACAGCTGGCGAGACTTTACCGCTTTTCTGCTCGGGTCGACGACGAACCCAGCCAGTGCTGGTGGCGCCCGTGGCTGGGGAATCGGAACGGCCAGACCCGACAGCATCGCCATCATCCTGGGCAGCGGCGGTCTTCTCACCGCAGGCACCAATGAAGCGTATGACGAAATCATTAAAGTATTGAAAGAATGGTGCGGGCTCGGCGAGCCCGCTCTCATCGAGCTCACACCGTGCTTCGCCCGCGATGACAACGGATGGACAGTGTGTCCGCGCCGCCCTCTTGGTGGCGCCCCTCATCGAACGTCGCGGGAAGAGCTCTCTGCCTCGCGTGCCTGGATGGCGCGTGGTTCGCGGCTATCGCCGAACCGAGAGCGCACGACCTGAACAAGACGGCTGGACGCTGTGCCGTCTCCGAATGGTGTAGGGACGCTGGCCATACAGAGTTGATCGCCGGGGCGTCCCGCAGCCAGGCTGTCAGGATCTGGAGGAGGTGGTCGATGAGGACACGGGTGGTGTTTTTCGGGCATCGCTCGGTCGAAGCTGCGCGGGCCGGCTTCGAGGTGCACGAGGGGTGTGCTGGTCGCGTTGGCTATCAGCGCGCCGGCTAGCGCTGAGGTGGTGTCTCCCTGCACGAGCACGACGTCGGGTTGGTGTGCACAGAAGACATGCCCGGACACCCCAGCGCTGAAGTGCCTAATCGGGGGCAAAGGTTACGGCGGTCTGTCGCAGGCCGATGGGGTGCAGATCGCTGTAGGCGACGGGGATGCCGAGTTCCTCGTGGACCTCGCGGACGCCGTCGGGTATGGTCTCGCCGGCCTGATAGTGGCCGCCGACGGTGATGTCAGCGTAGTCGGGTCGGTCGAAGGTGTACCGGCCAGGTGCTTTTTTCTGGAGGACCACGCGCTTGGAGGTGGGGTTGATCGCGAGCGCGGAGAAGGTACGGTGCCACAAACCTTGGACGTGGGCGGTCTTCTTGTCCTCGGTGCCGACGGGCTCGTAGCGGTCATTGAAGATGTCGATCAGCTTCACGATTGTCCTCAGTGGTGAGCGCCAGGTTCGGTCTGGAGTTGCCAGCAGGTGCGCAGAGCATCAAGTCATCGGCGTGGCTCTCCGACGGTGACCCAGCGTCCCGTGATCCGGTGGACTCGCACGTCGGCTATCCGGGCGAGTTCGCCGACGGCGACGCCGAGATCGACCTCTCCACGAGCGCGCTCGGTGTGAAGCAACTCAGGCGCCGCGGTGACCGGCGGGCCACCGCGCTGTCGACCTGATGAGATGTCCCTGAGAGTCCGGGTGAGTTCGCCCCGTGCGCGGTGGTTGTCACTCAGTTCGTCACTCACAACCCCCGCGAGTAGGTCATCACTCCCCTGTCCGACCGTCCCGACGGGGAACCGTTCGGGCGCTCTACGCCCCTGATCTCAGGTCAGCTCACGCTGGGGCTCCGTGCCAATCGACTGCCCGCTGCCTGCGGTTGGCTGACCGTCGATACTGGATGACCCCTTGGTCTCAAGGATCGTGCTCTCACGAGACGGTCTGGCTATCGGGGGTGATGGTGATCTGTGACCGGTCCAGAGGTGGTTTCCCGGCGGCTGCCCAGGAGCGGAATGCCGCCTCGACCTCGTCCCACAAGCGGCGGGGGCCATGCTGGCGGATCTGGCGGGGGCCGCGTGAGCCGTCATATCGGGCGACGGTCCATGATCCGCCCGTCGGGTCGAGCAGCCACAGCAGGTGGTGTGTCCGGTCCTCGGTGGGTGGCTGGTGTTCCCAGACACAGCTGGGTACCCGCGTGCCGATGGCCCATCGGACGTCGTGGTTCTCGGCGACGCGCCAAGGCTTGAGCGTGGTGGTGGAGGCATCGGCGGCGGGGTCTTCGGGGTCGAGGTGATCAAGGGTCCATTCCGGTGTGCGCTGGCTGCGCACGGCCATGAAACCGACCCTGCCGACGGGCCGGCCGGTCGCGGTGCCGTCTCCTTCCACGATGAAACGCACTAGGGGCACGCTGCCACCGAAGTCGGTCCGCATCGGGGCCACGATCACCCCGCCCGGTCTGGCCTGGGCGACCCAAGAGTAGGGAAGCTCACCAACCCGGACAGCGGCGGTGGCGATCACACGCTCATAAGGTGCGTTGACCGGATGGCCGTGGGCACCGTCACCGGTCAGCACGGTCACGGGGAACCCGCTGGCGTCCAATGCAGCGCGGGCGGCCGTGGCCAACACGGGGTCAATCTCGATCGTGGTTACATTGGGCGCACCAAGGCGAGCGGCCAACAGCGCGGTGTTGTAGCCGCTCCCGGTGCCGATCTCCAACACGGTGTGACCGTCGTGGACATCGAGAGCGGCCAGCATGCTCAGCACCAGGTCCGGCTTACTGGCCGAGCTGGTGCACAACTCGCCGCTGGTATCCGGCCACTTGGTCTTACCGTCATCGAACTGGATGAGGATCGGCACGTTGCGGTAGGCCACCTTCAGCCACCAGTCAGGGTCGTCGTTACAGCTCAGAGGCTGTGGTTTCCCCTCCTCGTCATCCACCCACACCTGTGGTGGCAGGAAGGCGTGCCGGGGCACCGCCAGAAACGCTGTCCGCCAGGCCGCCGGCACCGCGTCCACCGCGTCCAACTCAGCGACAAGTCGCTCAATCATCATCGTCATCGTCGTCATCTTCTGGTGGGGTCTGACCAGACTTCTCGAATTTCTTCGGGTCAAGCCGCTTGGCGGTATCCGGGTGAACATCGCCGTCACGGGTTGGATCATGCTTACCCACTGTTCGCTCCTTCTTTGGTCGAGCCTGAGGACAGCACCGCACAACACACTACGAGACTGACAGAGAGTAACGGTCCGGCCCACGCCCGCAGGCCGCTACCTCTCACCCCAACCCACCACCTGTCCCCATCGGTTACAGCGATTACCCCGCAGGCCAGACGGGTAACCGATACCGACCCGGTAACTGATGTATCGGTTACCCATCCCACTCCGGTAACCGATGTATCGGTTACCGGCCACCCGTCGGTTACCCCGCTGACCTACGAGGTAACCGCTGTAACCGATGGGGACTGGTCTGTCGCGAGCCCTCGCGCCCGTTCCAGGAAGTCTCGTACCGCAGGGACTTTGGCGTGTGGCTTCAGCTCGTGGTAAAGGTCGCGGAGACCGGGTCCGGTGGCCGAGTCCAGGCCCTCGGCCAAGTCGATAGACTCCATTCCCAGCCCGGCGGCGATGTGCAGGTCGCGCTGTTTTCCCGGTCGGGTGTGAGCGCTGGCGAGATGAGTCAGGTAGAACTGCCGGTCGCGGAGGAAAGACTCGTCGAGTTGGGCGATACCGTCGGTGAGCATGGTCACCGCGTGGTCGGGCTGACCGAGTCGCAGCAGACAAACGCCCGCATTGCCCATAATCTGCGCCGGGTCCACCCAATACAGCCAGGGTGGCTCGTCGTCCGGCGTGAGCTGCTCGACCTGGGTGCGGGCCTGGGAGATCGCTGCCGCGCAGGCCGAGGTGTCGCGTAGAGAGACGAACGCGTAGGCATGCCGCATGTGCAGTTGGGCGAGCAGGGCCGGTGTCTGCCGTCCCCGCGTGCCAGCGAGGGCGGTCTCGATGAGCGTCACGGCATCGGCGGGCCGACCGTCGTGCCGGGCGGCCTGGGAAGCCATGCACGTGAGGATGTACGCGCCCAGGGGCCGGTCACCAGCGCTGTGCGCCGCGCGCAACGCCGCGATATAGAAGCGCTGCGCCAGACCGCGGTCCCCGGCGTCACAGGCCGACCAGCCACAAAACTGCCCCAGCTCGGCGAGCACGACGTGCAACGCCCGGCCAGTCCGCTCGTCGTAGGACGCCTGATCAAGCAGCCCGGCGACCCACCCGAACTCGTGGCGCGCCAAGGCGAGCACGCTGCCGCCGCCGGCCAGATCCTCCATCTTCCGCAGCTCAGGGAGCATGGCCAGGAACCGGTCGACCAGCCCGGCCGACACCCGACGCCCCGACAACCCGGACACCAGCGGCCCCGGCTCGCGTACCAGCCACTGATGCGCCGGAGCGGTCAGCGCAGGGCCGCTGAGACACACGAACACTCGGCGCTTCACCCGCTCATCACCGCCCCTCAACGCAACCGCCGCTTCGACAGTACCTCGATGGTTCCACGGGGGTGTAAGTACTGGGTCGTGCTCAAGATCAATGGGCAGCTCCTCAGCCGCCTCTGCGGGGAGCGGCTCACCGTCATCCCGCCGCTCCGAGCTATGTGATCGCCCGTCCTCGACCGGCTGTCCTTCGGTGAGCATGGCCTCCAGCTCTTCGACCGAGACAGCCAGGGCATCAGCGAGTTTGGGCCGGCACCACGGCTGCGGCCAGGTCTCGCCCCGCTCCCAGCGCCCCACTGTCGTGGGCTTGACGCCCACGGTCTCCGCCAGCGCTTCCTGGCTGTGCCCGACAATCTCCCGGCGCTCCGCGAAAGCGCGGCGCTTCACCGTCACGGTTCCCGTCCCCCCGATAGCGGATCGATCCAGCACGTGGCCGGCACACTAGCTCAGCAGCGTGACCACCGCGCCGAACCGGGTGGTGATGACCTGGGTATGTGCTGAGTCTGCGCTGTCAGTGCCGCCGGCCGCACCACCCTCCGGACCCATGTCGATCATCCAGTTCGACGACTTGATCACGTCGAGGTTGCGCTCGATGACGATCACGGTGTTGCCCTTATCGGCCAACTCGGCGATGACTTGTTCGACAGGGTCGTCAACATGTACATTTTGCACATGACTGCCGCTCAGCCACACACACCACCAGAACACGTCGAGGTCACCGTGACCGACGCCCGGGCCAGGCTGCCGGAACTCATCGACACCGATATCCGCGACGGCGGGGTGGTGTATCTGACTCGCTATGGCCGACGAGTCGGTGCTGTGGTGCCAGCTGAGGTTGCCGAACAGTTCGAGCAGTGGGAGGACGCCTACTGGTCACAGCGGGCGGCCGAGGTGCTGCAGCGTCACGAACCCACCGTGCCCTGGGAGCAGGCCGTCGCCGAGCTCGAGGCTGGCGATGCCGGAACCGGTGCCCGTGGCCGATGAGCCAGTACCGGATTGAGATCACCCGCGATGCCCTGCGCGCTCTGGCGAAGCTGGACAAATCGATTCGCCGGCGTGTGCAAGCCACCATCGACCGGCTCGGCGAGCAGCCCCGGCCGCCCGGTGTGATCGCACTGCAAGGCCTTCGCGGCGCATATCGCCTTCGGGTGGGAAACTACCGGGTGGTCTACACGGTCGAGGACCGCCAGCTCGTCATCCTGGTGGTCGATCTGGGCCACCGACGTGAGATCTACCGCGATCTGTGACGCGGTAGCCGTTCAGCCAGCGGGAACTGGGGCGCGGCGGCGGCGCGGCGGGGTGGCGTGGTGCGCCTCGACGACGGTGCGCAGGAACTGGCCGGTGTAGCTGGTGTCGATGGCGGCGACCTGCTCCGGAGTGCCCTCGGCGATCACCATGCCACCGGC
>JBOHFJ010000303.1:0-5996 GCA_050699655.1 Pseudonocardiaceae bacterium
CCACACGGCTGTCCGGGCACTGTCGGTGCCCGGAGCTAATCTCTCGGGGTGGCTACCGACGAAGACCTGCTTGCAGGGTCGAGCAGCGTGACCGAACCGCCTGCGGAGACCCGAGCCGAGTACGGCGAGCTCGCCGAGACCGTGCGCGCCCACCAGTTCCGCTACTACGTGCTGGATGCCCCCACCGTCTCCGACGCTGAGTTCGACCGGCAGTTCGGCCAGCTGCGCGCACTGGAGCAACGCTGGCCAGCGCTGCTGACCCCGGATTCCCCGACGCAACTCGTCGGCGGCGGCTTCAGCACCGAGTTCGCCGCCCACGACCACCTCGAGCGGATGCTCAGCCTGGACAACGCCTTCGACACCGAGGCGCTGCGGGCCTGGGCTGAACGGGTCGCCCGCGAGGTGGGCGACGAGGTGCACTACCTGGCCGAGCTGAAGATCGACGGGCTGGCGGTGAACCTGCTCTACGAGAACGGGCGCCTGGTCCGGGGCCTGACTCGGGGCGATGGGCGCACCGGTGAAGACGTCACGCTCAACGTGCGTACCCTGCGGGACATCCCGGACCGGCTACACGTGTCCGAGGAGTATCCGGTGCCCGAGCTGCTCGAAGTGCGCGGTGAGGTGTTCTTCCGGCTCGCCGACTTCGCCGAGCTCAACGCCGCGCTCGTGGAGGCGGGCAAGCCGGCCTTCGCCAACCCCCGCAACTCCGCCGCGGGCTCACTGCGGCAGAAGGACCCGCGGGTGACCGCGAGCCGCCCGCTGCGGATGCTCTGCCACGGTCTCGGTCGCCGGCGCGGCTTCGAGCCGGATCTCCAGTCGCGGTCCTACCAGGCGCTTGCGGCCTGGGGGCTGCCGGTCTCCGCGCACACCAGGCTGCTGTCCACGCTCGAGGAGCTGATCGGGCACATCGCGTACTGGGGCGAGCACCGCCACGACGTGGGGCACGAGATCGACGGTGTTGTGGTGAAGATTGACGAGGTGTCCGCGCAGCGCCGGCTGGGCGCGACCTCGCGGGCACCGCGCTGGGCGATCGCCGTCAAGTACCCGCCCGAGGAGGCCACCACGAAGCTGCTTGACATCCGGGTCAACGTCGGGCGCACTGGGCGGGTCACCCCGTTCGCGGTCCTGGAGCCGGTGACCGTCGCGGGGTCCACGGTGTCGCTGGCGACGCTGCACAACGCCGACGAGGTGCGCCGCAAGGGGGTGCTGATCGGGGACACCGTGACGATCCGCAAGGCCGGTGACGTCATCCCCGAGGTGCTCGGCCCCGTGGTCGACCTGCGTGATGGTGACGAGCGTGAGTTCGTCATGCCCACCCGGTGCCCGGAGTGCGACACGCCACTGCGCCGCGAGCGCGAGAGCGACGTCGACATCCGCTGCCCCAACGCGCGGCGCTGCCCGGCCCAGCTCCGGGAGCGGATCTTCCACCTGGCCGGGCGCGGCGGCTTCGACATCGAGATGCTCGGTTACGAGGCCGCGGTCGCGCTGCTGGCCGCTGGCGCGGTGCGCGAGGAGGGGGACCTTTTCTTCCTCGACGAGCGCAAGTTGCTGGCGGTGGACCTGTTCCGCACCAAGGCCGGGGAGTTGTCGGCCAACGGGCGGAAGCTGCTGTCCAACCTGGACGCCGCGCGGGCGCGCCCACTGTGGCGGGTGCTGGTGGCGCTGTCGATCCGGCACGTCGGGCCCACCGCGGCGCAGGCGCTGGCCCGGGAGTTCCGGGCGTTGCGGGCCATTGAGGCCGCCGACGAGCAGGCGCTGGCCGCCGTCGACGGCGTCGGCCCGACGATCGCCGCGGCCGTGCTCGAGTGGTTCGAGGTGGACTGGCACCGTGAGGTGGTCGCCAAGTGGCGCGCCGCCGGGGTGCGGCTGACCGAGCCGGTCAACGACTCGGTGCCGCGCCACCTGGAGGGTCTGTCCATCGTGGTCACCGGCTCGCTGGAGGGTTTCTCCCGGGACGAGGCCGCCGAGGCGATCGCCGAGCGCGGCGGCCGGGCGGCCGGGTCGGTGTCGCGCAAGACCGCGTTCGTGGTGGTCGGGCGGGAACCTGGCTCCAAGTACGACAAGGCCCTGGCGCTCAAGGTGCCGGTGCTCGACGAGAACGGTTTCCAGATCCTGCTCGATGCCGGCCCCGACGCCGCCCGAGCCGCGGCGATATCACCAGCGGAGGAGGAGAGCGCGGGATGAGCCGCCGTAGCCACGGCCGCGAAGCGAGCAGCTACGACCGCGAGCGGGTGTGTTGGATAGATGGTTACCATCGCATCTCATGTATGTTAGAATCCAACATGGAGGTGGTTTCTAACCTGCATAGGCTAGGATAGTAACCAAGTAACACACATGATATTTACTGCGCCTGAGCTGGGAGAGGCCGAGCTTCGCGTCCTTGGGCTCATTGAGGGACTCAAGACTCGTCTTCGCCTCCAACTGCACGAGCCTCGTCGATGGGTGGGCTCGCTGCGGCGCGTCTCCCTCGCGAGGGCGATCCAAGGTTCGAACAGCATCGAGGGCTACGAGGCGGGGCTCGATGACGCGGTCGACGTCGCGGCGGGGGAGGAGCCGCTTGATGCTGACGAAGAGACCGGTCTGGCTCTTCGCGGCTATCGAGATGCGATGACTTATGTGTTGCAGATGGCGGAAGAGGAGGAGGAAGAGTTCCGCTATAGCTCCCAGCTGCTGAAGTCGTTGCACTTCATGATGACGAGCTATTCTTTGGCGAATCGTCCAGGTCGCTGGAGGGCGGGCAGTATTTACGTTCGCAACGACGAGGCGAATGAGGTGGTGTACGAAGGCCCAGGTATTGACCAGTTGTCAACGCTCGTTGGCGAGCTCGTCGCCAACCTGAACGAAGAGCCGGCGGCTCACAGTTCGATCGTCAAGGCTGGAATGGCTCACCTGAATCTTGTGATGATCCACCCTTTCCGTGACGGAAATGGGCGAATGGCACGCTGCTTGCAGAGCTTGGTCCTCGCCCGAGACGGGGTGCTGAGCCCGATGTTCATGAGCATCGAGGAGTACCTTGGGCGTAACACCCAGAGTTACTACGCTGCCTTGGCTCAGGTAGGCGGTGGTTCCTGGCAGCCTGAGCGAGACACGCGACCGTGGATTCGGTACATCGTGACAGCTCACCTGCGGCAGGCTCGGACTATGCTGCGGCGGGTGAATGAGAGTGAGCGTATGTGGTCGGAGGTTGAAAAACTTGTATCGAGACGGCGCCTGCCGGAGCGGACGGTCATGGCGCTCTTCGATGCGACAATAGGACTCCGGGTGCGTAATGTGACCTATCGGTCCTATTTTGAAGGCGGGTCGGAAGAGATAACCGAGGCGACCGCCAGCCGCGACCTGCGACAGTTAGTGAACGCCGGCCTGATCGCACCGCGGGGAGAGAAACGGGGCCGCTATTATGTAGCTTGCCCCGAGCTTGTCGGCATCCGACAAATGGTTATTTCTATGCGTGACAAACGGGACGATTCGGACCCATTCTCCACTGTTTAGAGATTCGCGCAATCAGTCACGGTCTGCGAGTGGCAGTACGACAAGGCCTGGCGCTCAAGGTGCCGGTGCTTGATGAGAACGGCGCCGGGTCTTGCTCAGTGCTGGCCCCGACACCGCCCGAGCTGCGGCGATCTCACCGACAGAGATCGGATAGTTGTATGATTACTACCGTGGCTACGGACAAGTTCTCGGCGACAGTCGATGCGGCGCTGCTCGCCCAGGTCCGTAGTGCTGCCGGTCCGCGCGGGCTCAGCGCATTCGTCGCGGTGGCGTTGCGGCATGAGCTGGACAGGGTGCGGTTGCGCGAGCTGCTTGATGAGCTGGCCGAACAGCTGGGGCCGCCGGACGAGGGAATGGTCACCGAGGCCGTGGGGGAACTGACTGCGCTCGTGCACCGGGCACAGGTCGCGGATGTGCCGGAGCGGCAGCGTGCCGTCGCACCCTGAGGCCCCAGTGCTCGTCGTTCTCGACAGCGAGGCGCTGTCCGCGCTGTCGTTCCCCCACGAACGAGCTCGGGCTGGCCGCCGGGCGCAGGCGGTGCTCGTCGCGGTGGAGCGGTTGGGCGGTCGGGCCTGCGTTCCCGCTCCGGTGATCGCTGAGGTGGCACGCTCGGCGTCCCGCCGATCCGGCGTCGACCGGGTGCTACGCCGGCTGCCCGTGGTCGATACCGATCGTGCGGTCGCGACCCGAGCTGGGCACCTGCTGGGCAGCAACGGTCTCGATTCTTGCCACGCGGTAGACGCCTTCGTCGCCGCCACCGCGCTCGGCGCCAGCCCATCAGTGGTGCTCACCGGTGATCCGGATGACTTCACGCGCCTGATCGGCGACAATCCCGGCGTGCTCGTCCGACCATTGCCATAGCGGGCCAGCCGAGCTGGCCGTCTGCGGCACTCATCATCCGATGTCCGTTCCGCAGCGGCACTGTCTGCCCGAGGCGTTCCCGCAGCACTTGGCGCGCGGTGTTTACAGATCCGTCCAGCAGCGTCTACCGGCTGCTTCGCAGGCGCTGTCCACGAAGCTGGCCAGGCGAGATAACCAATGCAACGAGTACGGCTCATCCGATGGAGAGTTCTCGCGGGTTTCTCCATCCGGAAAGTTTCATAAATGAAGTAGTTCTAAGCCGCGAACGACCGCTTCACGAACCCCGTCTTCAACATTTTGTTCGATGCTGGGTCTTATGATTGCGCGTAGACAAGGGCAAGTGTTTAGGTCTCCCTGGATCGCGCAGATCAATACTCCGTAGGCGCGTAGCGCTTGCGCGGTAGCTGTAATTTTTACACTGAGTGGTTTCATGATGCACCCCGCGAACGCCTTGCCGATAAAAGCCGCCAGAAAGCAACTGGGGAATAGCATCCTGATTACCTCCTCGGACGCGCCACCTACAAGCTTCTTGGCCACCTCTCCGCCCTTCAACAGTTCTGTCGCTACATCGTTTAGTTCTCTGCATAATCTTGAGGCAGATTGACTCTGGGCTTTTTTGTAAAGATTATCTCCCATCGCGGTAGATGCCCGGCGCAATGCTTCACGTCGCCACCCGGAGTCGCTCGTGGCTTCCTGTGCGGCCCGAACAGCTATTGACCAACGATCTGGTGTCAACTCGTGCGCAGAACGGCCATGTGCCTGCTGCCTTGTCGGCGGGGGTAGCCGATCGTCACGGATGGCAGTCCCCCGCTCTGAACCTCTAGGCCAAATTTGGGTTGATGAGCGCGTAGATCTTGGTTGCGCCCTCCCGGGTCGTTGCTGCGCTGCCTGGTACTCCGGCGGCCATCCGTTGATCAACCGCTTCAGACGCTCGTTCCACCAACGGCTGTGCGGGACTTGGGTACGGTACCACCGTCCGTCCAAGGACCCATCGACCATGTTGTGACAGTGCTTGCGCTTGTAAAGCGGATTGTTCCGCCAACCACACTTGTGGGACACACCTCACAGTGTGGACCACCCACGGACCACCTGTCAGCAGCAAAACCGCCGCAGACCGCAGAGGCTGGGGCCGCACCCACTCCTTGATGAGGTCGGTCGCGTAGCCGGTTCGAGCTCACCTTCACGAAAGGTGCCATCGCTGCGAGCCGCTCAGCTAACTCGTAATAGTTCTTGGTGGTGGCGCTCTGGTCCATGATGCACATGATCAGCGTTACCATATCGGTGTTGAACCGCCCCAGCTCGACTAGCGGCGGCCGGTCATTCCAAATTATGAGTGCGCTCCTGGTCGCCACGTGAGGGTTGCTGGCTCCCGACAATCTCGCCCTGGCGGGAGCCTTGATCATTTTCTTTATGTCATTTCGTTATCGCGGTCGGCGGAGCTCTATGACAGGTTGGTATGGCCGGAGAAGAGGGTCCTGGGCTACAGCGCAGCCTCTTTCATCCCTCCATGAGGGGTGATCCCCTCTCTGTCAGGATCGCCTGAGACAGCTTGGTTCCAGCGGTTCACAGGAGAGGGCGTGATCGGAGATCCTGGTGATTGTGTCCACGGAGGAGCGTCGCGGTGCGGCTGGCGAGCGAGGTGAGCC
>JBOHFJ010000304.1:0-5962 GCA_050699655.1 Pseudonocardiaceae bacterium
GCGAGATTGGTCGCTTCGAGCGGCACTGTGGCCGACATAAGCACTGCTAGTCGCATCAAGCGACATATCATGATCGTCTCATAATCCGTCAGGTCGTGGGTTCGAATCCCACCCGCCCCACCTTCTCTAGCAGGTAGAACGTCCTCACGAAGCTCGACGAATGCGATCTTTGTCCATGGGTTAGCCTCCTGTATTCACGGGTGTGATCGTCTGGTTGGAAGCCTCATCCGACCCTCGTTGTTGTTGGGTGGTGGGCGTGGTGTGGTGCCCGGCTGTCGTGTCGGGTGGGACGCCGGTTTCACTGGTCGGGCGGGGTTCCTGGGGTCATCGGGTCGGACAGGGTGAGCAGCCGGAGCCAGGCCACACCGGCCAGCCACCAGCCGCAACAGGCCCGAATCGACATGCGACACCGCCCCATGCCGCCCACTTCCGCGGACACGCTTTCGAGCATGCGGGCCAGCGCCTCCGAGGCACCCCCCGCGCCCATACCTGGGTGCCGTCGTTGGACGCGGTTGACGCACTATCCTCGCTGAGCCGACAGTCGATGATCGTGGCAGCGTAGGAGGAGCATGTCAGCGCAATCGGGGCTAGCTGGGCAAGCGGCCCCAATGAGCCTTGTCGGCCGCGTCGTCGGCACCGAGGACTCCACTCCGCTCCACTTCAGCGTCGCCCTCGCCCAGGACTCCTACCTTCAGCTAGACGACGTGGTGGTCACCAACCGGGCCGTCCCCGGCGTCGGGCTCGTGATGACCTCCGGTGTGGTGACCGAGGTCCGGGCCCGGCATGAGGGCGCTAATTTCGGCTCGGACGTGTTCCTGATCGCGGATGGCGTGCTTCCCGCGCAGGTGCAGGAGATCGCTGAGGTCACGACGACCCGGGTGGAGCCGGAATGCTACGTCCCGCCGAGGCCTGGGGAGCCGGCGCGGCGGGCCACTGGTGAGGAACGTGCGCGGGCGCTGTACTTCGACCAGATGGACCAGAAGGTCCCGGTTGGCCTCGGCCGCGATGGTGACCCGATCTACATCAACCTTGAGTTCCTCGACGGCACCCGCGGCGGCCATGTCTCGATCAGCGGTATCTCTGGGGTGGCGACCAAGACCAGCTTCGCTCTGTTCCTGCTCAACTCGATCTTCCGCAGTGGCGTGCTGGGCCGGCGGGCGATCAATGCCAAGGCGTTGGTGTTCAGCGTCAAGGGGGAGGATCTGCTGTTCCTCGACTACGCAAATACTCGCCTCGACGACGAGCTGCGCGGCGACTATGCCCGGTTGGGCCTGCCGGCCGAGCCGTTCGCCTCGGTCGGGTTCTTCGCCCCGCCCACGCCGGAGGACCCCAGCGCGCGCCCGTATGTGGCTGGCCGGACCAGCGGGGTCACCGCGTTCTGGTGGACGCTGGCCCAGTTCTGCGCCGACGAGCTGCTGCCCTATGTCTTCGCCGACGCCGAGGACGAGCGCAATCAATACACGACGGTGATCCACCAGGTCGCCAACCGGCTTCGGCGCGACGCTACCGCGACCGGTGACGGGGGAGCGGTCGCGATCGCCGGTCAGTTGCTGCGCACCTACGACGACCTCGTTGAGTTCCTCTTCGACCGGCTCACCGACGAGGACGCCCGCCGGGACTGGGCGGGTCCGGTCACCGGCACCGGCACGATCAACGCCTTCCTGCGCCGGCTGCGCTCGAGCCTCAAGCCGCTGCGCACGATCGTCCGCGGCGATCTCGCCGACGCTCCGGGGCGCCGGGTCAGCACCGACAACCAGCAGGTCACCGTCGTCGACCTGCACAACCTGCCGGAGCGTGCCCAGCGCTTCGTCGTCGGCGTCGTGCTGGCGGCCGAGACCGCCCGCAAGGAGGCCGCCGGACCGGGTGGGCTGCTCTTCACCATGATCGACGAGCTGAACAAGTACGCCCCGCGCGAAGGCACCAGCCCGATCAAGGAGGTGCTGCTCGACATCGCCGAACGCGGGCGCTCACTCGGGATCATCCTCATCGGCGCGCAGCAGACGGCCAGTGAGGTCGAGCGGCGGATCGTGGCGAACTCGTCCATCAAGGTCGTCGGCCGGCTGGATCCGGCCGAGGCGGGACGACCCGAGTACGGCTTCCTGCCGGCCTCACAGCGGGCGCGCGCGACCCTGGCCAAGCCGGGCACGATGTTCGTGTCCCAGCCGGAGATCCCGGTGCCGATCGCGGTCGAGTTCCCGTTCCCGGCGTGGGCAACGCGGCTCTCGGAGTGCGGCGCACCGCCAGCGAGCGGCAACGGCTCAGCGAACCGTGACCCGTTCCGCCGGTTGCCGACCGTCGACGACGACCCGCCGTTCTAAGAGATGAGGTTCCTGCACACCGCCGACTGGCATGTCGGCAAGACCCTGAAGGGGCACAGCCGGCTCCCGGAGCAGGAGCAGGTGCTCCGCGAGATCGTGCGCGTCGTCCGGGACCATCAACTCGACGCCGTCCTCATCGCCGGCGACCTTTACGACAGTGCCGCGCCATCGGCCCCGGCCCAGCAGCTCGTGGTCCGCACCCTGATGGCACTGGCCGCCACGGGTGCCAAGGTGGTCGTGATCGCCGGAAACCACGACCACGCCGCCACCCTCGACGCCTACCGTCCCTTCGCGGGCGCGGCGGGCATCGCCCTGGTCGGTTCGGTGCGCAGCGCACAGCAGGGTGGCGTCGTGGAGTTTGTGGCTCGCACCGGCGAGCCGGTGACCATCGCGGTGCTGCCGTTCGTGCCCGCACGCTACGCGGTGCGCGCGGCGGAGCTCGTGATGAACACGCCAGCGGAGCACACCGGCGCCTACGACCAGCAGCTCCGGGACATCCTCACCTCGCTCACCGGCGGGTTCCGAACCGATGCCGTCAACCTCGTCATGGCGCATCTGACCGTGCTCAACGCCACATTCGGCGGTGGCGAGCGTACCGCGCAGTCGATCTTCGAATACGCCGTGCCGGCCACCGTGTTCCCGCCCGATGCGCACTACGTTGCGCTGGGTCACCTGCACCGGCGGCAGACCATGGCCGCGCCGTGCCCAGTGCACTACTGCGGCGCCCCACTGGCGGTCGACTTCGGTGAGCAGGAGTACGAGCCGGTGGTCTGCCTGGTCGACGCCACGCCGACGACGCCGGCGCGGGTCACCGACGTCCCGATCACCGCGGCCCGGCGGTTGCGGACGCTGCGTGGCACCGTCGACGAGCTGGCTGCGCTGACCGGGACGGTGGGGGATGACTTCCTGCGGGTGTGGGTGCGGGAGCCTTCTCGCGCGGGGTTGCGGGAAGAGGTGACAGATCTGTTGCCGAACGCGCTGGAGGTGCGGATCGACCCGGAGTTCGCGGTCCCGGTTACCGGATCACGACCGGCGAGCGGCCCGGGGGTGGAGCGCACCCCGCTGGAGCTGTTCCGCGAGTACTGCGCGACGCGCACCATCGACGACGGCCGGCTCGGCGCGCTGTTCGCTCGCCTGCACGAGCATGTGACCGGTGGTGCGTGATGCGCCCGGTGCTGCTGGACATGCACGGTTTCGCCGCGTTCCGCGAGCCGGTGAACGTCGATTTCCGGGACGCGGAGTACTTCGCGCTGGTCGGGCCGACCGGTTCGGGCAAGTCCACCGTGATCGACGCGATGACCTTCGCGCTCTACGGGTCGGTGCCGCGCTGGGATGACCAGAAGGTGGTGAAGCTGGCACTGGCCCCGAGCGTGAACCGGGGCACGGTGCGGCTTGTGTTCGATGCCCGCGACGCCCGCTACGTGGTGGCTCGGGAGCTGCGACGGTTGCCGAAGGGCGGGGTGACCGTCCGCAACGCGCGGTTGGAGCGCCTCGACGACCCAGTCGGGACGGGGGAGCCCGGCGACGGTACCGAGGTACTCGCCGCCGACTCCGGAGTGACGAAGGCTGTCGAGGAGCTGCTCGGGCTGCCGTTCGACCAGTTCTGCATGTGCGTGGTACTCCCGCAGGGCGACTTCGCCGAGTTCCTGCACGCCAAACCCGCTGCACGCCAGCAGATGCTGACCCGGCTGCTCGGCTTGGGCGTCTATGAGTCCATCGCCAAGGAGGCCAACCGTGAGGCCGCCGCGGCGGGCGAGCGGGCTGAGGTCCTGACCGGCCAGCTCGCCGGGTATACCGACGCGACCGAGGAAGCGGTCAGCGCGGCCGAGGCACGGGTCACGGCGCTTGGTGCGCTGTCCGAGCGGGTTACCGAACGGTTGCCGGGACTCGCCGACCTGTCCCACGCCGTCGCCACCGCGGATGGGCTCGTCGCACGGTTGCGCGACGAGCGGGCCAGGCTCGCGGCGCTGGCCGCTCCGGACGGCCTGCCCGATCTGGACGCGCGAGCGCGGTTGGCCGCCGACGAGGCCGAGTCGGCGCGTCGCCGGTGCGCGGATGCCGAGGCCGCCGACACCGAAGCCCGGGAGCGGCGCGCCGCCGCACCCGACCGGAGCCCGCTCGAACGCGCCCGCCGCCACCATGCCGAGCTGGCGACCGCGCTCGCCGACCGGCCCCTCACCCAGCAGATCCACGCGGGGGCCCGAGCGGTGTACGCCGCCGCCGCCGCAGAAGCCGCGGGCGCCGTGGAAGACGCGCGTACGGCACGCGCGGAAACGGCTGCCGACCTCGCCGCGGCCCGCGTGGCCGTTGCGCGCCTTGACGACGAGCGTGAGTTGCTCATCGGCCTTTGCGTTCCCGCTGGGCTCGACGATCTCGACGGCCGCCGCCGCGCGGCGGAGACCGAGCTTGTCGCCGCGCAGCAGGCCCTCGACAGCGCCGACGCCGCGGACACCGACGCTCGCCGGCAGCTGGCCGTGGCCCCCGCGCGGGGGCCGCTCGAACGGGCCCGCGACGACTACGCGGCTCTCGCCGTCGTGGAGCGGGCAGTTCCCGGAGCCGGCGAGGAGCACCTCGTCGCGGTGCGCACTCGGGAGTCGGCGGTTGCGGCCGTGGCCGAGGCGAGCGAGCGCGTGAAACATGCCCACATCCGCCGGGACCGCGAGTCACGGGCCGACCTGGCGGCGGCACTTCGTCCCTCGCTCGTGGCGGGGCTGCCGTGCCCGGTCTGTGATCAGGCTGTGCCGACGCTGCCCGCGGCGCGGCCAGTCGCTGACCTGACCAGAGCAAACGCCGCTGTCGCCGATGCGGAGGACGCTCTGGAGCAGGCCCGGCGGGCGGAAGCGGGTGCGATGGCCGCCGAGCGCGAACGGGCTGGGGATCGGGACCGGCTGGCTGGTGAGCTCGAGCGGCTGCGCACCGCGCTGGCCGGCGCGCCCCCGAGCGCGACCGCGGTCGGCGAGGCGCTGGCCGGTCTGGCCGCACTCACCGCCGCCGCGGAGCAGGCATCCGTGGTGCTGCGCGATGTGCGCCGCCGCCGGGATGGCGCGGCGGGCGCGGCGGGCGCGGTCCGTGGTGAGAGCGAGGCCGCGGCGTCGGCGCTGTGGAGAGCCCGCGAGCCGCTGGTGCCGCTCGATGCTCCGCCGGTCGTCGACGACGTGCTCGCCGGATGGCGCGAGCTGTGCGCGTGGGCCGGCCAGCAGGCGGGGGTCCGCGACACCGCGCTGACCGCTGCCCGCATGGCCGCCGCGGGTGCCACCGAGGTGGTGCAGGCCGCCGAACTCGCGTTCGAGCAGGCGGAACGCGCCGCAGCCGCGAGGCGCGCCGAGGAGACCGCGGCGGCGCGCGCCGAGCAGCGCGCCCGCAGCGACCTCGACGCGCTCGATCAGCGGATCGGGCAGCTCCACGACGCACTGGAGACCGCGCCTGCCGATGCCGAGGCGCAGGCGGCGCTGCACCGGCTCGATGCGCTCGATGAGGCGGTCCGCCGGGCCGACGCCGAGCTCCGGGCGGCCCGCGGCGCCCGGTCGGCGGCCGAGGCGCGGCTGGCCGGGGTGGACCGCGACGTCGCCGCGGCGTGGGCCGCCCTGCACACCGCCCGTGACCCGCTGGTGGTGCTTGGGGCACTGGCCGTCGCCGGCGACGGC
>JBOHFJ010000305.1:0-5956 GCA_050699655.1 Pseudonocardiaceae bacterium
ATGACTCGCATCGCCACTCACGGGGCGTGCTAGCGCCAAGATCCGCTCGGTCAGTTGCGCCCCAGTTCGGGGTTCTCGGGCGATGACCAGGATGGTGTCATCGCCGGCGAGGGTGCCGACGACGTCGGGCAGCGCCGCCCGGTCCAGCGCGCTGGCCAGGAGGTTCGCCGCTCCGGGCGGCGTGCGCAGCACCGCGAGGTTCGCGCTGGCATCGGCGGAGACGAGCAGCTCAGCGAGCACCCGGGTAAGCCGGGCGGTGCCGCCGGCCACCGGGGGCACCAGGCTGCCGTCCTCGGGGATGACATACACCGGCGCACCGCTGTCCACGCCGCGCAACTTCACCGCGCCGAGCTCGTCGAGATCCCGGGACAGCGTGGCCTGGGTGACCTCGATGCCCTGCGCGGCAAGGAGGGTGGCCAGCTCGGACTGACTACGCACCGCGCGGCGGGTCACCAACTCGGCGATGCGGGCCTGACGCCCGGCCCGGGTGAGCGTCACGGCGCTCGCTCCGGAACCAGCAGCCAAGCCAGCAGCGCCTTCTGCGCGTGCAGCCGGTTCTCGGCCTCGTCCCACACCGCGCTGGCCGGACCATCGAGCACCTCGTCAGTGATCTCGACGCCGCGGTGCGCGGGCAGGCAGTGCAGCACTGTGATCTTCTTTCTACCACCGCCGGACGCGCGCTCCAGCAGCTCGGCGTTGAGCTGTAGCGGCCGGAATGGAGTGAGGCGGTCGAGCCCGTCGCTCTCCTGGCCCATCGAGGTCCAGGTGTCGGTCACCAGGATGTCGGCCCCTTCGACCGCTGCCCGCGCGTCAGCGAGAACGGTGGCGCTCCCCCCGGTCTGGGCAGCGCGGTGTTTCGCCGCGAGCAGCACGTCGGGCAGCGGTTGGAATCCTGACGGAGCGGCGATCCGGACGTGCAGCCCGGCGGTGGCGCCGCCCAGGAGCAGCGAGTGCGCCATATTGTTCGCCCCGTCGCCCAGGTAGGTCAGGGTGAGCCCGGCCAGGCGGCCGTGCCGCTCCCGGATGGTTTGCAGGTCGGCGAGCACCTGGCAGGGGTGGAACTGGTCGGTGAGCGCGTTGATCACCGGCACCCGCGAGACGCTGGCCATGGCCTCGATTCGGCGCTGCGCGGACGTGCGCCACACCACGGCATCGGCGTAGCGGGACAGCACCCGCGAGGTGTCCTCAATGGTCTCCTCGCGGCCCAGCTGCATCGCGGCGGCATCGACGACTACCGGGTGACCACCGAGTTGGGCGATACCGATCTCGAAGGACAACCGGGTCCGGGTCGAGCTTTTCTCGAAGATCACCGCGACGGTTCGCGGGCCGGCCAGCGGAGTGCGCCCGAACGGGTCAGCCTTGAGCTCGTCAGCCAGGTCCAGGATCTCCCGCTGCTCGGCCGGAGTGAGATCGTCATCGCGCAAGAAGTGCCTTTGCATCAGTACCGCACCGCCTCCAGTATCGCGGGCAGGGCGCCGAGGAACTCGCCCGCCTGGGCCTGCGTGAGCACCAGCGGCGGGGCGAGCCGGATCCGGTCCGGTACCGCGTTGTTGACCAGAAAGCCAGCGTCTCGCGCGGCGGTGGCGACCTGCGCGGAGACGGGCGCGCTCAGCCCAATGCCGGTGAGCAGGCCCGCCGCGCTGACCGAGCTGACCAGTGGGTGGCGCAGCGCCCGCACCGCGGCGGCGATCTCCTTGCCGAGCCGGGCGGCGTGGTCGAGCAGCCCGTCCTCGGCGATCGTCCGCAGCACGGCCAGCGCGGCGGCGCAGCAGACCGGGTTGCCGCCGAGCGTGCTGCCGTGCTGGCCCGGCGCCAGCAGGTGCGCGGCGGGTCCGATGCCGATGCACGCGCCGATCGGGAGCCCCCCGCCGAGCCCCTTGGCGAGCGTCACCACATCGGGAGTCACGCCTGCGGCTTGATGGGCGAACCAGGTGCCGGTCCGACCGATGCCGGTCTGGACCTCGTCCAGCACCAGCAGCGCGCCCCGCGCCGAGGTGATCTCCCGAGCGGCCCGCAGGTAACCCGCTGGCGGGATCACCACGCCGTTCTCGCCTTGCACGGGCTCGAGGAACACCGCGGCAGTGTCCCCGTCGACCGTCAACTCCAGGGCGGCGGGGTCGCCGTAGGGCACGAAGACCACGCCGGGCGGCATCGGTTCGAAGGGATCCCGCTTGGCGGGCTGCCCGGTGAGCGCAAGCGCCCCCATGGTGCGGCCATGGAATGCGCCGTGTGCGGCGATCATCGTGCCGCGCCCGGTTCGGCGGGCGATCTTGAACGCGGCCTCGATGGCCTCCGTGCCGGAGTTGCCGAACAGCACCCGGCCCGACCCGGTGGCACCGAGTAGGTCCAGCAACGCCTCGGCGAGCGTGATCGCCGGCTCGCTGAGATACAGGTTCGAGACCTGCCCGAGGGTGCTGAGCTGCGCAGCGACCGCGCGCACGACGGCCGGGTGGCCGTGGCCCAACGCGTTCACCGCTACACCGCCTACGAGGTCCAGGTAACGCCGGCCCTCCACATCCCAGACTTCCGCGCCGGCACCCCGGGCCAGCGCGAGTGTCGGCGTGCCGTAGTTGGCCATCAGCGCGGCCCGCCAGCGCCCCTGCAAGTCCGCGGTAGACATCAGGTTGCCTCTTCCTGTTGAGTCACGGGCAGCACCATCGTCCCCACTCCCTCAGTGGTGAACACCTCCAGCAGCACCGCATGCGCCACCCGGCCGTCGATCACATGGGCCTGTGGCACTCCACCCCGGACGGCGCGCAGGCAGGCCTCCATCTTCGGCACCATCCCGGCGGACAGCGCCGGCAACAGCCTTTCCAGCCGCTCCACCGTCAGTTCGGACAGCAGGCTGGATCGGTCCGGCCAGTCGGCGTAGAGCCCTTCGACGTCGGTGAGCATGACGAGCTTCTCGGCGCCCAGCGCGATGGCCAACGCCGCCGCGGCGGTGTCGGCATTGATATTGTGCACCACGCCGTCGGCGTCCGGGGCCAATCCGGACACCACCGGGATCCGCCCGGCGCCGACGATGTCCAGCACCGCCGACGGATTTACCGTCACCACATCGCCGACCAATCCCACATCGATGTGCTCGCCGTCCACGGTGGCGGCGCGCCGGACGGCGGTGAACAGCTGGGCGTCCTCACCGGAGATGCCGACGGCGAACGGGCCGTGCGCGTTGATCAACCCGACCAGCTCCCGGCCCACCTGGCCGAACAGCACCATGCGCACCACATCGATCGTCTCCGGGGTGGTGACCCGCAGCCCGCCGCGGAACTCCCCCGCGATGCCCAGCCGGTCCAGCATGGCGTTGATCTGCGGGCCGCCGCCGTGCACCACGATGGGGCGCAGCCCGGCCAGCCGGAGAAAGACCATGTCCTGGGCGAAAGCTCGCTTGAGCTGGTCGTCCAGCATTGCGTTGCCGCCATATTTGATCACTACGGTGGTCCCGTGGAAGCGCTGCAACCAGGGCAGCGCCTCGGCGAGCACGGCGGCTTTCTGAGCGGCCGTGCCAAGGCTGGGAGTCATGAGGAGTAGGCGCTGTTCTCCTTGATGTACCCGGGCGAGAGGTCGGTGGTGAGCACGGTGGCCTGGCCGTCCCCGAGGTGCAGGTCGATCTCCACGGTGATCTCCCGACCGAACAGGTTGGCCGTGGAGCGATCCGCCGCCACCGCGCCGCCCTGGCAAAGCAGCACTCCGTTGATTCGGATGTCCAGCGTGTCGGCCGCCACGGTGGCCGTCGAGGCGCCCACCGCGGCGGCGATCCGGCCCCAGTTGGGATCAGACCCGAAGAACGCGGTCTTGACCAGGTTGTCCCGGGCGA
Organism: Pseudonocardiaceae bacterium; assembly: GCA_050699655.1. Classification (GTDB taxonomy): domain Bacteria; phylum Actinomycetota; class Actinomycetes; order Mycobacteriales; family Pseudonocardiaceae. The sequence continues at coordinate 3,818 of JBOHFJ010000305.1, forward strand.
CCGCGCGGGCCGCGGCGAGGGCGTCGGTTTCGCCGGCCGCCCCCCGGACAGTGATCGTGATCTCCTTGGTGACGCCCTCGGCGTCCTCTTGCAAAAACTTGACTAACTGGTGACACACCTGCCGCACGGCAGCGGCGAACTCGGTCCGGTCCGGCGTGATCCCCGAGGCTCCGGAGGCCAGGAGCAGCACGGTGTCGTTGGTCGAACAGGTGCCGTCGATGTCCAGGCGCTCAAAGGTTTCCCTTGTGGCGCTTCGCAACACAACGTCGAGTGTGGACTCGTCCATGGCGGCGTCGGTGGTGAGCACGCAGAGCATGGTGGCCAGGCTGGGCGCGACCATGCCGGCGCCCTTGGCGAACCCGCCCACCGTCCACCCCGCGCCAGTGACGGTAGCCTGCTTGGCGACGCTGTCGGTGGTAAGCACCGCGGTGGCCGCGGCCAGGCCGGCGTCCGGGGTGGCCGCTAATGCGGCCTTCGCGGCGTTGATCCCGGACAGCACTGCATGCAATGGCAGCCGCTCACCGATCAGTCCGGTGGAACACACCGCGACCTCGACCGCCCCGCAGTCCAGCACCGCGGCGACCCGCTCGGCGGTGGTGTGGGTGTCCTGGAACCCTCCCGGGCCGGTGCAGGCGTTCGCGCCACCAGCGTTCAGCACGACCGCACGCAGCCGCCGCCCGGTGAGCACCTGGGCTGACCACAGCACCGGCGCCGCTTTTACCTGGTTGCGGGTGAACACCCCGGCGGCCGCTGTGATCGGTCCGTCATTGACCACCAGGGCCAAGTCCAAGCCCCCACTGGCCTTGATGCCCGCCGGAACTCCGGCCGCCCGGAATCCCCCGGCAGCAGTGATGCTCATCGCGAGTATCCTCCCTGTGTCATGGGGCGATGCCCCAGGCTGGCAAACCCGTGGTTTCGGGTAGCCCGAGCGCCAAGTTGAAGCACTGCAGCGCCGCTCCCGCGGTGCCCTTGGTGAGGTTGTCGACGGCACCGAGCGCGACCAGCCGACCAGCGTCGGCGTCCACCGCAACCTGTAATTGCACGGAGTTGGACCCTTGCACGGCGCCGGTGGCCGGCCAGCGGCCCGGCGGCAGCAGGTGCACGAAGGGCTCCGCGGCGTATGCGGCGTGGTAGGCGCCGCGCGCCGTCTCCTCGTCAATGCCCGGGCGGAGCACGGCGGTACAGCTGGCCAGGATCCCGCGGGACATGGGTGCCAGCACCGGGGTGAACGACACGGTGACCGGCTGGCCAGCGACGCCGGTGAGGTTCTGGATGATCTCTGGGGTATGCCGGTGCGCGCCAGCTACCCCGTACGCGCTGGCCGAGCCCATCACCTCCGAGGCCAGCAGGTGGGACTTGGGGGTGCGCCCGGCTCCCGATGTACCGGACATCGCGGTCACCACGACATCGGGTTCAACCAGTCCGGCCGCGAGCGCGGGAGCCAGCGCGAGGCTGACCACCGTCGGGTAGCAACCGGGCACCGCGACACGGCGGGCTCCGCGCAGCTTCTCCCGCGCTCCTGGCAACTCAGGCAGCCCATAGGGCCAGGTCCCGGCGTGCTCGCCACCGTACCAGCGCCGCCAGGCCGCCGGGTCCGCGAGCCGGTGGTCGGCACCGCAGTCGATCACCACTGTGTCCTCGGGCAGCTCGGCCGCTAGTGCTGCGGAGTGGCCGTGCGGCAGGGCGAGGAACACCGCGTCGTGCCCGGCCAACCGGGGTGCGGTGGTGTCGGACAGGACGCGCTCGGCGAGCGGGACGAGGTTCGGGTGATGCTCACCGAGCCGGCTTCCGGCGTTGCCGCCCGCCGTCAGCTCGCCAATCTCGATCAGCAGGTGGCCCAGCATCAGGCGCAGCAGCTCACCCCCCGCGTACCCGCTCGCCCCCGCCACCGCCACCCTGAACGCCACGTGAATAATTATGCACAATCATGAAAGATCATTCAACTCGCATCTCGTCTTCCAGGTCGCGCACGGCCGCATGCACGTCGATGGAAGGGATTCAGTCGCGACCCACTCTCGACGGTCGGGTGGTTTGGGTCAGAGGGATGTGGTGATGGCGGTAGCGAGGTTGGTGAAGCGGTGGTCGGTGGTGAGGCCGGTGTGCATGTGGTTCATGACGTAGCCGATGGTGGTGTGGGTG
>JBOHFJ010000306.1:0-5951 GCA_050699655.1 Pseudonocardiaceae bacterium
CGATCAAGCTGAGCGCTTACTCTCACCGCTACGGCGCTGCCCTGGGGGGCTTGTTTGAGACCACGCTCGGCCGCATCCCTGGCTGCGGCAGGCTGATTGCTGTACGCGGAAATAGTGGCTTGAGCATCCATGGCCCAAGCGCAGATCTCATGGTCCTCCGCTTGCCAGCCATGCTCCCACGCGTCAATGCAATGCGCCCCGGCCGTTACGGGATCACCGAGGTCGTTTGACAGCCCTGCCAGGATAACGCTCAACGAGCCGGCGTAACGATATAGTTGCCTTCCTTCGCGTAACGTGTGCCGCCCAGCAATAAGATCCTCGACCTGACGGCGGTACCAGCGCGCCTTGAGGAAGAGCTCGCCCGGTGGTGTGTGACCAAAAGCGGCCGCCATGTCGGAGACCACAGAGTCGACGTGTTCTAATGTCCTTGGGCCGAGCTGGCTGGCTTCGGCGCGGCGGGTGAACTCCATGGCTTCCACGGCCGACTGGGTACACGGATCAAGGTGAGTATGCGCTACTCCCAGCCCCAAGGTGGACGTGCCCAGGAGTGTTATAGCCTGCCTGCGGTCCGTAATATCACCTCCCGGCGGGAATGGCAGCAGATCACTCCCACCTGTTTGCTGATCACCACCAGCATCGCTGGACCGGGGCGCCGTCGACAAGGCTGGCATGGTCCGGTCCGGGTCATCCGAGCAGGGTTGATCTCCCAGCAGCTCGGCCAGCTTATCATCCGAGATGCCCAGCTCCGTGGCCAGCTCCGGCCGGTGCCCCGGCTGAGGTGTGCTGTGGCCCACCTCCCAGCGCTGCACCGTCGAGCGCTCGACGCCCATCATCTCGGCCAAGCGCTCCTGGCTGAGTCCAGCGGCCTTGCGAGCGGCAACCAGGCCGAGCCGCTTATCTGGCATGATCATCCCCCTCTTCCTTCCCGGTGACCCCGGAGGTGTCATACGATAGCGGGTGCTCATTGCCGTTGGTCCATCGCCGGCCCGCGGCCTGAATGCGGCGGTTTCGCGGCGGTTTCGCTGTTTTCTTTGTCCTTGGTCTCCGCCAGGATGACCTCCAAGGAGTTCGACATCGTGAACGGTGACGGCAAACGGGCCAAGTGAGACGACGGGAGCGGTCGCGAAGATGAAGGTTGTGGGATCGGGTCGCTTGCCTCGCCGGGACATGGCGTAGAGCCGCAGGGGAGTCGTGAGCAGCGTTGAGGAGACCCGATATGGTGACCGGACTACAGGACAGCACGCCGTGGCGTACGACGGGGACGTGCCGGACTGGGTTATTGTCGCCGTCTCCCGTGCCCGGAACTTGGCGGTGACGAGGTGATGACCGTGACCAGTAGTGATCGGAGTGTCGATCAGACCAGTCATCGGCTTGTCTGTGAGGCCCTGCGTGAGAGCGTGCGGGCCGGGCCTGGTGCTCTCGGGAGGATTGGCTCGATTCGGTACCGGGCCAGCGCTGTGTTGTACCTGCTGCTGCTCGATCACCCTATTGACTGGCGGGGTCGCTGCTTTTCCTGCCCCGGTGTGATGATCGGGCTGCGGCCTCGGCCTTGCCAGATTCACCTCAGGGCGAGCGACTGGCTGCTGCACCACTCTCCTGAGGTGCTGCTGTCGCACCTGGCACGCGAGTTCGGGGCGGGCAGCGTGCCCTCATGTGGTGCGTCTCGCTGGCCTGGCCTGACCGTGCGGGCCCGTCCTGACCCCGGCGACTTCGACGCGGGGTCCCGAGTCGCGGGCGAATCGCACACTGATCTCTCGCGGACCCCGGTCGTCCCCTTTCCGCTTCCTGTTCGAGAGTTCCGCGAGGCGCAACGGCCGGACCTACCCTCGCCAGGCACGTCACTGGTGATCACCGGAGGCATGCCATGGCCACGGTGACACCGGGCGCCGATGCCGCCGCGCTGGATCCGCGGTTTCCTACCCAGACTCCGGCTGGCCGTTGGTCGAGCACTCCCGTGCTTGCGAGCGCTCCTGGCGGCCAGCCGACTCCACGCCACCCTCACCAGGAACCGAGTGTTGGGCAGCCGCAGTGCGCGCGCCGCCCCTGCCAGAAGGTGGGCGCCCCTGCTGGCGCCCACCGAAGTCACCACTCGCGGCCACGTCCCGACACTCAGGGAGCACCCGGGCCCGTGGGGGGTCTGACCAGTATCAGCGGTGTATCGGGGGTGCCTGACGTGCCTCGCCAGGATCACGTCGACCAGCAATGATCATAGTCCATGGGGCGGTGCCCCTTTCCATCGCCGGCTGGTCCGTCGGTTGAGCGTGCGGTCCCCCGACCCGCCAGCTCCCGACGGCCAGCCGGCCACCACCCCGAGATGAGGTAGCCACAGACAGCGGAACCTGCTTCGACGATGAGACACGCCACCGAAGGTAATCCGAACGGGTGAATTGGTGGTGTGATTCCCTGTAGTACCGTTGATGTAACCAAGCCCTTACCGAGTAGACACGCGTCGACACACAGTGTCACTAGCGAGTCTTCTGACGGAGGGGTTGGTCATGTATCACCGGCGTTGCTTGGGCGGCCGAGCGATACTCCTCGCGCGATGGGGTGTCGCTGTCACCGGCGTGCTGGTGATGACGTCCTGCGGCACGCAGAATGCCGCGTCCTCATCAGGTGATCCGTCCCTGACGCCCATATCAGGTGCTCCAATTCCGCCGCCACCACCGTTGGCCGTGCCCCCGGCGTCGTCACTGGCGGATGCGGACACGAAGGCCGCGGTCGGAGTGTATGCGGGGATGTGGCAGGCGATGGCGCAAGCGGGCGAGACCTCGGACTGGCAGTCACCCGAGCTGGATCATTACGCCACCGGTGAGGCGTTGGCCACGATTATCCGCAGTCTGTATGCCGACCATATGAACGGGGTATTCACCCACGGAGCACCGACGAATTCCCCGGTGGTGCGTTCCGTGGAACCGCCGCAGGACCCGACGACGGTGCTGATTGACGACTGCGGCGATTCGACGCATTGGTTGAAGTATCGCCTGTGGCCGGAAAGACCGGCTGGTGGCGGGCCGGGCGGGGGCCTCCGGTTCATCACAGCCGAGGTGCTGCGCCAGCCGGACGGAGCGTGGCGGGTCAACCGGTTCGCGGTGCAGGGGCTGGGCACATGCTGAGGCTATGCGCGGCGGTGAGCGCCTCGATGGCGGCTCTGCTGCTGGTCGACGCCGGTCTCGCCTGGGCGGGTGATGATGGTTGGGCTTCTGTCGATTGTGGACAGGTTTCGGCTGCGGGGTGCGAGCTGACTGTGGGAAAGATATCGCGGCCAGCGGGTGGTTGGGGGTCCTCGCTGCGGCCGGTGACCCGTGCGGGGGTTCCGGATGACACGTCGGTGCGGTGCTCGTATGCGCGTGTTGATGAGCAGCCCCCGCCCGCGGAAGCCGCGCTGCGGCCGTCTGGGGTGGCGGGCGGCTGGTATGCGTACGGCTGCCCAGCGGCGCTTTATGCCCTGTGGATCCCGGACGCGGAGCGTGCCGTGCCGGTATCGCCGGCACAACTGGCGATGGTCGCCTATCGCCAGTTGCGGTTGCCGGCTCCGCGGATCAGGCCGAATCCGGCCGCGCAATTCCTTCCCGGTGGTAGCCATAGTGTGGTGGTCGGGTGCCGGGCAGGGCGGCAGATTCCAGGGTTTGCGAACGTTCTCGGCGACGGAGTTCGCCGTGGTGGAGTCCCAGAGCGTGGCCAACCACTGACGGCGGCTGATGGGTGATTTACTCACCACAACAGCGCGATCTTCATTGATCTCACATCCGCTCTATTCATTTTATTCGCTGGGAAACACGTGACACGTGAAGTATCCAGTGGTTGATCGGTGGGCTTTGGATAGTTTTCGGTTGAGGAGGATTAAGGATGGGATGGGTGTTCGCGAGGCGGTCACCGCGGATGGAGTGGCCGCTGCAGCTGGAACTGTCTGGTCGACCGCTGCGTCCGCCGCCTCCTCCGGGGGACTGGCCGGGCGGTGATCCTTGGGCGGCCTTGGCGGCGGCAGAGACGGTTGAGAGCGAGCGGCATCGCGGTGGTGTTGTCCTTGCGTTTCCTGGCGCGTGGCGGACCCCGGTCTTCACCGTGCCTGAACTAGCCGAGGTCAAGAGAAGCAACGTCACCAGCGTGGATGATGAGCACCCGGTTGCGCTCGGTGAGGGACGGGCGCTCCTGGTCCGAGTCGAGAGCGCAGACAAGCGGAAAGGTACCCGCTCATGATCGAGTATTCGCGTGTGAGCGTCGGTCGGGCGGTTGCGGTGACCATCGCGGCTCTGGCTCTGGCGGCCTGTGGTTCAGGCGCTTCCGGTCCGGCGCCAGCGATAGCTCACACCGCCGCTCCGAGGTTGACCCCGACGGCACCCCCGTCAGCGGCCTCGCCGGTGGATGCGGTGCGGCAGCAGGCGGTCGCGGCGTATCTGGGGATGTGGCACGACGTCGCCGCGGTATCCACGACGTCCGATTGGCGGTCGCCACGGCTGGCTGACAATGCCACTGGTGATGCGCTGTCAGTGCTGTCCCGCACGATGTATGCCGATCACTACAACGGCCTGGTGAGCAAGGGACAGCCGGTCAACAACCCCCAGGTGTCCTCTATGGATCCCCCGAACGCGCCGACCACCGTGATGATCTCCGATTGCGGGGACGACAGCAACTGGCTGAAATACCATGCCGCCAACGGTCAACTCGCCGATGACACCCCCGGTGGCCGGCGTTCGATCACCGCCGAGGTGAAGCTGGCCCGGGATGGCTCCTGGAAGGTGACCCGCTTCGCGGTCGAGGCGGTGGGAACGTGTTGAAGCGAGCGAGCATCATCATGGGCTTGTCGCTGGCCGTCTTGATGGTGTCATCCGCTCCCGCGCTGGCTGGTGGCTGGTGGGACACCGTGGATTGCAGCCAGAACCCCAACCCGGGATGTGAGCTCAGTGTGGGCAAGGGCGGAGACGGAGCCCACCGCTACAGCGGCAACCCTGCCCGGAAACCACGTCCCGGCGCGCGGGGAGATCACCCCGACGGGGGTGATCACATCGTTGGTGCGGACAACAAGCTGGTGCACTGCTCCTATGTTCGCAGCGACTACCAGCCCCCCACGACGGGCGTGACCACCATCGCCTACCAGATGCACGGTGAGAACAGGGCTGTCACGGTGCGGCCGGCCGTGTTCTCCCCGGTGGTGGCGGGCCGGTCGGTGCGGGCCGCCGCTGACCCCGTACCTGGCCAGCCGGGTGCGTGGTATGTCTACAAGTGCGATGGGGCTGGTGTGAGCGACGCGGTGTACCGGGCGCCGGTGTGGATCCCGGACGGGCAACCTGGCGCGCCGTCGCCGGAGCAGCTGGCCGAGCAGGCTCGCAGTCAGCTGCTGCTGCCCTCACCCAGGATCGAGGCGAATCCGGTGGGCGCACAGTTGGTGAATCTGCCGACGTGGTTGTGGCTGGATGGGGCTGGGTGGGGGGAGCGGTCGGCGTCGGCGGAGGTGCCGGGGGTGTCGGTGACGGCGGTGGCGAGGCCGATCTCGGTGACGTGGTTAATGGGTGATGGCGGGTCGGTGACCTGTCCGGGGCAGGGCACCCCGTTCCCGGTGGGTGGTGACCCGAAGGCGGTGTCTCCGGATTGCGGTCACCTCTACCGCAGCTCTTCCGCGGGCCAGCCGGGCCAGGCGTTTCCGGTGATCGCGACGGTGCACTGGACGGTCACTTGGGCCGGGGCTGGCCAGAGCGGGACGTTCCCCGATCTGGCGACCTCGGCGACGGGGCGGTTCCGGGTGTCTGAGGCACAGGCGCTGGTCAACGGCACCGGCTGAACTGCGGGGACCTTGGCCCGTGCGCTGACGCTGACAAACACACCACGTCACTGAATCCGCTCGCTGATCTTCCAGGCGACGCGGCGAACTACCCCTATGCCTGGAGGCACCTGGTGAACACTTCTGCCGCACCGCCTCGATCCGCACCGTCAGCGGGAGGATCGTGGCTGAACAC
>JBOHFJ010000307.1:0-5949 GCA_050699655.1 Pseudonocardiaceae bacterium
TGTCACGCCTACCCGAGCGGTGGCGGGTCCTACATCGTCAGCCACGAGAATCTGGGCAGCTCGGCGGGGTTGGTGGCCGCGGCGGCGTTGCTGGTGGATTACGTGATGACGGTGGCGGTGTCGGTGGTGGCGGGGGTGTCGGCGATCACCTCGGCGCTGCCCTCGACCGCGCCGCACGCGGTGGGGATGTCCGTGGGGTTCGTCGCGGTGCTGATGCTGGTCAACCTGCGGGGGGTGCGGGAGACCGGCAAGACCTTCGCGATCCCAACCTACGGGTTCGTGGTGGGCATCTTCGTCATGTTCGCCTGGGCGGGGGTCAAGCTAGGTACGGGGCAGCACCTGGTCGCGGAGAGCGCGGGCTACCAGATTCACGCCACCGAGCGGGCCAACGGCGTCCTCGCCGCATTCTTGATCTTGCGGGCGTTCGCGCAGGGCTGCACCGCGCTGACCGGGGTGGAGGCGATCAGCAACGGGGTCCCGGTGTTCCAGAAACCCAAGGCGCGCAACGCGGCGACCGTGCTGAGCTACCTCGCGGTGTTGGCGGTCACGATGGGGATCGGGATCACCCTGCTGGCGGGTGTGAGCGGTGTGCACGCCGCGCTGGACCCCACCCAGCTGGGCCTGCCCGCTGACTCGACACCCAAGACGGTGCTGGCCCAAGTCGCCGCCGCGGTGTTCGGACCCGGTTCCGTGGGATTTTACGCCATCCAGGTGTTCACCGCGGCGATCCTGATCCTGGCGGCGAACACCTCGTTCAACGGTTTCCCGGGGCTCGCGTCGATCCTGGCCCGGGACCGGTATTTCCCCCGCCAGTTCCACACCCGGGGCGACCGGCTGGTCTTCAGCAACGGCATCGTGCTGCTCGCGGTGTTCGCCGCCGGGTTGATCTATGCCTTCAACGCCAACACCAACGCCCTGATCCAGCTCTACGTGATCGGGGTGTTCATCGCCTTCACCCTGTCCCAGATCGGCATGGTCAAGCACTGGCACACCGCGCTGGCCGCCGGCCCACCGAGCGGCGAGCGGCACCGGATCCGCCGCGCCCAGCTGATCAACGGTTCGGGGGCGGCCGCCACCGGCGTGGTATTCCTGATCGTGCTGGTGACGAAATTCACTGAGGGCGCCTATCTCGTCGTGATCGCCATCCCGGTGCTGTTCACCCTGATGCGCGGCGTCAACCGGCACTACGCCACGGTAGCCCAAGAAATCGCCATAGAGGACGTCCGACCTGTCGGGCCGTCCCGCAACCACGTCCTGGTGCTGGTGTCCAGCGTCAGCGGCCCCACCCTGCGGGCACTGGCCTACGCGCGGTCACTGCGCCCACACACCCTGGAGGCGATCAACGTCACCGTCGATGACGAGGAGTCCGCCCAGCTGCGCCGGGACTGGGACGACACCGGCCTCGACTTCCCCCTGAAGGTCATCGAGTCACCCTACCGAGAGATCACCCGGCCGATCCTGAAATACGTCCGGGACTACCCCCGCACCGGACCCCGCGACATCATCACCGTGATCATACCCGAGTACGTCGTCGGTCACTGGTGGGAACAACTGCTACACAACCAAAGCGCGCTACGGCTGCGCGCCCGCCTCCTGTTCCTCCCCGACGTCGTCACCGTCGACATCCCCTGGCACCTACGCTCCGCCGGAGTCACCCGCACCCAAGCGAACCGCCAACACCAAGACTACGAACAGCAAGCCGCCGCGGCCCGCCAACCCACACCCCCACCGCCGCGACAGACCTAGGGTCCCTTAGGCCCCCTAGATCATGGTCATCCCAGCCACTCCGTCAACAGATCTCGGAGCAAACAGGCCCCAGGTTCGTCCAACGTGATGACGCAGGAACCGGTCACGTGCGGGTCAAACACGATCGTCCCGTTGTCCACGCTCACCATCAAGTTGGCGAAACCTACCGGGCCCCGGTGCAGGGAACAGGTTGCGGGTATCGCCTTGCGACGAACGCGGGCTGGTTGTCCTTCACTAGTCACTTAGGTACCGACCTTCGCCAGTCTGCGGCTGGTGTTCACTACACCGTTGGCGCCGCTGCGCGGGTCTCGGCAAACGGGTCACGGTGGGTGTTCGACAAGCGGGGGAGCGCTCGGGTGTGTTACCGGAGTCCCCGCTGGGGTCAGCAGCCTTGTGGGTAGCAGGAGCAAGGGTACCCCATCGTCACGCCGCCACCCGAGTGTGATCGTTCACCCATGCACACCACTGGTCAGCTCAAGCCCAAGGCCCCGGCCGCGGTGGGATCGCACTCGTCGAGGAACTCCCGACACCGGCGGGCCTCGGCTTGCTCGCCGATCTCAGTGGCCGCCCGGGCCAGCGCGGCCAGCGCGGCCAGGAAACCCTGGTTGGGGCCGTGCGTCCAGGGCACCGGACCGAGACCCTTCCAGCCGGCGTGCCGAAGGTGATCCAGGCCGCGGTGGTAGCCGGTGCGGGCGAAGGCATAGCCGGCGACGGCATCCCCCTCGTCGAGCGCGCGGCGCGCCAAGGCGGCCCAAGCGGCGGAAAAATCCGGGTACGCGGCCGCGGCCACCGCCGGATCGTTCGCCGCATCGAGTGCGGCCTGCGCGTCGGGCTGCTCGGGCAGCAGCGTCGGATTGGGTCCCAGCAAGTTGCCGTGCACGGTCATCGCTCCATCCTGCCGTGGTTGGTAGTCGTTCGAGGCAGCGGCGAGGGAGGTTGGTGGCTCTTGGAGAGCCACTAACAGCGGGCCAGGGTGCGGCCGGCGGAGCGGAGGTTCTCGCAGGCCTGCGCTACCCGGGCGGCCATCGACCGCTCAGCCAGTTTGAGATAGGAACGCGGGTCGTAGACCTTCTTGTTGCCGACCTCGCCGTCGACCTTGAGCACCCCGGCGTAGTTGGCGAACATGTGGTCGGCGATCGGGCGGGTGAAGGCGTACTGAGCGTCGGTGTCGACGTTCATTTTGATCACGCCGTAGGAGAGTGCCTGGTGGATCTCCGCCAGCTCGGAGCCGGATCCGCCGTGGAACACCAGATCCAGCGGCTGGGAGCCGGCGGGCAGGCCCAACCGGCGGGCGGCGACCTCCTGCCCCATCTGCAGGATCTCCGGGCGGAGCTTCACGTTGCCCGGTTTGTACACACCGTGCACATTGCCGAAGGTGGCGGCCAGCAGGTAACGACCTCGCTCGCCCCCGCCCAGGGCATCGACGGTGTGCTCGTAGTCCTCAGCGGTGGTGTAGAGCTTCTCGTTGATGTCGTTCGCGACACCGTCCTCCTCGCCGCCGACGACACCGATCTCTACCTCCAAGATGATCTTCGCCTTGCCGCAGGCTTCCAGCAGCTCAGCGGCGATGGCGAGGTTGCGGTGCAACTCAGTGGCCGAACCGTCCCACATGTGCGACTGGAACAGCGGATTCTCGCCGCGGGCCACCCGCTCCTGGGAGATCGCGAGCAGTGGCCGGACGAAGGTGTCGAGCTTGTTCTCCGGGCAGTGGTCGGTGTGCAGCACGACATTGACCGGGTACTTCGCGGCCACCACGCGGGCGAACTCGGCCATCGCCACTGAGCCGGTGACCATGTCCTTGACCTTGCCGCCAGAGGCGAACTCCGACCCACCCGTGGACAGCTGCACGATGCCATCGCTGCTGGCCTCGGCGAACCCGCGCAGCGCGGCATTCAGCGTCTCCGATGAGGTGACGTTGATCGCCGGGTAGGCGAACTCGCTGGCCTTCGAGCGGTCCAGCATCTCGCTGTAGACCTCGGGTGTCGCGATGGGCATGGTAGGGAACCTCCGGCTCTTGAGTGGCTCTTCAGGGCTGACTGGTCAGGTAGGCGCCGTGACGCGCAGGCGGTGGCTCGCAGTATGGCCCACCCGTCCAGCCGGACGCGATCGGATGGGCCCGGGGTGACCCCAGTACGTTTCCGGCGTGGCCCCCGACGACCCACTGGACCGCGTGAGCGTGCAGTACCCGGCCGAGATGACCCCGGATGGAATGACCCCAGCCGAGATAACACTGCGTCACCTGCGGATCCTGGACACTCCCGTCGAGGCCCCGGAACCGGCCCCGGCCGGGGCCCCCCTGACGCTGGAGGATCTGTACCGCCAGCACCGGACGCGGCTGGTGCGGCTGGCGATCCTGCTGGTCGACGAGGCGCCCACCGCCGAAGACGTCGTGCAAGAGGCGTTCACCGGACTGCACCGGCACTGGTCGGGACTGCGCGACGAGGCGGCCGCGCTGGGTTACCTGCGCACCGCGGTGGTCAACGGCTCCCGCTCGGTGCTGCGCCGCCGCAAGACCGCTCGCGGCTACGTCCCGCCGCACCAGGCCAACGCGCGCTCAGCGGAGTCGCTGGCGATGCTGACCACCGAGCACCAGGAGGTGGTCGTCGCGCTGGGCCAGCTGCCGCCGCGGCAGCGTGAGGTGCTGGTGCTGCGCTACTACGGGGGGATGAGCGAGGCGGAGATCGCGTCGGCCACCGGTGTGAGCCGCGGCACGGTGAAGTCCAGCGCCAGCCGCGCGCTGGACGCCCTCCAGCGGATACTGGGAGGCTCGTGAGTGCGTAAGACTGTTCCCGCGCTGAATGCCACTGACGAGCAGCGGCTTGCCGCCGCGTTGCGGGCGCAGGCCTCCTGGCTGGGCACTGGGTCACCGCTGAGCACTGGGTCACCGCTGAGCACTGGGTCACCGCTGAGCACTGGGTCACCAGCGGTGACCGAGCCCGGCCGGGGACCGGCGCATGCCAGACCCAGCCTGTCAGCCTCGACTGTGCTCGGGCTGGCGGTGCTGCTCGGAGCGATGGCGGGCACGCTGGCCGGCGTGATCAGCGCCTGGTGAGCGGGCCCGGGTGAGCGAGCACTGGTGAGCGGCGGGTGTATCGCCGGTATGTCGCGTCTGCCCGGTAGCGTGGCACCGTGACGCCCTCCCCCGCCAGCGTGGCGCTGGCTCTCGGCCCGTCTTGGCTCGATCCCGATCAGCTGCTGCGCATGCTGGGACCCTACGTGTTGGCGGGACTGTGTCTGATCATCTTCGCGGAATGCGGCCTGCTCATCGGTTTCTTCCTGCCCGGCGACTCGCTGCTGTTCACCGCGGGGCTGTTCGTTACCCGCGGTCTCATCAGCACCCCGATCTGGCTGGTCTGCCTGCTGCTCACGGTGTGTGCCGTGGCGGGCAACGTGGTCGGCTACTACCTGGGCTACCGGGCGGGGCCGGCACTGCTGCGCCGGCCGGATTCCCGACTGTTCAAACGGGAGTACGTGGACAAGACGCACGCCTTTTTCGACAAATACGGCGCGCGGGCCATCCTTTTGGGTCGCTTCGTCCCGATCGTGCGGACCTTCATCACGGCGATCGCGGGGGTCGGCCGGATGGATCCCCGCACGTACTTCACCTACTCGATTGTCGGTGGCGTCGGCTGGGTCACCGGAGTAACCCTGTTGGGCTTCTGGCTCGGCCAGATCCCGATCATCAGAAATCATGTGGAGCTGATCCTGATCGGCATCGTCGCGCTGTCGGTCGTCCCGATCGTCATCGAGGCGCTCCGGGCTCGCGCGCTGAGCCGGCGCGCGGCAGGCACCCCGTAGCACAGTTGGTGGCTGCCGCGGTCGAGTAGCAAGATGGCAGGGATGGCACCTCCCGACGCGCCGGTGAACCCCGCTGGGCACCGCGCCAGCCGCGGCACCCGGCGGCTCGCGGTGGGAGTCGTGCTGGGCGCGCTGGCCGCGCTGCTCGCGGTCGGTGTGCCGACCGGGAAGGCCGCCCGGCGCGCCGTCGGGCCCACCCTGGCCACCACGCCTCACGCACAGTCCCTCCGGACCCCCAGCCACACCTGCCTGACCTGGGAGAAGCCCGACGCCGTCGACGCCAGAGCGGTGGACTGCGCCCAACCCCATCTCTTCGAGGTCACCGCAACGCCGGATCTTCAAGACTTCGGCGCCCAAGCCCCTTTCCCCAGCCCGGAGCGCTGGCGGCAGATGGTGACCCAGCGC
>JBOHFJ010000308.1:0-5910 GCA_050699655.1 Pseudonocardiaceae bacterium
GCAGAGCCCACGGTGTGCGGGTGGTCCTCGCCGAGCACCCGGCGGTAGCGGCCCAGGGTTTCCTCATCCAGCTGGCAAGCCCGCTGGTGTTCACCCAGTTCGCGCAGGTTGAGGGCGAGGTTGTGCGCTGAGTTCAGAGTGTGCGGGTGGTCGTCACCGAGCACCCGGCGGCGGCGGGCCAGGGTGTCATCATCGAGCTGGCGGGCCCGCTGGTGCTCACCCAGCTCCCGCAGATCGTTGGCGAGGTTGCTGGCCGAGTTCAGGGTGCGGGGATGGTCATCACCGAGCACCCGACGGCAGCGGGTCAAGGTTTCTTCATCAAGCTGGCGGGCCCGCTGGTGCTCACCCAGCTCCCGCAGATCGTTGGCGAGGTTACTGACCGAGTTCAGGGTGTCGGGGTGGTCATCACCAAGCAGGTCCCGGTTCAGCTGGTACACGCGTTCAAACAGCGCCCGGGCGGGCTGGGGCTCGCCCCGGGTCACCAAGTAGATCGCGGCACGGTCGAGTAGCCAGGGGAGGTCATTGTGGTCCGGATCGCCACCGCGGGCGGGGTCGGTGACAGTCAGCACATGCGGCAGCAGCTGCCGCCAGACCGGCCAGCTGGTGGGGTTGTTCCACGGGTCAGCCGGCACAGCGTCGCGCAGCAGCCGGCGGGCGACCATGGTCATATCGTCTTCACCGGAGATGCTGCTCGGGCGCTCGCGCAGGACGGCTTGCACGAGCCGGTGGACCTCCAGGGTGTCCGGACCTACCCGGGCCAGCGCACGGCGCCGCAACAGTCCGGTCACCTCAGCGAAGGCCACCGGGTCACTCGCCGCCACCGTCAGCGGTGGGGGTAGCCGGTCCGCCCAGGCGGTGAACAGAGTCAAAGGGATCGGCTCGGGCGCCAGCTGCGCGACCAGCCGCAGCAGCGCCAACGCGGCGGGGTCATCGGCGGCCAGCTGATCGAACGCCAGGTGCAGGCTCGCGGCCAGTGACGCGTGGTACGTCGTCGGCACCCCCTGGGCCAGGATCGCGGTGACCTGGCGGCCAGCTGCTGAAGGTAGATCTGGCTGCTCAGCCCGGTCGCATGGAGGTAGGCCGCCGCCTGGGTGAGCGCCAGCGGCAGGTTATCCAGCGCATCCGCGACCCGAGCGGCATCATCCTCAGCCAGCCGGGGAAGCCGTTGGCGCAGCAGGCTGACCGACTCACCGCGGTCGAACACATCCACCGACACCGACGCGGCCAGCTCCTGCCAGTCCGGATGCCGGGAGGTGATCACCACATGGCCGGCGCCACCCGGCATGAAGGGGGCGACGAAGTGTGGCGCCACGGCATTGTCATAGATCAACAACCAACGGTCCCGTCCACGCAACGCGCCCAGCAGGCGCGACACCGCCACCTCCGCCGTGTCGGCCTGGTCCGCCAGGCCCAGTGCCCGGGCCAGTTCAGCCAACCGATCCGCGATCAGTGCTGGTTGTTCCGAGGGCACCCACCACACCACGTCGTAGTCATCGCCGTGGCGGTGGGCGTACTCGATGGCCAGCGCGGTCTTGCCGATCCCACCCATGCCGTGCACCGCCTGCACCACCGTCGAGCGGCCCGCGCACAGCGCGGTGCGCAAGCTGATCAGAAGCCGCTCACGGCCGGTGAAGGCGGGGTTTCGCGCCGGGACGTTCCACACCCGCCCCACCGGCATCAGTGGCGAGCTAGGCCGCGGCAGCCCCACCAGGGATTGAAAGAGCGCCTCGCTGAGCTGCTCCGGGGTGCTCACCGGCGCCGTGGTCAGCCCACTATCAGCCAGCCGGGTCCGGAACGCCTCCTGTCGGTCACCGTGGTCCCGGTCGACGAACAGGTCTTTCGGCCCTTGTGCTTGCTCATCAAGCAGGAACACCAACCGCGGCTTGCCGCTCTCGCTGGCCGCTTGGAACTCCAGCTCGGTGTAGGACAGGTGGGGGTGGTCACGCACCGGCGAGCCGTAACGAAACCCGATGATCGCCACGTACACATCCGCGCCGGCCACCGCCTGTCGGCACACCTGCGCGGGCACCTCGTCGCGGGCGCCCAAGTACGCCATGTTCACGATGGCGTCCCCGGCTCGGGTCACCGCCCGCTCCGCGGCGGCGACGAACGACCGGCCCTCCGGCAGGCGCCGCAGCTCAGACGTGTGACTCACAAACACCCGCCGCGGCGGTTCAGCCATGGCCGACAGCATCCCACCCAGCACTATCCCCCGGCGTGGCCGGGGCCGACCGCGAATATCGGTCCAGCCCGAGCACCTATCGCCGCAACGGCCCTTCGACCGGTCATCCGGCACGCCCTACTGCCACCCAAACCACACCCGCTGGGCCCGGCTGTGCGGCCGTGAACCGCCATTCGGAGCCGAATAGCGGTTCTAATAGCTGCTCAGGCCTCGCTGTCCTGCGAAATTTGGAGCGGAAGGCCGCAGCGGTGGACGTCCCCAATACTCTAGCTCAAGCGTCAACGTCCTAGCGTTCCGTAGTGAAGTTAACTTTCTGCGGCCGAACCTCTGACCAGCAGCGATACGGTGGCCGAGGAGCAAACCAGCGTCATTACACGACATTAGGGCCAAGGGTCCCTAATTGGGTGAGTGTCAAGTCGGCGTCACGTGGTTCGTCAAGCCAGATTATCCGGCTTTCTTCGTTGGCGGTGAGTCCGTAGCGTTCGCGGTGGGGCCTGCCCCAGGTTTGCCACTGCTGGTGAAGGCGTTCGACTTCGTTCCAGAGGGCGCGGGGGCCGATCTCTGTGACGAGGAAGGAGCCGTTCTCGGTGTGGTTCAGGCAAGCGGCGGACCCGGCCCAAGTTGGGATTTCGGCAACGGGCATATTGAGCACGCTCCTTCCTGTCTCGTGACGGTCGCGAGAAACCCGCTGAGTCTAATCATTGCGGTCAGCGGGTTCCCGGCACCGATGGTTCAAGTTGTTCTGCTGGCGTCCAGTCGACAATCTTCAGGCGTCGCATCGATCGGCTCGATCACGTGGTGTAGATCGTGTCCAGCGAACTGGCCGAGTCGGGGTTGAACACACCAGGTGTGCGGTGACGTCCGGGCGAAGACCGAGCCGCGCACCGCACGCCCCGGCGAGCGCAGGCTCACGCGCGTGCGACCGCTGACTCTGACGATCTGGTCGTCGGTGTCTTGATCTGTTCGGACTAGCATCGTCTCCCCTCCAACACTTGCGCTGGTTCTGCCCACAGGATTTACAATGGTCCCGGACGTCCGGTTCCAAAAGTGGATGTCCTTTTATTCACTCAAATGGCGCACTCCGCGTGCGCCAGGCTCGCCACCGCGGAGGTTGACCGTGACTCAGGACCACAGCCTTGGCGGCGCGACGGTCCGGCGATGGCAGCTCACCGAGATGCTCCGCCAGCTCCGCGAACAAGCTCACCTCACCCATGATCAGGTCATCGCTGAGCTGCGGCAAGGGCAAGGCAGGTGGTCCCGTCCGAAGCTGTCTCGTATCGAGAACCGCGAGCAGGGAGTCAAGCCTCGTGAGGTAGAGCAGCTACTCGACGTCTACAACGTGACCGACCAAGCCGTTCGTGAACGGCTGGTCGAACTCGCCAGCACCGCGCACGAACGCGGCTGGGTGATCGACATCCGCAAGAACCTCCCAGAGGACTTCCACACGTTCCTCAACTGGGAGGTCGCCCTGGTGGCATCGCGCCAGTTCGAGACGTTGCTGGTGCCGGGGCTCCTCCAGACGGCCGAGTACGCCCGGGCCTTGATCACTGGCGTCAATCCCTGTCTTGCTGAGGATGAAGTCGAACGGCGTGTCGCGGCCCGAATCACACGACAGCAAATCCTTACCCGGACGACTCCGCCCCACTTGCACGTCATCCTGGACGCCGGGCTACTCGAACGTCCGGTCGGGGCACCGAGGGTGACGCGCAACCAGCTCCGCCGCTTGGCCGAGGCAATAGACGCTCCCAACATCACGATCCAGGTTCTCCCGAAGTCCGTGGGAGCAAATCCAGCTCTGGAAGGACCTTTTTCGATCTTGACGCTGCCCGATCCCATCCCCGACGTGGGATACTCCGAAGGTCCAGGCCGAGCGGTCTACATCGACGACCGAGATGACGTACGGACGTACACGTTGCGCTTCGGTATCCTCACCGAGCAATCGCTGTCCCAGGAGGACACTGCGAAGCTCATCAGCGAGGCCGCGAAGAGCTACGCGTGACCCCTGAGGGAGGGCACGGGATGATCGACGACGACTCCCTTGGTCACGTTGAGTGGCGCAAGAGCAGCTTCTCCGGCGGTGGTGGCCAGGGAGGAGGCAACTGTGTGGAGATCGCTCATCTAGCGGATGGCCGGATCGCCGTGCGCCACAGCACCCACCCCGAGAAGGGCCCAGTCCTGTTTGCCCGCGCCGAGATGGAAGCCTGGCTCACGGACGTCAAGGCTGGTGAGTTCGATCCTGCCCGCTTCGTGACCGATCGCAACCAGCCTCGGGACGGCGAGAGTGCCCTGGCGGCAGGTTACTGAGCGTGCCCGACTACGTGGGCGGCGCCCGTTCCCCCTCGACCGGCCGCAGCTACAATGACAGCTCACCGTTGAAGGTCAGGTGTGCCGGTTAGCCGTGTCGAAAACCGGACAGCCGAACAGAGCGATCGTCACGACGGATGATCTAGTTGGATAAGTGCCAGGTCGGCGCGTCGTGTGGTTCGTCGAGCCGGGGGGCCGACCTCGGTGACGAGGAAGGCGCCGTTATCGGTTCGGTCCAGACGAGCGGTGGACCCGGCGCCATCGGAGATGGTGAGATCCTCCAACTCCGGTCCGTGTTGACCAGTGGAGACATCGGGGAGGGCGACGATCAGCCAGGGGTCACGATCCAGGCGCCGGGCGCGGCCAGGGCTGGCCAGTCGGCTGATATGCGCCGGAGGGCGCAGGTTGCGAGGATGGCGTCATAAGGGATATTGGGCACGTACCCCTGCGCTCCGTTACCGGTGACCACGGTCGGGGTGTAGCCGATGCGGTCGAGGCGGGTGCGGGCGGCGTTGCTCAGGTTGGGGTCGATGTTGACGGTAGTGACCTTGTTCGAGCCGAGGCGTTCGTAGAGCAAGGCGGCGGTGTAGCCGATGCCAGTACCAACGTGCAAGACGTTGTCACCCGCGTCAATCCTGAGGGTGGCGAGCAGTCCAGGCATGGTGCCCGAAGAGGTCACGTCGGTCGGGGTGATCTGGGTGACCAGGGTCGTGTTCGAGTAGACCAGCTTCCAACCAGGTTGCGTAGTCGTCAGGGTTGGCGCTGTCGATGACAGTGCGGTCGTGGGTGCGGTAGAAGCGGGGCACGAGAACGTGGCGTGCCCCTGATGCCGTGGACCATGCTGAGGTTTGCGTGCCCACTGCGGAAGGCGCTAATTGGTTGCCTGGGGGAGCATTGCCGGGGTCGCCCGTTGTCGTGACTGTGGACACTCGCCGTCCGCCGGCACGTCCGGCCCGGCACGAGGAGCCGCAAGCGTAAGATTGATGACGGCCGGTGGGGCAGCCTGCCCCACCGCAGGCCAACCATGTTGCCTCAAGCTCGGCGCTGTCGATCACCGGTGCCCGGTCGCCGGGGATCGGCTGCTCTTCCCACCCCGCTCAATCCAGTACCAGCCCGGCAGTGTGAGGAAAGGTGCCATGAGCAGCGACATGATCGAATGGCCCGCTGTTTCCCCCGTCGACACGGCCGCATCGCGCCCGGACGGTGCGGAGATCGGCAGCGACCCGTTCGACCTGGACATCAGCTTCATCGAGAACGGCCCGAACGCGGACACGGTGATTGCCATGACGGATGACGGCTGCGGCAGCACGTGCCCGAGCGCGTGCACCACCTCCGCATCGGCCTAAGACACCGTGTAGGGGGCGCGACCGAGAAGGCTGGAGTCGGATGCAATCCGGGAACGACCGACCCTGGTACCGGTGTGT
>JBOHFJ010000309.1:0-5894 GCA_050699655.1 Pseudonocardiaceae bacterium
TAGGTGTTGAGGATGTCCCACGCCTCGGTGTGCGCGGCCTCAATGAGTGCCCGCACCTCCTCGTCGATCTCGTGCGCGATTTCCAGGGAGTAGTCCGGCTGCCGGCCCGCGGAACGGCCGAGGAACGGGTCGCCCTGCTCGTGGCCGTATCTCACCGCGCCCAAGCGGGCGCTCATGCCGTACTCGGTGACCATCGCTCGGGCGATCTTGGTGGCCTGGTCGATATCCGATGATGCGCCGGTGGTCGGCTCGTGGAACACCAGTTCTTCGGCCGAGCGTCCGCCCAGGGCGAACACCAACCGGGCGATCATCTCGGACCGGGTCATCATCTGCTTGTCGTCCTCGGGCACCACGAGCGCGTGCCCGCCGGTACGCCCTCGGGGCAAAATCGTGAGCTTGTACACCGGGTCGATGTCCGGCATCGCCCAGGCAGCCAGCGCGTGGCCGCCTTCGTGGTAAGCGGTGATTTTCTTCTCCCGCTCGGAGATGATCCGGTTCTTGCGGCGTGGGCCGCCGATGACCCGATCGACGGCCTCCTCCAGTGCGGCGCCGTTGATGAGCTTGCCGCCTTCCCGTGCGGTGAGCAGCGCGGACTCGTTGATGACGTTGGCCAGATCGGCTCCGGAGAAGCCGACGGTGCGCTTGGCTAGACCCTGGAAGTCGACGTCGGTATCGAACGGCTTGCCCTTGGAGTGCACCTCAAGAATGGCCCGGCGGCCGCGGATATCCGGCGCGGAGACCGGGATCTGCCGATCGAAGCGGCCAGGGCGCAGCAGTGCCGGGTCCAGGATGTCCGGGCGGTTGGTGGCGGCAATGAGGATGATGCCGCCACGGGCGTCGAAGCCGTCCATCTCGACTAGAAGCTGGTTGAGGGTCTGCTCGCGCTCGTCGTGCCCGCCGCCGAGTCCAGCACCGCGCTGCCGGCCCACCGCGTCGATCTCGTCGACGAAGATGATGCACGGAGAATTCTGCTTGGCCTGCTCGAACAGGTCGCGCACCCGGGAGGCGCCCACACCGACGAACATCTCCACGAAGTCGGATCCGGAGATCGAGTAGAACGGTACCCCAGCCTCGCCGGCCACCGCGCGGGCCAGCAGGGTCTTGCCGGTGCCGGGTGGTCCATAGAGCAGCACACCCTTGGGAATTTTGGCGCCCAGCGCCTGGTAACGGCCTGGGTTGGCGAGGAAATCCTTGATCTCCTCCAGTTCCTCGACGGCCTCCTCGACGCCGGCGACGTCGGCGAACGTCGTCTTGGGCATGTCCTTGCTCAGCTGTTTGGCCTTCGACTTGCCGAAGTTGAGTACCCGGCTGCCACCGCCCTGGACGTTGTTCATCATCCATAGCAGCAACAGCAGCAGCACACCCAGTGGCAGGAGGTAGATCAGCATCTGGACGAGCAGGGACTGCTGAGTGACCTTGGTGTCCCAGTTGCCCGGGATCTGCGCGTCGAGCAGTGCCTTATAGATCTGGTCGGTGCTCCGCTCCGGGTACTCGGTGAGCAGACTGGTGCCCTGAATTCCCGGCGCCGGGTGCTTCAGCGTGAGCTCGAGGCGCTGCTCTTTGTCATCGATCATCGCTTGTTTGACGTTGTGCTCACTGAGCTGCTGCAACGCCTGCGAGGTGCTGACCTCGCTGAACCCTCGGGTGTCGTTGAGCAGGAAGCCGAAGGCGTAGTAGAGCAGCAACCCGGCCAGCACCCACAGCAGCGGGTTGCGAAGTATTTTCTTGCGGTCCATTCGGCTACGGCCGGCGATGGCCTCGACCCTCCTGAGCTGACTGTGTCGGTCTGTGTTGGCGCATCCGGTGCTGGTACATCCGGGGCTGGTGCATCCGGGGCTGGTGCATCGGAAACCAGCACAAGACAGCGGAGCACTCCCGTTGGATCCACCCTACCCGGCGGTCCGGGGGCTCGGCCGATGGATGAACTGGGATGCTCAGGGAACCGCTAATCGGCGTAGACCTTGGGTGCGAGGGTTCCGATGTAGGGCAGGTCACGGTAGCGCTCGCCGTAGTCTAAACCGTAACCGACAACGAACTCGCGGGGGATGTCGAAGCCGATGTAGCGCACCGGCACGTCGACCCGCACCGCGTCCGGCTTGCGCAGCAGGGTACACACCTCCAACGTGGCCGGGCGACGGGTCGCCAGGTTGCGCAACAACCAGGACAGCGTCAACCCCGAGTCGATGATGTCCTCTACCACGAGCACGTTGCGCCCGGAGATGTCGCGGTCCAGATCTTTAAGGATTCGCACCACCCCCGAGGAGGATGTTGCCGATCCGTATGAGGACACCGCCATGAACTCCAGCTGCACTGGGATGGGCAACGCCCGGGCGAAATCGGTCATGAACATCACCGCGCCTTTGAGCACGCCGACGAGCAGCAGGTCGCCCAGGCCGGGTCTGGCCTGAAAGTCGCTGGCGACCTGATGGGCGAGCTCGGCGATCCGGTGGCGGATCTGCTCCGCGGTGACGAGCACGGAGGCTATGTCGCCCGGATACAGACCATCACCCTGACCCGGACCATCACCCTGACCCGGCGGACTATCACCCTGATACATGCAACCTCCCCTGTGCCCGTACCAGATCCCGCGCGCCCGGCAATCGCGGCGCACCTTGGCCGGACCACCGGCCGATGAGGTCGTCGGCCGCGCGGAGGTGGGCGTCGGTCAGCCCGGTCACCCCGGCGTCGAGCAGCCAGCGGCGCAGCACCCGGCGGCGCAGCGCAGCCGGTGCCCCGGCCAGCGTCGCGACGTCCAGATCAGGGCCCCGGCGGGATTCCCGCAGCAACCCGCACGCAAGTTCGTCGAGCACGTCGAGATCTTCCCGCAGTTGCTCGGCGGTCCGAGCCAGGGCTCGCGCCACCCCGTCGGCGAGTACTTCCTCCAGCAGCGGCAGCACCTCGGTGCGCAGCCGGACGCGCTGAAACCGGGGGTCGGTGTTGTGCGGGTCAGCCCACGGGGTCAGGCCCAGCGAGGCGCAGGCCGCGGCGGTGACTACCCGGCGCACTCCGAGCAACGGCCGGCCCCAGGGCGGGTCGAGCTCCCGCATCCCCGCCACCGATCGGGGCCCCGAGCCACGCCCCAGCCCCAACAGCACCGTCTCAGCCTGGTCGTCCAGGGTGTGACCGAGCAGCACCAGCGCTCCCGGCGGCGCGGCGGCGCGCAGTGCGGCGTACCGGGCGTACCGGGCCGCGGCTTCCGGCCCGCCCGGCCCGTCCACGGTGATCCGCAGTACTCGCACCGCGGTGGCGCCGAGTTCGTGCAGCGCCTGGGCGGCGGTGCGAGACACCTCCGCCGAACCCAGCTGCAGCTGGTGGTCGACGACCAGGCCGTGCACCGACAGGCCCAGCCGCCTGGCGCAGTGCACGGTCGCGGCCGCCAAAGCCAGCGAGTCGGCACCGCCGGAGCAGGCCACCGCGACGGCGTCTCCGGTGTCGTGGGTGCTCAGGAACCGGCGCAGCGCGGCGCGCACCTCGCTGACCGCGGGGTGCGGCGGCAGGGTCAGGGCCGGGGTCAGGCTGGCGCCATGCGGTACAGCCACGCCGCCGGATCGGCGATCTCGGCTCGGGTGGGCAGCGTTTCTGGTGAGGTCCACACCGCATTGAACCCGTCCATGCCGACGACATCCACCACGTGGCTGGTGAACGCCGCGCCCTCGGCGTATTGGCGCAGCTTGGCGTCGATGCCCAGCAGCGCCCGCAGCACCCGCTCGGCGAGCCCGCCGCCCTGCCGGCGGGCGCTGAACCGCTGGCGGATCAGCTTTACCGAGGGCACCACCGATGGCCCGACCGCGTCCATGACGTGGTCGGCGTGCCCCTCCAGCAGGGTGGCCAGGGCGAGCAGCCGGTCGAGCACCGCCCGCTGCTCGGGATTCTGCAGCAGGGTCAGCACGCTGAGCGCATCCGATGCCTCTCCGCGCCGTGCGCCGCGCAACGCCGAGGGCAGTCGGCCGATCATCTTGGCCATGCCGTCTGGGTCCTCGGTGGCGGCCACAAAGGCCCGCACCTGGCTGGCGAAATGCTCGCGTAGCCACGGCACGGCGTTGAACTGTAGCCGGTGGGTGGCCTCATGCAGGCAGACCCACATCTGGAACTCCTCGGCTGGCACGTCCAACGTGCGGCCCACAGTGACCACGTTGGGGGCGACCAGCAGCAGTCGCCCGGGGTCTTCGGATGGTCCGCCGAACGGGTCATACTGCCCGAGTACCCGGGAGGCCAGGAACGCCAGCGCGACGCCCACCTGCATGCCGGCGGTGGTGGATAGCATCCGGCCGGCTCTTCCGGCCGGAATCCGGTAGTCGGCCAGCAGCCGGCACAGGCCTTCGGTCGCCGCATCCACCCACCCGGGCCGGTCCACCACCTCGGCGGGGCGGGGCGCGGCGCCATCGTCCAGCCCGGTCAGCTTCCGCACGTGCTCCTCGGCGATCACCGACAGGGCGCGCAGCTGGCGCACCGCCACCGCCGCCTCCTCGGCGGGCACCGCGGGGCCAGCGGGCAACAGGCGTTGGGCGGTGACCGCGGCCACCGCCCAGTCGATCGGAGAGCCGGTCGGGCCCGTCCGTGGTGCCTGCGGGGTATCGAGCGCGGAATGTCCCATGATGATGACGGTAACGCGGAACTAGTGGCAACCGCACGACCGGAGCTTGGTCGCCAGCGCATCGAGCCTCGGCCGAGCCGACACTGGGCTGGGGCCATTGGACAGCAAGGCGAACACCAGCACTGCGCCGTCGGTGTCCTGCACGGTGCCAGCCAGGCTGTTGACGCCGGTCAAGGTGCCTGTCTTGGCCCGCACCCAGCCTCGGCCGCCGTCCGTTGCCGGGCCGTGATACCGCTCGACGAGCGTGCCGCTGCCGCCAGCCACCGGCAGGCCCACCAGCAGTGGTCGCAGCGCGGCGGTCCGTTGCTGGTCGGTGTTCGATTCAGCGGTGTTCGACCTGTCCGGGGCCGCCGCCGCGCCCAGCAGCTCGGTGAGCAGTGTCGCCGGGACGGCGTCGTCGACGGACAGCCCACTACCGTCGACCATAGTGGCGCCGCTGACGTCGAAGCCGTGGTTGCGCAGCACGGTGAGCACCGCCTCGGAAGCTCCGGCGAACGACAGTGGTGCCCCGGTTGCGTACGCCACTTCCCGGGACAGCGCCTCGGCGAGCACGTTGTCCGAGCGTTGCAGCGCGGTGGCGACCAAGTCCTGAACCGGTGGGGAGGACACCTCGCCGAGCACCGCGGCGCCGGGTGGGGCGGTGCCGACTGAGACGGTGTCGGGATCGGCACCGTCTCCATTGACACCCAGCCGGCGGGCCAGTTCCGCGGCTGCGGCGCTCGCGGGCTTCGCGGTGCGCGGGGAGTCCTCCTGGGTGGGATCCTCGCGTCCTCCGTCGAGCATCACCGGCTCGATCGGCGCGATGTCCCCGCCGGCCACGTCGGCGGGGAACCAGCCTGGCGCCAACGTGTCGCCGGTGTAGCGACTTACATCGACCAGCACCCGGCGCACCGGGCCGGGTTCCGCTGCCCGCACCTGGTCGACCAGATCGTCCAGCCGGGCCGCACCCGGGTAGCTGGTAGGCGTGCCGGGGCTCGCCGAGGACAGCGTCGGGTCGCCGCCACCGACCAGCACGACGGTGCCGGGCTCCGCGCCAGCCAGCACGGTGGTGTGCAACCGCTCCTGGTGGTCCAGCCGCAACAGCACGGCTGAGGCGGTCAGCAGCTTGGCGGTCGATCCAGGCCGCAGCGCTGTCGCCGGGTCGCGCCGCCAGAGCACCGCGCCGGTCGCCGGGTCGATCACCTGGCCGGACACCGTGCCCAGCCTGCCCGCCGTGACCAGCGGATCGAGGACTGCGCTGACCCCGGCGCTGGTCGGCTCCAGGACGCCGACGCCAGCCGGGCGCAGCGTTGGCTGCGGT
>JBOHFJ010000310.1:0-5847 GCA_050699655.1 Pseudonocardiaceae bacterium
ACACCATACCCCACCAGGAGTCCGTCTCCAGACCCTCCCTCGGATCCGAATCAGTACCAGCGCAGATGGTAGTCCACCGCGCGCCCCAGGCTTCACTGGGTCATCTTCCCACTTGACCATCGGGTGCGATCGGGTGCACCATGACAGGTATTCAACACTCGTTGAAGAGGTGACACATGGAGCGCACGACGTGCTGCGTGGTCGGCGGCGGGCCGGCCGGCATGATGCTCGGCCTGCTCTTGGCCAGGGCCGGGGTGGCGGTCACCGTGCTGGAGAAACATAGCGACTTCCTGCGTGATTTCCGCGGCGACACCGTCCATCCCTCCACGCTGACCCTGCTGGACGAGCTCGGCCTGGGAACGGAGTTCGCGAAGATCCCGCACCGGCTGGTCGAGGAGCTCCAGGTTCAGCTCGATGACGGCCTGTTCCCGTTCAGCGACTTTCACCGGATCCCCGGTCCGCACAAACACCTGGCCTTCGTCCCCCAGTGGGACTTCCTCGACCTGCTCGCCGACGCCGGGCGCGCTGAGCGGGCGTTCACGTTGCGGATGCACACCGAGGCGACCGGGCTGCTCATTGAGGGCGGCGCGGTGACCGGCGTGCGGTACCGGTCCGCGGACGGGAGCGGCGGGGAATTGCGGGCGGATCTCACCGTGGCCTGCGACGGGCGCCACTCCGTGCTCCGCGACGGCGCCGAGCTCCACACCCGATCCTTCGGGGTGCCGTTGGACGTGTGGTGGTTCCGGCTGTCCCGCCGCGAAGGGGACCCGCCGGACGCCGTCGGCCGATTCAGCTCCGGACAGGTCATGGTCCTCATTGACCGTGGGGACTACTTCCAGTGCGCCTACCTGATCCGCAAGGGCTCCGACGCCGCGCTGCGAGCTGAGGGGATCGAGGCGTTCCGACGTCGGGTGGCGGCGATGATCCCGTGGCTGGGCGACCGGATGGGCGCGGTGCGCGACTGGGGCGACGTCGCCTTGCTGGACGTCCGCCTGGACCGGCTGCGCCGCTGGTCAACCGAAGGGCTGCTGTGCCTGGGGGACGCCGCGCACGCGATGTCGCCGGTGGGTGGGGTGGGCATCAATCTCGCCATCCAGGATGCCGTGGCGGCGGCCCGGCTGCTCGCTGGGCCACTGCGCCGCGGCACGCTCACCCGAGGCCACCTGGACCTAGTGCAGCTGCGTCGGTGGGCACCCGCGGCGCTGACCCAGACGGTGCAGCGCGTCATCCACGCGCGGCTGCTCGACCGGGCGCTGTCCGGTGACATCGCGCCGGTCAGTGACATCGCGCTGGGCGGGGCCGGGCCGAGCCGAGCTCCGTGGCCGCTGCGGCTGCTGCGGCGTTTCCCCCTGCTGCGAGCCGTGCCGGCGACGGTGGTGGGCATCGGACTGCTCCCTGAGCACGCCCCCTCCTTCGCCCGTGCTCCGGCACCCCGCTGACATAGCCAGGAGGGGACATCAGGCGGTGCGGGTGAGCCCGTCGTGGCGCAGCGCGGCGTAGGTCATCGCGTCCAGCAGCGCCAGCCAGGAGGCTTCCACCACGTTGCCGTGCACCCCTACCGTGGTCCAGGACCCCGTTCCGTCGCGGGTGTCCACCAGCACCCGGGTCACGGCGTCGGTGCCGTGCGCGCCGGGCAGGATCCGGACCTTGTAGTCGGACAGCTCCACGTTGTCCAGCCACGGCAGGTGGGTGGCCAAGGCCTGGCGCAATGCGCCATCCAGCGCGTTGACCGGCCCGTTTCCCTCGGCGGTGGCGATCACCCGCTCCCCCGCCACGTGCACCTTCACCGTCGCCTGCGCGACTACCTCCCCACCGGTGGTGTGGTCCACCACCACCCGATAGGACTCCAGCTGGAACGGCGGCGCGGGGGGCACCTCGTCGATCTCATGGCGCACCAGCAGCTCGAAGGAGGCGTCGGCGGCCTCGAACGACCAGCCTTGGGACTCGAGCTCCTTGACCCGGGCGGTGACCACGCCGACCTCAGTCGAGCGGCCGGCCAGGTCCAGCCCGAGCTCGCTAGCTTTGAGCTCGACACTGGCCCGGCCGGCCATCTCGGTCACCAGCACGCGCTGAGAGTTGCCGACAGCCGCGGGGTCCAGGTGGTTGTACAGCGCGGGCGCCACTTTGATCGCGCTCGCGTGCAGCCCCGCCTTGTGCGCGAAGGCCGACCTGCCGACGTAGGCCTGGTGGGTGTCGGGAGCGAGGTTTGCGATCTCAGCCAGCGCGTGCGACGTGCTGGTGAGCTCGACCATCCCATGCTTCGGGAGAACCGGCATCCCCAGCTTGGTGACGAGGTTGGCGGCGACGGCGAACAGGTCCGCGTTGCCGGTCCGCTCGCCGTAGCCGTTGGCGGTGCACTGCACATGGGTGGCCCCGGCCGCCACCGCCGCGACCGAGTTGGCCACCGCGCAGGCGGTGTCGTCCTGGCAGTGAATCCCCACCCGGAACCCGGTGCGGGCCACCACCTCGGCGACGGTCTCCGCGAGCCGCAGCGGCAGCTGCCCACCGTTGGTGTCGCACAGCACTACGACGTCGGCGCCCGCGGTGACACCGGCCTCGAGCACCCGCAGCGCGCAGTCCGCGTCGAAGGCGTAGCCGTCGAAGAAGTGCTCCGCGTCGAGAAACACCCGCCGTCCCTCGCCGACCAGCAGCGTGACGGTGTCCGTGACCATCGCGCAGGCCTGCGCGACGTCCACCCGCAGCGCCCGCTCCACGTGCCGCCGGTCGGACTTAGCGACCACCGTCACCACCGGGGCCCCCGATGCCAGCAACGCCTGCACCTGGGGGTCCCGCGCGGCGCTGAGCTCAGCACGGCGGGTTGAGCCGAAAGCCACCAACGCGGCGTGCGTCAGTTCCAGCTCACCGGCGCCGGCCCGGGCGAAGAACTCGGTGTCCTTGGGCAGCGCGCCGGGCCAACCGCCCTCGATGAAACCCACGCCCAGCGCGTCCAGCAACCGGGCGACGGCGAGCTTGTCGGCCACCGAGTAGGAGATCCCCTCCCGCTGGGCACCGTCGCGCAGCGTGGTGTCGTAGAGGTGGAACTCGTCACCGAGCGGGGTGCCGGTTGGGCTGGTGCGGGGCATCGTCGAAGCTCCCAGGGGTCTACTTGCCACAGAGGTGTCCTGGCCAACAAAAAAGACCCCCCGCGGCTGCGAGAGGTCTGCGCGTCGGGTGATGGTGCTTGTTACCCGACGCGCCCAGCGATAATGATCACAACGCGGTGTGCCACAGCGCGTAGTGTGGCACACCTTCCGAAGGAACGAAACCCTTCCACTCCAGCGCCCGGGAGCCCTGGTGCCCGACACCTCCGAGCCGGCCGGTGTGTTCCGGCGGTTCTTGCGGACCGCGCCGATGTCCTGGCTTTGCGCCCGGGCCCTGCACCGGCTGGACAACGCCGTCCACCGGCTCACCGCCGGCCGCACGACGTTCACCGGGCTCGTCACCGGCCTGCCGGTGGTCATGCTGACGACGACCGGCGCAAAGAGTGGGCAGCCCCGCACCGTGCCGCTGCTCGGCCTGCGCGACGAGGGCCGCGTCATCGTGATCGCCTCCAGCTACGGCCGCAGCCGCCACCCGGCTTGGTACCACAACCTGCGCGCGACCCCGCACGCGACGGTCCGCATCGACGGTACGACCACGCCGGTGCTGGCCCACGAAGCCAAGGGAGGAGAGCGCGACCGGCTGTGGCAAGCCGCCCTGCGGACCTACCCGGGATACGCGGCCTACGAGCGCCGCGCGGCCCCCCGCCGGATCCCGATCCTCGTCCTCACCCCTACCGACACCCCACCCCATCGGCGGCCCAGCTGAAATGATGATCAGAAACCTATTCTTCCTCACGGCGGACGGGATTAACGGGTGGGCTCACCGCGTCCCGCGACCGGCTCGATACGGTGGTCCCTATGAGTGACATCATCGATGACAAAAAGCACATCCGGGGCACGCTCGACCTGTCGAACGCCGTCTGGCAGCGCGCGGCGGGCGCGGACGAGATCGAGGGGCCACATCTGGAGATCGCGTTCGTGCAGGACGGCTACGTGGCCATGCGCAGCTCCGAGCACCCCGTGGACGACCAGACACTGCTCTTCACCCCAGCCGAGTGGGAAGCCTTCGTCCTCGGCGCCAAGGACGGCGAGTTCGACGTGATGTGATGGGCTGATCACCACTGGCGTCCGCTCCGGCGCGTTGTTGTCGGTGCCGCGCGATAGTCTGCCCGGCATGGCCAACCTGGAAGTCACCCGGCTCGTGCGCCGGGTCGACGAGCAGGGCGAGACCGTTCGCGCGGTCGGCGACACCCTGCTCGACATCAAGGATGCAGTGGATCAGCACAGCGAGACTCTGGAAGAGATCCAAGAGAAGGTGTCTCAGCACAGCGAGACACTGGATAAGATCCAAGAGACGCTGGCACAGCACAGCGCAACGCTGGAAGAGCAGGGCGCAACCCTGACGCAGCACAGCGAAACGCTGGCGCAGCACACCGAAATACTGACGCAGCACAGCGAGACACTGGCGCAACACACCGAAATACTGACGCAGCACAGCGAGACACTGGCGCAACACACCGAAATACTGACGCAGCACAGCGAGACACTGGCACATCACACTGAACTGCTCACGGAGCAGGGCGCGACCCTGGCGCAGCACACCGGCATGCTCACCGAGATCCTTCGGCTGCTCAGCACCAACGACCACCCGAACTCCAGCAACAACTGAGCGGCCCAGATCCGCTCGCAGCCAGACGCCGGATGACCAGGCATCCGGAGCCTGGCTCGGCCCGCTCAGCGGTCGAAGTCGCTGGCGACGCCGCGCAGGAAGGACGACCAGCGGGCCGACGGGACGGCGAGCACCGGGCCGTCAGGGTGCTTGGAGTCGCGGACTCCGATCACGGGCTCGCCCAGCGCCACCTGGACGCAGTTGACCTGGCTGGAGCTGTAGCTGCTGGTGCGCCAGCCCAGCGCCGCGACCTCCACACAGTTGACCTGGTCGGAGCTGTAGCTGCTCTTGCGCCACGCTGGGTGGCGCAGCTGGGTGGTCATGACCCTCATCCTCGCTGTCGTCAGGCCAGCTCCCGGGCGACCTCGGCCAGCAGGGCCAGCGAGTCCTCGGGGCTGAGCGCGATCTGTTGCAGGTGCCGCAACGCGATCGTAGTCTCCGCGATGTCGGCGTCATCCTCCAGAATCACGCTGCCCCGGCGGTTCTCCAGGTAGACGAAGGTCGGGTCGCGGTCGAACTCCAGGATTGCGAACGGCCCGCCCAGCCCGGCGTGCGCGCCCGCGGCGGTGGGCACCACCTGCACGATCACGTTGGGCCGGATGGCGGCATCCTCCAGGTGCCGGACCTGGCGGCGCATCAGCCCGGCGTCGCCGACCACCCGGCGCAGCACGCTTTCTTCCAGCAGCGCCAGCAGCCGGGGCGGGCGCGGGCGGCCGAGCAGCGCCTGGCGAGTGGTGCGGAGGGCAACCCGGGACTCCACCTCGTCCTCGCTCAACGCCGGGTTCACGGCCGTAATCAGCGCCCCGGCGTAGTCGGCGGTCTGCAGCAGCCCCGGGATCAGCAGCGGCTCGTAGTTGGTGATCACCGTCGCGGCACGCTCGAAGTCGATGAACTCCTGCCACAGCTCGGGCAGCCGGGAGCCCTGGATCTGCCACCAACCCGACTCGCCGGCCCGGCGGACCAGCTCCAGCAGCTCCTCGCGCAGCGGCTTGGCCACCTGGTAGAAGCCAAGCAGCGCGGCCACCTCGTCGGCCTGCAGCCCGATCCGGTTGGTCTCCATCCGGCTGATCTTGCTGGCCGAGATGCCCAGCGCATCCCCCACCGTCTTGCAGCTGTGCCCGGACCGGGCCCGCAACC
>JBOHFJ010000311.1:0-5831 GCA_050699655.1 Pseudonocardiaceae bacterium
CCGACGGCGAGCCCAGCCCCCAGGGACCGCGCGAGGCCTGGCGTCATGACCGAGCGTTCAGGATCCGGGTAGGCCTCGGCATCGGGTTCGGGGTCGGGCTCGGCGTCGGGCTGGGGTTGGGGCTCGGGGTCGGGGTCTGGCTCGGGGCTGGGTTCCGGTTCGGGCTCTTGATGGGGCTCGCGAACTTCCTCTTGATCGGGTTGTCGGTGGCGCTCGTGTACGGGATCACGTCCTCGGCGGCATGGTCAACCACCCTGGCCTGGCGCCAACTACGGCTAGCCCACCGTGTTCCCGCCGTCGCCCTGATGCCCTTCCTCGAAGACGCCCGAAGCCGGGGTGTGCTGCGCACCGTGGGAGCGATGTACCAGTTCCGACACGCAACCCTGCAAGACACGCTGGCCGAGCAGCCCATCCACTCTTCGCAGACCTCCCCGACGGCCCAGATCGGGGCATAGACCGCGTGCCGCCAGGCGCCCACACGTGGTGCGTGTCGTGGTCACCCATGGACCGCAAGTACCAGTTCACTGGCTGCCCCACCGGATCGCCTCGGCCATCCGGGCTTCGGTCACCTCCACCAGGTCATACCGAGCGCGCAGCTCCTCCCAGGTAGCGTGGTGGCGGCCCCCGCCCGTGGAGTAGAGCCCGTCTGGTCCGGGCCGCCAGGTGCGCATCAGGTCGTCGCGGACGGTGGGGTGATCGGTGGGCGCGGGCGTGGTGCCCAGCCCGGCGGTGAGCCACACCCGCGCGACTCTGGCCCCGCTCACCCGAGCCACTCGATCAGCGCGTCCCGGACTACCGCCGCGGTGTCCTCGTCGAGGATGATGACGCACTCGCCGGTGACATGCGGATCGAGAATGATCTCGTCGCCCTGTTTCTCCAGCACGAGGTTCGCGAAGCCCCGGGGCACGTGCAATAGATCTACTGCACACGTGGCCCCGATTCAACCCACGACTGGCCCGGCTGGCCGATCTGCGCGACTGCGGCTTGATCACCACCGCCCAGCACGACGAGATCGCCGCGCGGTGATGCTCGCCGAGAAATGATGTGGGCACCCCGTGGTGACCGGGCACCCGACCGCGTTAGTTTCTAACGGGTCCGTTTACTTCCTAAGCGGCCGGGAGTACGCCGGGCGGGGTCGAGGTGCGCGGCGGTGCGGAAGTTTCCCGCACACGCTCACCGCGAGGGTGATGGCCGAGCTGATGGTGACTGTGGGGCACCGCGCCCGAGCGGGACGCACCTGCAGCAGCACGCTGCCGCTAGCTCGCCGCGTGCGGTTTGCTGGTCGTGGTGCTGGTGTCCGCGCCCGGGAAGGTCGATCGCGTCGAACAGCTGGTGCCGACCGGCACGCAGCCCCGTCCAGCTGCGGCAAGTCGGCCAGGATCGCCGCGAGAAGCTGTAGGGCACCGTCGGCCCACACTGCGAGTGTCCCCAAAATCGAACACCTGTGCCGTTTCCTAACGTGGCCGCACTTCGTTGCTATGTCGGAAGGTCAGTTCAGAGACTTTCCTATCGGCCGCTATCAGTTGCGGTCGGTGCCCAACATCACCAGGAGGTCCCGCTGGACGACTTCAACGACAGATGGCTCACCGTCCGGTCCGCCCTTACGAGTTGGTCCCGGACGATGCGTCTTTGTCTGATCCTTTTGACCATCGCCATCCCAGTGGATGCCACCACCTGGATGACCCTTCACTGAGGGCATCCCCCACCTTAGGGTGACTCTACGAGACTGGCAGGAGCTCACCCTGCGAACGACGGCCCTGGCCCAGGGTTACGACAATATGTGTAATCGCAAGCCAGGGCTGTTAGCTGCCGGGGCCGATCAGTCGAACTCGCCGGACTTCATCCCAGCGGTGAACGCGGACCACCCGGCCGCTGTGAACATCAGGGCCGCCCCGCCGGGGTCCTTGCTGTCCCGGACGGCGCGGTGACCGCCGGCCAGCTCGGCGATTTCGACGCATTTTTCGAGATTCGCGGAGTAGCTGGACTTGCACCAGGCGCCTGTCAGGTCATCCATGGGATGTCTCCTCATCTTGGGCTCGCCGTGTCAGCTCCGAGATCAGCTCCAGACTCTCATCGCACCCGAGGGCCTGGTCTCGGAGCTGGCCGTACAGATCAGACAGCTCCTGCACGTCTCCTTGGTGGTCCACGAGGTGGGCACCCACCGCGTACTCCTGGTAGGCGATGGGCGGGGACACTTCCGGGTCGAAACTCAGCAGCGTGAAGCTTCCCAACATGCTCCGGTGCGCGCCGGCGGAGAAGGGCAGAACCCGCACCGAGATGTTCGGCTGTTGCTGTGCGATCGCGATGATGTGCCTGAGCGCCCCGATGCCGACGCCTCCCATGGCCAGCGTGCGACTCAAGGCGGCCTCGGAGAGCACCGCGGACAGCGCAAGCGGCTCCGGTGCTGTCAACCGGGCCTGACGCTGCGCGCGAGCAGCCACTCGGCGACCGACCTGGGCGGAGGGCAGCGGATCGATGTGGACCGCACGCGCGTACGCCTCGGTCTGGAGCAGTCCGGGGATCGCCTCCAGCGAAAAGGTCCGCACGGCAACCGCGTCGTCTTCGACGCCGATGTAAGCCTGCAACCATTCCGGCAGTCGGTAGGTCGACCACCACCCGGGTTTGGATCCCTCCCGGCGCATCTCCTCCAGCGTCTCAAGCCGGTCGAGCGCGCCGTAGAGCCGAAGCAGGACTTCGAGATCGGGCTTGCGGACGCCATAGCGGCCGGTCTCGATGTGGCTTATCCGCGACCGCACGCAGTCCAGGGCGGCCGCCGCGTCCTCCGCGCGCAGACCCGCAGCCTCGCGCAACGCCCGGAGCTGGCGCCCCAGCTGCTTACGACGCATGGTCGGACCCACCTCTGCCATGGAGTGATCCTAGCGAACAGATCGAGTGGCGATAGCATCTAGACATATCCTAACGCTAGCAGCTAACGTTAGGACTTCACGGTAGGGACTTGATGCCCACCGTGTTGGCCGCCCGGCCCGGCCCTGCTGTTCCCCGACTCCACACCGGGCCGGGCGGCGCTACATCGGCGGAGGTGGACTACGTGACGGGCAAGCACAGGGCGCGTCACGCCTGGTGGCGCCGCCGCTACCGAGGTCACGGGGGCGCGCACGCGCAAGCGAGGTCACGCCTGGCCGGGGTGACTGACGCGGGGACTCTGGTGGAGCACCTGACGACCGGTGACGCCGCGGCTGACGGGCGGGGGCGCTACGTCGCGGTGTGCGGCGCCCGGGTACTGCGGGCTGAGCCTGAAACCGTGCCTGAGCTGCGGTTCTGCCCTGCCTGCGTGGGAGGTGCCGCGTGAGCGTGGAGGCGCGTATCACCCTCACCCCGGCCGGCGCCGCGCACGTCATCAAGCGGCTGGAGCGGCTCCGTGACCTCCTACCGCCCACCGGGGAACGGCCGACAGTCGCCCCGGGGTGTGAGCAACCGATGAGCGGGCGGGACACGACCCCGGCCCGCTGGAAGAGATGAGGCCGACCATGGCTGATAGAGCGACTGGGGATACGGGTGCGGCCCGCGCGAATCGCAGGGCGATCGGGGTGAGCTGCGCGCTGCACCGAGGTCCCCGGGGCTTCGCGAACCTCGTGATGGAGAAGCAGGGGGGGGAGATCATTCTTAACCCGCATGTCACCGGCGGGTGCGTCATCATCCTTGATGAGGCGGCCGCAGCGGCCATCTTCGACCAGCTCGGGGAGTGGCTCGGATGACCGAGCACGCCCCCGCCGCCGGGCGGGTGTGGCTCGCCGGCGGGCTGGGCACCACGCCCGAACCCACCGACCGGCCCACCGTCAGCGACAACCAGATGCGCACCTGGTGTCCCGGTCCGGATGGCCGTTACAACACTCACGGGGGCCGCCAGCACGCTACCTGGGGGGAGTTGCGCGCCCGGTATGACCTGGTGGAGGTGACCGCGGCCCGGATGGCTGAGGCGATCCGGTGGGGGTGGGGTGCCCCTCCCGGCCTGTTTGTGGGCCGCTCAGCGTGAGGAACCGGCCGGAATGCGGGCACACCCCGTGAGCGGGGCGCCGCGCTGGGGCGTGTCCTCCCTGGACTACCGCGCGCACGCCATCGACCCGGGCGCCGAGCACCCCGTGGGGGTGTGGGTCGCCTACTGCGGGCAGATGGTGTTCCCGGGCGCCACCCTGTATGAGGAGCCGCCCCTTGGGGGTGTGATGTGCCGCCCCTGTGAGCGCTGCCAGCAGTCCCTCGCGGATGCCCCGCTGAGGTGAGTGATACCCGGCCGGCCGCCGGGCGGGGGCTGTCCGCGACCCCCACCGTTCGCCCTTGCCCGGCGGCCGTGCCGGCCTTCCCGCGTTCCCGCGTCTCCGAAGGAAAAGGACACCACGTGACTGATCAACCCCGAACCCGGTACCCCATTCAGGTGTCGATCCAGGGCACCCGCGCTGACACCGACGACAACACGGCGGCCACGCTGCTCGCGGTCCAGGAGACCGACGGCAGGTAGCTGATCCACCCCCTGGCCCTCGATCGGGTCGCGGTGCGCCTCACCGAGGAGGACGTGGCCCGGTTGGCGACGGCGATCCTGCATCTCGTGTCCCCTGAGGCCGCCCGCGCGGCGCGGGCCACCGCCAACCCCTACGGCGATCAGCTCAGAATCGATGAGGTGACGTGATCATGACCAGTCCCCAAGCGGTGCGGGACCCCGATGGTGGTGCTCGCTTCGAGCTGGGCCGGTGCACCGCCACCCCCGGCGTACTGGACCTCATCCAGCTCGGGGTGATCCACCCGGCCCTGTTGTTGCGGCGCCATGTGATGGGCGACTGGGGTGAGGTTGCTGACCACGACGCCCAGGTGAATGACACCGCGCTGGCCGACGGGCAGCGGCTGGTCAGCGTCTACGGCCCCGTCTGGGTGATCACCGAAGCGGACCGTTCCGTGACCACGATCCTGCTGCCCGGGGAGGCGTGAGATGCCCGAGTACCGCGTCAGCCACGTCATCGACGTCGTGGCGGACAACCCCTCCGACGCGGCGGAAGCCGCCCGCGCCGCGCGGGTCAGGGCCGGGACCCTCGCCACCGTGTTCGAGGTCGCCGAACGCCTACCCGGCCAGCGGTACGGCCCCCGGTCGAGGTCGACCTGGACCCGGGCGACATTGACAAGCTCACCACGCTCGCGCTCATGGTCGGCCTCACCCGCACCGACACCACTACGGGCTGCGCTCACCCCAGCGCCGCGCTCCGCCCGGTCGACCTCTGCCGAAAGTGCGGCGTGATCCTAGCGCGTCGCGACTCGGCATCGCCGAAGGCGTCGAGGTCGTCGTTCGGGTGCGGCACATGCGACTCGGTGACGTCGAACCCGAGACGGTGCAGTGTCCACGAGCACGATCCCGCTGGCGCTAGTCGAGGGATCTCCCCTGGCGACCGACACCGCGACCCGCGTGTACGCCACGTTCATCGAGTTGGGGATCGTGCCCACGACCATGACCGAGGAGGTGTCGGCCCGGATGCCGACTCCCGACGAAGCGGAGACGCTCGGTCTCGTCTCGGGCCAGCCCGTTCTCGTGGTCGAGAGGGTGACCCGCGACGGCGAGGGCCGGTCGATCGAACTGGTGCGAGTCGTCGCGACCGCTGACCGCACGACGCTCGTCTACGACGACCTGCCCATCACCCCACTGGCGAGCGACTGAGGCGGGAAAACCGCCGTCGGGTCGTTCGCGGTCCAGCGCACCAGGGCGGTCTGGTGGCCTAGCTGCTCTCCGCTGGTCGGATCGATGCTGAAGGCGCCGAACATTGTGGTCGTCCGCAGCGTTGCCGCCTTGGCCCACAGGCGCTCTCGCGCCACGCTGCCCGCGGTTCGGGCGC
>JBOHFJ010000312.1:0-5813 GCA_050699655.1 Pseudonocardiaceae bacterium
GGAGTCCCCCGGAATCGTCCGAGGATTCTTCGGCGATCCCAAGCTCCGGTACATCAGCGCGTCACACTCGTGAAGGAATAACAGTCTTGAAACTTACGTTTCCCTTAGTACATCCTCGACGGTCCGTTTCTTTCGAATTGTGTGTGGAAACCCAATTCTTTCGAGAAACGGACCGTCGTCCAAGCAGGCGCGCCGTGGACTGGACAGATTATCTATAAGAGCTCGTGAATAACCCTCCTGCTCTGCGGGTGCCGGTCGGGAAGGGTAAGGGCAGGGTGTCCAAGGCTCTCACGCTGACACAGGCTGAGTCTGTGCTTTCGGCGGCGGAGGAGTCCGCTATGCGCGGATATGTCGTCGTGGCGTTGCTGACGGGCGCGCGGACTGAGGAACTGCGCGCCCTTACCTGGGACCACGTGGGCCTAGAAGGAGATCCCTCTGCGTCACCCCCCGTGTCTCCCAACGTGAGGGTGTAGCGGTCCGTCCGCGCGGGAGGTGATACGAAGACTCGAAAATCGCGACGGTCACTCGCGCTCCCGCGCCGCGCCGTGGACGCGTTAACGGCGCACAGAGCGGCTCAGGACACGACGCGCAAGGCTGCGGGAAAGCTCGGGCGTGACCACGACCTCGTGTTCCCTACGCTGCTCGGGACGCCACAAGATGACGCCAACGTCCGACGTGCCTTCCGGCACGTCATCGAGGTGGCCGGCCTGGTGGCGACGGAGTGGACCCCACGTGAGCTGCGGCACAGTTTCGTCTCGCTGCTGTCTGACGGCGGCATGCCCATTGAGCAGATCTCGCGCTTGGTGGGGCACAGCGGAACGTCGGTGACTGAGTTGGTATACCGGAAACAGATCCGCCCGGTTGTGGAGGACGGGCAGTCGCGATGGACCGCCTGTTTCCGCCGCACGAGCGCGAGTGAGCAGCGTGAGTTGGCGTAGTCACTCAGTTGGTCACCCAGCGCTGGATCAGGCCCCCTCCCTACCACAGTGGACGGGGCCTGACCTGGAGCCGCCTCGGGGAATCGAACCCCGGACCTGCTCATTACGAGTGAGCCGCTCTGGCCGACTGAGCTAAGGCGGCGACGCTGGCCGGCAGCGTGGACCAATATAGCGCGGCCCAGTGTAACGATGGTGCGCGCCGCGCACCTGACCGGCCTACTTGCTGTGCAGTGCGCTGGTCAGCGCCTCGATGGCGATCCGGGGCTTGACGTTGAGCTCCAGCGCTTCGCGGCAGCGCAGCACCGCCTCCAGCATCCGGAGCAGCGCTTCGGGGCTGGACTGGGTGGCGACGCCTGCGATATCGGTGGCCCGGTCGGGGTGGGTCAGGGCCACCGCGGCACCCCAGCTGGTGGCCAGGGCGTCGCGGTAGAAGCCGGCCAGGTCGATCAGGGCGCGGTCCAGCGCGTCGCGCTGGGTGCGGGTGGCTCGGGACTTTTGCCGGCGCTCCAGCTCCCGGATGGCGCCTTTGCTGCCCCGGGTGGCCGCCGCGGCACCCTTCCCGGTTCCGCCGGCCCCCAGGGCCGTCTCCAGCTCCTCGGTCTCGGCCGCGTTGCGCGCCGTGGTCAGGCCGCCCGCCTCCGATTCGGCGGCCCCGACCAGTTGATCTGCCAGGGTGAATACATCCGCGAGTGAGCGCAGCGCCGTCGGCACCCGCAGCACCGCCTCTCGGCGGGCCCGGGCCTGCGGATCGGTGGCTAGCCGGCGGGCGCGGCCGATGTGGCCGCCGCACACCGAGGCGGCCCAGCGCGCGGTGTCGGCGTCCACCCCGTCGCGGGCCACCAGCACGTCGGCGATCGCCGCGACGGGCGGGGTCCGCAACCCCACCGGCCGGCACCGTGAGCGCAGCGTCACCGCGATGTCCTCGGGGTGGTCCGAGGGCGCGCAGAGCAGGAACACGGTGCGTGGCGGGGGTTCCTCCACCGCCTTGAGCAGGGCATTGGCCGCGCCCTCGGTGAGCCGGTCGGCGTCCTCGATGAGTAGCACCTGCCAGCGGCCCGTCGAGGGCCGTCGGGAGGCGCTGGTGACCAGCGCGCGCATCTCGGCCACTGAGATGGACAGTCCTTCGGGGACGATTTGGCGGACGTCGGGATGGTTGCCCGCCAAGGTGGACCGGCAGCCCTGGCAGGCGCCGCACCCCGGTCCGGCCAGCGGGTCGGTGCACTGCAGCGCCGCGGCGAAGGCCCGCGCCGCGACCGAGCGACCACTGCCCGGCGGGCCGGTGAACAACCAGGCGTGGGTCATTGCCCCCGCCGGCCCACTGGCCTTGACCAGAGCGGCGACCGCGACATCCTGCCCGACCAGGTCGGCCCACACGCTCATCGCGGACCTTCCTCGGGACCTGGACCTGGCGCGGGGCGCCGACGCAGCGCGGCGCGCAGGTCGGCCCGCAGCGACCCGTCGTGTCGGTCGTCCATCTGGCGGTAGGACACCAGTCCGATAGCGGCGGCCAGCAGCCCGGCGCACAACAGCACCGGGCGGGTGCCGTCGATGGTCACCCGCTCGGTGAACAGGGTGAGGGTGCGCTGCTGGACCAGCCCGACCGCGAACGGGACCAGCGCCATCGAGGCCAGCAGGTCCAACCGGACCAGCGACTGGACGAACGCGATGGTGCGGCCCCGCATCTCATCGCTGACCTGCGCCCCGATGATGGTCAGACCGGTCAGGAACGCCACACCCCCGGCGGCACCCACCAGGATGACGGCGGCCAGCGCGGCGATCAGATGCGGCGCCAGCGCGACGGCCACCAGCGCCAACCCGGCGGCCACGATCGCGAGCCCGAACAACCCGCGGTGGCGGATCCGGCGGGCCGCCAGTGGGGCGATGGCCATGCCCAGACCCAGGCCGACGAACAGTGACGCGAACAGCAGCCCGTAGGCGGCGTTGCCACCGCCCAGACTGGTGGAGTAGAGCTTCGCGCACGCGATGACGGCTCCACCCGCGGCGAAAGCGCCGAGAATCCCGGTGACCAGGCCGTGCACCAGAGGTGTGCCGCGGACAAAAACCACACCGTCGCGCAGCATCGTGAACAGGCCGGGTTGGCCGCCACGCTGGGACACGGCCCGGCCCGAGATCTCCGGGATCCGAGTGGCGACCACCAGCGCGCAACAGGCGTAG
Organism: Pseudonocardiaceae bacterium; assembly: GCA_050699655.1. Classification (GTDB taxonomy): domain Bacteria; phylum Actinomycetota; class Actinomycetes; order Mycobacteriales; family Pseudonocardiaceae. The sequence continues at coordinate 3,114 of JBOHFJ010000312.1, forward strand.
GCGATGCCGTTGAGGCTCAGCGCCAGATAGGCCGATGCCTCAGCGCTGTGCGGCAGCTGTGCTGGGCTGAGCTTGGACAGCACGCTGAACACCCCAGAAGCGACCAGCACAGCCACCCCGTAAGTCATGATCAGCGAGAGTTGATTGGCGGTCTCCACCTGGTCGGGGCGGCGGAGCAGATTGGGGATCGAGGCGTCTTTGGCCGGGATCCAGAACAACGCGCACAGCTCGATGAGGAAGGTCGCCGCGAACAGCCAGGCCAGCTGTCCGATCAGCGGGATGGACAGGAACAGGGCGGCCCGCAGCACGTCGCAGACCACCATCTGGTGCCGGCGGTCCAGCTTGTCGGCCAGCGCCCCGGCCAGCGGGCCGAGCAGCATCGCGGGCAGCAGCTTGGTGGCGACCACCCCACCGAGCGCGAAGCTCTGCGCTCGGTAGCCACTGGTCAGCTGGGTGGCCAGCGCGGACAGCGCCAGTAGGGACTGCCACTCGGCGGTCGCGGTGATCGCGGTGACGCCCCAGAGCCGGCGGAACGCGGGAATGGCCAGCACCTCGCGTATTCGCTGCGCGGTGGACCCCGCCAGTTCGTGCTCGGCGCGGCGGCCCATGCTGCTCCCCGTGGTGAGCGGTGATGACGCGGTACCGTCATATCTGAATCGAGTTAAGCAGCTGCCCCAGCCGTTGCGCGAGTTGCGCGCGGGTGGCCGGGGCCAACGTGTACCAGCGACTGCGATCGACCCCGCGTTTCTGCTCGAGCGTGTAGCCGCCTCGCTCGGTCTCGTAGTAGGTGACCACGAACTCCGCGGCATGCCGGCCGCCTTGCTGATCGTGCTGGGCGGCGCCGAACTTGCCTCCGCCGAGCTTGCGGCCTTGCAGCATAGAGCGGAACCGGTGCGCGTCGTCCGGCCGGGTGCCGCCCCGCAGCAATGCGCGCTCCACCTCGGCGCCGGTCATCGCCTCCTGATCGGCGAGGAGCTCGGCGGGAACCGACACCGCCTGGATCGCCGGCTCCGCCAGCGCCTGCATTGCTGGCTCCGCCAGGGGTAGTGGTGGCCGGTCGGGAATGGACTCGGCCACCGCGGTGGGCAGGGCGGTGCCCCGGGCGGCCCTGATGCGCAGCCCGAACTCACCGAGTTCGGCGACAGCGGCGTGCTCGCCCCGCGCGCACCCCACGACCGTGCGCTTGCCGCTGGGCAGGTCGAGCCGGGCGTTGAGCTCCACCGCCGATCGGGCGATGAGGTGCAGGGCGTCCTGAAGCTCGGGAGCGAGCTGGCGGGTGCCGGCCAGGCTACGGGCCCGCAGGGTTTCCCAGGCTTGTCGCTGGGCAGCGGTGCGCTCGGCGACTGTGCGTTCGATCCCTCCCGGTGGCTGCAGGTTCCAGTGCACCAACCCCAGCCGGAGATGCCGCCAGGCCAGCAGGTACTCCTCGGTGGTCAGCTCCAAGGCGCCGCCGTGCACCCCGGGGGCCGACACGGCTGAAGTCACCGGTAGTCCTCCTCGGCACCGATGACTGGTGGGGCGACCCGAGGCAGCTCACCGACGATGGCGTTGGTGTCCTGCTCGAGCAGGTAGCTCGGCCGCCGGTGCACGGTGTCGCCACCGCCGCCCGAGCCACCGGTTGCGGCGAACGGCGCGTCCGCGAAGCCGGCGCGGTCGGATCGGCCCGCGCTGGCCTGCTCGACGCCCCCCTGAATGGAGTCACTGTGCAGGGGATTGTTATGTCCTACCGGACCGTGCTGGCCAGGGGAGGCGCTCAGCGGGGAGTCACCAGTGCTGAACGCGATACTGGGCCGGGGCCCGAAACCGCCAGCGCGACGGTGCGATCCTCCGCGAAGAAGGTCCGCGCCCGTGGTGCCCGACCCGGTGAGCATCGGGGAGGGCCCGATTGGTGTGGCCCCGGCCGGCCAGGCCGAGCCCGACCCGGCCAACGGCTGCGCGCCCGGACTGGGGTAGCCGCCAGCGAGCTGGGGCGCCACCGCGGCCGGCGCATACTGGAACCCAGAGCCGAGCTGAGCCGAGCTGGCCGCTGCGGTGAACTCATTGGCCACCGCGGCAGGGTGTGAGTCAGCCGGGTGTAAGTCCGCCGGATATGCGCCAGCGGAGTCCGCCGCCGCGAGATGCGCCCCATCCGGATATGCCGCACCCGGATATGCCGCACCCGGATATGCGCCAGCCGCATACGCCGGGCTCGAACGGGTGCGCCACCCCGCGTTCGGGCCGTCGCCCGGGACTGGCGGCGCCACCTCGGCGACCACCACCGGCGCCGCCGTGAACTGCTGGCCGACCGCCAGCAGTTCATTCGAGGTGCTCTGGTAGCCGTTCATCAGCTCCCGGGCGCGCTGCTCGTCCTGCTGGGCCGCCACCTGAGCTCGCTCGTGCTCGGTCTGGATGCCGGGCAGCCAGTCCGCCGCGTGGTCGGCCATCCACGTTCCCGGGTCCTGGTTGAAGGACACCTCGGGAACCTCGCGCGGTGGCGGCATGCTGCCCCGGGTGTGCGCGAAGATGGCGGCCTGCTCGTCGACTCGGTCGGCGATGCCCGCCGCCATGGCGGCGGTCTCGGTGACCCACGGCATCAGCGCCGTCGTCGCCTGGGTCGCCGCGTCGGCCGCCGCGCCCCGCTGTGCGATGCCAATCCCGCGCACCGCCTGGTCCACCAGGCTTTGGATCTCCTGCAGCTGCGCGGCGACGCTGCGCCAGCCC
>JBOHFJ010000313.1:0-5788 GCA_050699655.1 Pseudonocardiaceae bacterium
CATCAAGAGCCATCACACAGGCGCCTGTGACATGCGGGTCAAACACAATCCACCCCTCCTGCATGCTCACCACAAGATTCGCGAAACCAACCGGACCCCGATGCAACTGACACGACGCCGAAATTCCTTTACGACGACGCTTGTTCGGGCCATTCTCATGGTAACTGTGCCAGTTCATGACAACCTCTCTTCGATGCGCGAAGACGCGTTCCGACGTGACCTTCCCGGGTCAGGATTTATGACGGTGCTCCCTCGCTGGCGCGGGCCTGTGCCAGCGCGACGAGGGACGCCAGCCGAGGCAAATCGGGTGTTCCCACCCGGATTGCCACTCGGTTGGTGTTCCCGCCCCCGAACACGAAGGTGGCGATCCGATGGTCTGGCCATGGTCCGTTGTCTCCTAACGCCATTGGCGCGTTGGGGGTGAGCGTCACCTGTACGTTCATGTCGATTCGTCCTTTGCGCATGTTTCCCACCCGGTCACGCCGCGTTCCTGGCCGGCGTCTCAGCGCCCGGCGGCGCCGCCTTGCCGCTCTTGGCGCCTGCGGGTGCCCGCATGCCGGTCGCCCGGAAGCTGAACGCGACGCGGCCCTTGGCGTTGGCGTACGGGGTGATCGTCAAGCCCTCGAACTCCGCCGGGGCGTACGGGAAACCCGGCGTCTTCGCCGGTGGCACTGGCTGGTGCGGCGCGGTGACCTTCACCTTGACTTCGGCCCCGAACCGCGCGGCTTGTTCGTTCGCGTCCAGCGCGCGCACCGTCCACACGAGCTGGTTGGTTTCCTTGTCTCGTTCCTGGCGCTTCGGTGCGTTGCGGTCGTCGGAAAACTCCAGCGTCGGCTCCACGCCGAGGATGAACACCCCCTCGGGGAAGACGTCCCCGAAGCCCACTGGGAACCTGGTAGGTATCACTGGCATGAGCTCTGTCCTCCTGTTGACCTGTCTTCAACTCCTCATTAGGAGTTGCTTACGATGGTGATGGTAGGGCGAGATCTGACTGTCGTCAAGTCCTCAGGAGGACTACACTGGTGACCGTAGGCGGGCATAGCCTGACCAGGAAGGATGTCGAGCAGTGGACGAGCTGAACGCGCGAGTGCCGAAGTACCACCGCGTCGCGGACGCCCTGCGCACCGAGATCCGCACCGGGGAACTCCACCCAGGCCAACGACTGCCGGCCGAAACCACCCTCGTGGACCGATTCCGCGTCAGCCTGCCCACCATCCGCCAAGCACTCTCAGTGCTCCGCGCGGAAGGTCTCATCGAGTCACGCCACGGTGTCGGCACCTTCATCAAGGAGCAGCGCCGACTGCAACGCCGCTCCCGTGGCCGCTACGGCAGCGCCCGACGGCACCAGCAGCTCCTCAGCAACCACCTGCGCCACGACATCGTCTTCGCTGGTCGCGGCCCAGCCCCCACCCACATCGCCGAGATCATGGGCATCGAACCCGGCGCCGAGGTCGTCATCCGCCGCCGCAACGTCTACGACAAGGACACCGGAGCGCCCGAAGAAATCGGCGCGAGCTACTTCTCGACCTCCGTCGCCGAGGGAACCTTGCTCGCAGAGCCCACCGTCGCTCCTAAGGCGCTGTTCCTGTGCGTGGAAGATCTCACTGGCCGCCGCTACACCCGCGCCCGTGACCAGTGGATCGCCCGGATGCCCACCGCCGAAGAGTCCATCACCCTCGAACTACCCACCGGCGCGCCGGTCATGCACGTCGTCCACACCGCCCGCGACGAACACGGCGACATCCTGGAAATCTCCGAATCAGTCTGGGCAGCCGACCGCGTGATCGTCATCGACGACTACGACATCGAGCAGCAACCCACCAAGCCCGAAGTCCCCAGCGAGATCTAGACACACACGCGGAATCATCACCAGGTGGACTGGCTGCGTGACCTGATCGGCACCGAGGGCCGATAGCCCCCACCAGAGGCATGCGTCTAGTCCGCGTGTGCACGTGTCATGTCCCAGGTGTCTGGTCCCAGGGCGTTGCCGAATTCCCCTCTATGGGATCAAGTACGCCGCCTGTGGCGGCGCGTGGCCACCTCCGGCCGGAACCCCGACGCTGCGCGCGGCCCTGGCGGGCCGTGCTCGGTCGCGGCCCGGCCAGGCGGCCACCATCCAAGCGGGCATCACCAAGAAGAAGCGCAAAAGCGGACGCTCGCCGCTGGGCTGGTCTCCGGGAGGAGGGAACAGCGCCACGCTGCGGTACGCGGGTGTCCGTCGTGCTCTCCCGCCGACCTCCACAAGGGCGACCACACCGGGTCAAGAGGGGCAGATCCGAGGAATACATCCGGCTGCGGTACGGGCCCCTCTTGACCCGGCGTGGTAGGGCTGGCGCCAGGTCGACGGGAGAGCACGAAGGACTCCCGCTTGGAGGAAGAACCAGGAGCCGGGCAAGTCAGCAGACAAGTCAGCACCGCCGCCGTTACCGGTTCCGTGACCTCCAAGGTGAGAACTTCTGTACGCCCTGGGTGGGGGTGATGTGTCAGACTGGTGGTACTGAGGGCGTTCTCGCGCTGCGGGTCTTGCCGTTTCGCCGTTCTTGGCGAGCGAGCCATGCGGCGTCCCTGGTCCTTGGGGTGGCCGGGACAGGTCGTCGTGGATGACCGAAGAAGAAATCTCGTCCTCTCTGAGTTTTGCGTTGTCGGAGTTGGCGGGGTTGTTGCTGTCCACTGACTCGTTCACCGAGTTGGTGCAGGAGGTGGCCGAGCTGACGGTGCGCACCGTGGACCCGGTGGTGACCTGCGGGATCACTCTGGCCGAGCGGGGCCGGGTGTTCACTGTGGCTGCGGCCGATGAGTTGGCCAGCCAGCTTGACGAACAGCAGTACGAGCTTGGCGAGGGCCCGTGTTTGCAGGCGTTGGCCAGCGGGGAGGTCGTCACCGCCCCGGACCTGGGCGCTGAATCGCGCTGGGGGGACTACCCGAGCATCGCGATGAGCCACGGGATCCTGGCCGTGCACTCCGTGCCGCTGATCGTGGAGGGCAAACCCGTCGGGGTCCTCAACATCTACGCCCGCCACGCCAACGCCTTCCGCGCTCTGGACCGGCAGTTGCTGGGGTTGCTGGGCGGGCAGGCGGCGATCGCGGTGACTGCGGCGTTACGCCATTACGACGAGGTGACCCTGTCCGATCACCTGCGGAGCGCGCTGACCTCTCGTTCGGTCATCGACCAGGCCATCGGGATCATTATGGCCCACCAGCGAGGCACCTCGCAGCAGGCCTTCGCGACGCTGCGCACCATCTCCCAACGGCGCAACATCAAGCTGCGGGCAGTGGCCACCGAGCTGGTCGAGACCACCAGCCGCAGCGAACCCGACACCACGCCAGAACCGGTGCCCTGAGCGTTGCCTCGGTCGCGGACTCGCGAGATCCTCCCGCAGTGGGTACGCTCTGAACTGGTTAGATCGCAGCCGTGAAGTGGTCATGCCCGGCTAGCGGTAGTCAGCGACAGCGGTGCGCCTCCGGCTTGGGCTTGCTCAGGACCCCGGGAAGGCACGCGGATGTGGCAAACAATCGACCACGACGACGGCGGCCAGCTGGCGTGGTGTGATGTCGTGATCCGCACCGACACCAGCCGCGTGCGGGTGCTCGGTGAACTGGACCTGCATACCGCACCCCGCCTGGAACGGCTCCTGGACCAGCTGCGGTGTGATGGCCACCGCCAGATCACCCTGGACCTGTCCGGGTTGGAGTTCCTCAGCGCCGCCGGGCTGAGCGTGTTTCTCCACACCGACCAGGGACTACACGCGGTCGGTGGCCGGCTCGTGCTCACCCAGCCCACCCGCACCACCCGCCGCATCCTGGCGATCACCGAACTCGACACCACCCTGAACATCCACCCAACTCCGCCGGACCGGGACCGGGTGCCAGTGCGAGAGCACGCCAATTCGGGTGATGCGCGATGAGGTCCGACGATCGCACCCTCGGGGCACCACCGGTGGACCTCGCGGCGGCGGGTGTGCTCGCTGCGGTGTGGTGCCGCTCGGTGGGGACCTCATGGACACTCGAGCTTCGCGAGCTCACCCGGGACGGGACGCTGGACACCATCAGGGACTGGATCACCTCGGGCGTACCGATCTCGCAACCAGAACCACCCGAGGCACTGGCCCGCGAACTCCTCACCCAACGCGGGCTGAAACTGTTCAGCGACTCCTCCGTCGGACCCTGTACCCACAACCGGCGCGGCATCGGCTACGCGCACAGAAACTTCGCAAGTTGATCAGGCTGGCGTGGCGCGACGATGCCATCAGACTGGTGGCGCATCCTGTTGAAGACCGACCTAAGCCGCACCCTACGTGACTGGTGATCTTGGTTCGTGCCCCTGGCGTGCCCGGTCACGCGGGAATTCAAGGGGACTCACCGGCGATGGCGGTCAGAATCTCACCGACCATTCATGAGACGTTTCCCCAGCTCACGTAGTGTTACGGCTCGCGCCTTTGCAAGGCAGCGCTCGGACCCACCTGACAGAGCCAGAGCGGGTCAGTTCCGAAGCAGCGTCCCGTCGGCATCCCAGCGCAAAGGATCACCGGCTGTGCTGTCCACCTACTATTAAAACTGGTCAACAGCGGACAAGCAGAGCTCTTCATGGTCGGCTATTCATGTAGGTAGGCGACCCACATTAGCACGGGTAGCGAGATTCGGGTCAGATTCCCGTCAACCGCTCCTTTATAAAGGACCCAGGCCGGAAGTGGCATTTCGGAGACCCGGAATTCACTAACTATTCCCGGCCTGCGGACTGAATCTTCATCCAACTATCGAGTTCGAACAACTACAGCACCTGGCTCCGTAGCCACTGTCGGCTGGCGCAAGTGATCGCTACTCCGGGGCGGGCGGGCCGTCCCGGAGTAGCGCATTGATCACCCACCCGACGATCACGAACGCCAATCAGATGATGAGCAGTGCGATGCCCAAGCCCGTGATGATCTGCCGCCGATCTTACTCAGTCCAATCCTCCGACTCCGGCTTCGGCAGCGGTGTCGGGCGCCCCTTCCTTCTTCCTCTTTTTATCTCCCGCCCTGATCTCGTCCGGGGGGTTCTCAGCCGTGGCCGGATCCGGCTCTTCGTTACCCGCGCCTCCCGGCGGAGTCTGAGTTTCAGACATCTTCGGCTCCCCTCATTTGGGTGAAAAATCTGCGCCTAGCATGGCAAGATTTGACTGTACTCGAACGGCCCCACACAGGCCAGCGCTCGCGTGGCTCGGCGAGTGCATAGGCTGCTGCTCCGGGCCGTGCGGACGGATCACCTGCGGCCATCAGAACCCCGGGGTTGTCTGTAGCACGGCGCCATTTACGACGAGGCCACGCCTGGCCCGCACCCCACAAAGATCAACAAGCCGGGCGCTTACCACCTGGTGAAGGCCGTATGCCCACGCTGCGCGATCCGATCAGGGGCCTGCATGCATCTGTTAATCGCAGGGTCTCCCTACCACCCTTCCAGGGCGGTCATACGAGGGCGGAGCGACCAAGATCAGGCCGTACCCAGGCCGTCTGACGTCAAGTCGCGTCGGGACGCAACCGACACAACGAGGACAAACCAGCAGGTCAGAGCGAGTCAGCCGTTCGATCGTCGCGGGCACTCCTTCCAGGTCACGAAAAGTCGGGCTTCTTGCGGTTGGCTTGCGGTCATTCGCAGAAGCAGTGAACCAGTTCGCATCCCGATCGACCCGACGAACATGTCGCTTGCCAGCGTGATGGGACCAGCGGTTTGCCATGACCTAGGGACCGCCAGGTCTGGTTAGTGAGCATGGTGATCTCCCTTCTGTTGGTCAACGGACACGCCGGTGTTGGCG
>JBOHFJ010000314.1:0-5764 GCA_050699655.1 Pseudonocardiaceae bacterium
GCGCAGGTCAGCGCGATACTTTGGCTGCTGATCGGTCTGCCCAGGTTCGTCGGCGATGATTAGGCCGAGATCGCCGACTGCTTGAAGGTGCTCGTCGCAGCGTTCCAGCAGGTGTGCCAGAGCTACGGCGTGCGGGTGCCAGGCGCGGTCGCCGTAGCGGTCGCGCAGTTGGGGGGCCATCACGCCACGGATGATCACAGTCACATCGTGTTCGGCGATCGCCCGCAGAGCTTGGTCGTAAACTCCGATTCGGGCCCTCGGCATCAGCTTCATCGGCTCCCAGTGGCCTTTTCCCTGGAACAGGTCGTAGCCATGCAGCTCGCCGGTTGGCTCGATGCCGTCATAGCTGGCCGTAGCCCGGCGTACCACCTGGTCCAGGGCTGCGGTCAGTGCCTGCACCTCGGTGTCGGGAACGCGCAGCGCGACCACGTAGTAGCAGTCCCTGCAGTAGCTCTCGTCCACGTAGACCAGTCGCACCGGACCATCGTAGTGATCGGGTCGCCCATCATCCCAGCGCCGAGATTGCGTCCGTGCTGCCTGACACCAGAAATAGCAGCGATGAGAGATGACAACGACCGCCGGGGCGCGCTGTCCCGGTCGCTGTACGTGGACCTGCGGTGCCGCCGGTCTTGGCCAGATCGAGGCGAGCGGGAACCTGTCAGAACAAGGTTTCTCGGGTGGAGAACGGCGAAGGCCTGCTCACTGCGGCTGAGGCGCGGTGTTGCTCATGGTGTACGGCGTCCACTGGGAAGAACGGCACCGCATGCTGGACGACCTGAGCCGGTAGTGGGTGCTCCTCCACACCGAGGGTGCGCTGCGATGGAACCTCGGCGGCGCGGCCGTGATTGTCAGGCAGATAGAGCGGATCGCCGCCGCGATCGACCGGCCGAACGTACGGTTGGGGATCATCCCGTGGCAGTCGCCCGCTCGAGTTCTGCCACTGCACGGCTTTGCTGGGCCGGATCGCCGACGCCTCCGGACCCTAGGCAGCGCTCTGTGTAACACCCGGAAGGAGCCCAGTCGTGCTGACCATCACCGAACTGACCGAGATCGCCAGCTCGGGCCCGCAGGGCCCTGCTCCGTCTGGAGACGCTGGATCGCTATGAGGTCCTCATTGACGGTTCCGACCTGTCTGTGTACCTGGCTTGTGTGGATCAACCGCACAACCCGGCGAAGCTCGCCCGGGAAGACCACCTCCGGGCCGAGCGAGCTGCCGGGATCTTGGCGGCACCGGGTGAACCTCGTCGACACCACCCACGGGGCTGAACGACTACTTACGATACGAGTGGGAATGGGGGTAAACCACGACCACCGCTGCGGTGAACTGCGCCCCGTTGACGACCCCGGCGAGTTGTCCACCACCCTGCATCGGGTGCGGTCGGATGTTGGCCTGCCCGGCATGGAGGCCGCGCGGCGCGCAGGGTACTCCCAACCCAGCCACGGACGGGGTTGAGATCGTGGAGTGGGATGCGATGACAGCGCGCGCCGCAGGCGTGCTGTGCGGGCGGACCGGCACCTCGGACGTGGTGGACGCGACGGTCGTGCTGTGCGCTCGGGAGCGCCACCACCACGTTGTCACCTCCGACCCGGAGGATTTCGCGGCACTGGATGCCCAGCTGTCCCTGATCGTCGTCTGAGCGCCGGCAGGGGCGGTCATCGCTTACCGGTATGCGTTCCGCCGGTGTTCGACCTGTAGCACGGTGATCGTCTTCGCGGTGTCGTCGATCTCGTAGATGATCCGGTGCTCACCGATGCGTACGCGCCAGTCACCGCGGCTGCCGACCAGTTTCTTGACGCCAACAGGCCGTGGGTTGTGTGTGAGTGCGATGATTGCGTGCAGTGCCGCTGGGAATATCTGGAGCTGTTTGTGGACATCAGGATGGAACGTGACGTTCACACGGCCTGCTCTGCGAAATCCTCGATGGACACGCCGAGTGTGGTGAGCATGTCGCTCAGCGACATCGCGGTGAAGCCGATGGCGCGCATGTCTCGCAGCCGCAGAGAGTCGGCGACGTCGGCGTGCTCGTGCAGCCGTTCGTAGTCGTCCAGGCTGATGATGACGGCGACCTCCCGGCCGTTGTCGGTGATGACCGCCTCATGGCTGGTGTAGGCAACCTCCCGCACCACGGCGCCGAGGTTGTTGCGCAAGTCACGGAGGCTATGTGTACTCATGGTCCACCATGGTACACATTTTTGTGGGGTCCCCGCGCAGGGCGGCGGGGTCGTAGTGCAGGCGTTTCTGGATCGGGGGGTTCACCGTGGCCAGCACGTCGGCGATGTCGCGGCCCGCGGTGCCGGCGCCGAACAGGTCGCTGCGCTCGTAGCGGCCGTGCGCGAGCTGGGCGCGGACCGCCGCGGTGATCTCGACCGGGTCGTGTGAGGTGAACATCACGTTGGGCCCGCATTCCCGGCCGCGCTGGCGGGTGCCGACGCTGACCGCCGGTGTGCCGAGGTATGCGCCCTCGCGCAGTGCCGCCGACGAGTTGCCGATCATGCAGGCGCAGTGCGTCATCAGCCGGAGGAAGTCTTCGGCCGGCAGGTTGCGGAAGAACTGGCAGCGCCGCGCCAGACCCTGCGCGTGGAACTGCTGGATGCCCGAGGCTACCTCGTCGCTGCCCGCGTCCACGTTGGGCCAGAAAACCAGCGCCTGCATCCCGGTCGAGGAGACCGCGCGCAACGTCGCGGTCATCTGCGTGCGGCCGTGGCCGTACTCGGTCGTGACGCCATGCTGCATGACCAGCAGAAAGGGTTGCTCCGGATCGATTGGCGAACCGGCGCCACAGTGGGCGAGCAGCGCGTCGCGGCGGGTGCCCGCATGGGTACGGGCGGCCAGGTCGATCGAGGGGCAGCCGAGGTTGAACACGTATCGCGGATCCTCGCCCATCGCGATGACGCGGCGGGCACTGAGCTCGGTCGCCGGGAAGTGAATGTGGGACAGCTTGGTGACCGCGTGCCGGACGCTCTCGTCGATCGACCCGGACACATCGCCGCCTTGGGTGTGCGCGACGAGAATGTTCATGTAGGCGCCGGCGATGGCCGTCGCGATCGTCTCGAAGCGGTCGGCGACGGTGAGCACGATGTCGGGTTCGAGCCGTTCGAGGGCGGTGGGCAACTCCAGCAGGCCCAGCCCGGTGGATCGTGCCATCATCGCCGGGGTGTGACCCTCAATGATGAACGGGATCCTGGCGTCAGGGGTGAAGCCGGCGGTTTCGAGCACGTGCACCGCACTGCCGAAGCGTGGCAGCAGCGCCGACGCGGCGGCGATCACCTGCAGCTCCAGCGCGAGATGGTCGCGTACGGCCTCCAGAACCGTAGTGACCCGCGCCAGGTTGGCCCGGCTGGCCACGACGACACATATCTTTTTCCGACGGCCAGGCACGTCGGGCCCCCCCGATGCCAGCACTCCTGAGACGACGCCCAGCGCACAATGATCTTACCCCGCAGATCTAATCGTACCGTGGTCTTGTCGGGGGTCTTGTCGGGGGTCTTATCGGGAGCCGACATGCTGCCGGAGAAACCGCGTTGCGGTGGCCTCCAGGGTCGCCCAGTCGGGTTCGGCGCACGCTCCCGGAGCGAGCATGAAGCCTCGATGGCCGTCATCGCTCAAGCGCTGGGCGACGATCGTGAAACCGGTCAGGGCGAACAGCGCCGCCGTGGTCGAGCCCGTCAGGTAGTAGGGGTGGTCAATCTTGACCACCCGCTCGATGCTGCCGGTCCGGCGCAGCAGGACATCGAGGTCGACGATGTCGACGAACGCGCGGCCGTCGTCGGTCATCATCTCGCGCAGCGCCGCCAGCGTGCCGCGGACGTCGAGGAGGTGGTCGATCGTCTGGCACAGCAGCACGAGATCCCACCTGCGCTCACCCGGGTCGAAGTCCTCGACGAATCCGGCGATCGTCTCCATGCCGGCGGCCCGCGCGACCGCGAGCTCATCGGGAGCCGGGTCGAGGATCGTCGCCCGTGCGTGCAGGCGCTCGGCCAGTACCCTGGCGACCACTCCCGTCGAGCCGCCGACGTCGAGGATCGTGCGCGGCGGCGAGGGCAACAGGGGGAGCAGGAACGCGACGAGCTCGGCGGCGTAGCCACGCTGGTCGATCTGCACGGTCTCGGCGTCGATGCGGCGGTTGTGGTAAGCCGACACCAATGGGCGATAGACCTCGGAGTAGAAGTGCTCGTATTGGGTGGCGCTCAACTGCGGGCAGAGGTAGCCGAGGCCACAGTGCCGACACATCACGAAGGTTGCCGGGTAGCCGTAGCGGTCCCGTTCGGTCACCTCCACCGCGCTACCAGGGGCGCCGCACAGATTGCACACCGTAGGCCGGTGGGCCGCCAGCGCACCATAGTCGTAACCGATCGCAGTAATTTTCTCGTTACTCATCGTTTGTGTCATGATATTCATCCATTCGTGGAGACTTGGAGTGCATAGAGTGACTGTACTCGATTGGAGTCACCGTGTCGTGGTTATCGGCGAAGTTGGCCAGGCACACGACGGCAGCCTGGGCACCGCTCACGCGTTCATCGACGCGATCGCCGACGCGGGTGCCGACGCGGTGAAGTTCCAGACGCACATCGCCGCCGCCGAGAGCCAGGCGGACGAACCGTGGCGGATGCGGTTCAGCTATGCCGACGACACCCGCTACCAGTACTGGAAGCGGATGGAGTTCACCGCGCAAGCCTGGGCGGGGCTGCGGGCGCACACGCGGGATCGCGGGCTGGCGTTTTTGAGCTCACCGTTCTCGTTGGAAGCCCTCGAGCTGCTGTGCGGTGTCGGCGTCGCCGCCTGGAAGGTCGCCTCCGGCGAGGTCGGCAACCCGCAGCTGCTCGACGCGGTGGCCCGGACCGGGGCGCCGGTGCTGCTGTCCAGTGGGATGAGCGACTGGGCTGAGCTGGACGGCGCGCTCGCGCGGCTGCGCGCGGGTGGCGCTGGTCCGCTGGCCGTCCTGCAGTGCACCTCGGCCTATCCGGTCGCGCCGGAGCGGGTCGGGCTCAATGTCCTGCGGGAGATCCGGGAGCGCTATGGGTGCGCGACCGGGCTGTCCGACCATTCCGGGACGATCTTTCCCGCGCTGGCCGCGGTCGCCCTCGGCGGGCGGGTGCTCGAGGTGCACGTGACGCTGTCCCGCGAGATGTTCGGCCCGGACGTGGCGGCGTCGGTGACCACCAGCGAGCTCGCCCAGCTCGTCGCGGGCGTCCGCTATCTCGACGCCGCACTTGCCGCTCCGGTCGACAAGGACGCGGTCGCGGCCGAGCTGGCGCCGATGCGCGCGCTGTTCGGCCGGTCGCTGGTCGCCCGCCGCGCGCTGCTGGCCGGGCACGTGCTGACGAGCAGCGACCTGACCGCCAAGAAGCCAGCCGGCGGGATCCCCCCAGCGCGGCTGGAGTCGCTGCTCGGCCGCCGGCTGCGCCGCGCGCTGCGCGCCGACGAGCCGCTAGGTGACAGTGATCTTGATTGGCTGGGTTAGCGGGCTAGGCCCGGCACGGGTGGAGGGATCATGAGGGTTCAGCGGTCAGGACAGCGCGATCACGGCGGTGAGCGCGACCGCGGCCAGGGCCAAGACGATCCGGAGCGACCGCTCGTGGCGCCGCCATTGCCGGTCCCACCACGGGGCGTCCCGACTGTGGTGGCGGCCCAGCGCCATCGCGGCCCGCCCCAGGCCAAAACCGAGACCGGCCGCCACGGCCGCCGCCCAGCCGCCCAGCAGCAGCACCGCCACCAGTGGCAGGTAGGGCAGGTTGCTCGGCATGTGGGTGCGCACTCCGGTGC
>JBOHFJ010000315.1:0-5726 GCA_050699655.1 Pseudonocardiaceae bacterium
CCACCCGCATCAGCCACGTCGAATACGGACCCAACAACAGGTCACACCTACTCGCCAGCACTCCAAGGCAGAGCTCGACCCGCGCTGGATCACTACCGTCGTCCTCCACGACAAGCTCGGCGTCCCCATCCAAAACGCGCCAAGCTTCCAGCCCAGCGGCGGCCTGCCCACCACACCGCGCGTAACGGCCCGTCAACGACAGACACGCACCTACCCGCAACCCTCGAAAACCGATCACCGCATGTCCACTTCATACCGAAATTCGTGACGATCCGCCGCAGCAACCGAATCCTGAACCTCAAGCGGCGCTCCCTCGGTGTCATAGATCGTCCGGAGCACCCGCACGACCGGCACCCCGGGCGAGAGCCACAACTGATCGATCTCCGCGCGGGTCGGCATCCGGCTCCTCAATTCATCCAACGACCGCGCCACAACTCTCCGGATAGGCCCCGCAGGATCCTCAATGACCGCCAGAGCGCCACCCCGGATCAGCCGCGGCTCGGCGAGCACCGTCCCCTCCGCCATGTCAGCGGGGTAATAGCTGTCGCACAAGGCCACGGGCCGATCCTCCACCAGGAACAACCGCCGCCGCACGACCACCGGCACGTTCAGCTCGACACCCAGACGCATCGCCACCTCAGGTGGAGCGCCGACCGTCCCCACCTCCACAAGACGCTGCGCGGGGCGCTGCCCCTGCTCGGTCACCTGCGCGTTGAAGCCCGGAACGCCCGCGCTCCGATGCCGGCGATAATTCGCGCCGGTGACCACCAACCGCACACGAGGAGCGGGACGGACGAAGGTTCCCCGACCCTGCTCCGTGACCACCAAACCCTCGGCCTTGAGCACCGCCACCGCGCGGCGCACCGTCGGCCGGCTGGTCTCGTACCGCTGCGCCAGCTCCCACTCAGAACTCAACCGCTCACCCGGGGCCAGACGACCAGCCACAATGGCCGACCGCAGATCATCAACGATGCGGTGGTACGGGAAGGCCGGACCCCGTGGCTCTGGCATTGGCTGAAGAATACTGGGAAGCAGCACGCCGGGCCGGCGTGCCCACACCGCAACCCAATCAGGCGTCCACACATAGTGTGTTGTGGCCACCCATGGACCGCCAGTGCCAGTTCACTAGCTGCCCCACAGGGTCGCCTCGGCCATCCGGGTCTCGGTCACCTCGACCAAGTCGTGCCGGGTTCGCAACTCGTCCCCAGGTGGCGTGGTAGCAACCCCCGCCGGTGGTGTAACGGCCGTCCGGGCCGGGCTGCCAGGTGCGCATCCGGTCGTCGCGGACGCCTGTGTTGGTCGGTGGGTGCGGGCGCGTTACCCAGCCCCGCGACCAGCCACACCCGAGCGACCCTCACCCCGTTCACCCGAACCACTCAATCAACGCGTTGCGGACCACCCGCGCGGCGTCCTCGTCAAGGATGAGCACGCACTACCCGGTCACATGCGAGTCGAAGATGATCTCCCCGCCCTGCTTCTCCTGCGCCAGGTTCGCGAAACCTCTCGGGCCTTTGTGCACCGCGCAGGTCACGCCGACCATCCTGCGGTTCGCGGGCCTTGCCCGCGACGTCGCGCCATCAGCCATAGTCGGCCTCCCGCTCTCGGACGGGGGCGGGATCGTGTCTCGCCGCCCGCTCATCTGTTAGTGATCCACACAGCGCCGACCAAACACGCGCGCGCTAGCTGCCACACCGTTATCGGGTCAGTCGTGGTGCGCTGGAGCAGCGATTACCACCAACCCGACGTCTTCCCTGTCATCGGCTCGGTCTTTCAGTCGCATCAAGACGGCACCCCAGACCGAAACGCATGGCATGCTCAGCTCGCTGCCTCTCGGCCTTGGGGTCATACCGCCAAGCCAAGCTGCTGCGTGCGGGCGCACACCAGCCTGCCGATGCCGCACTAATGTGGCACGGCTGCTGTAGTTGCCGGGCTGACCAGCGTTGTCGGTACGCTCAGCATCCCGCGTAACCACTCCCCTCGAGAGGCCGCACGTCGTGAGGCGCCCTAAACGTGTACTTCTGGTGCGAGCCCGGAAGGCCGCCGGCTTCACCCAGGAGGAGCTGGCCTACCGGCTCCGTGTTGACCGCTCCACCATCGGTCGCTGGGAAAGCGGCGAAACCGAACCGCTGCCGTGGCTGCAGCCCAAGCTGGCCGACCAGCTGGGCGTCACGCGAGCCAGGCTGAGCGAGCTACTCGCGACCGAAATGAAGACAGATCCCTACGCCGCCGAGGTAGGTGACGAAGCCTTGGAGCTTGCCCGGCGGGTAGCTGCGTCGGATGTGAGCACCGAGACACTGAGCCGACTCGAAGACATCATCGACGAACTAGCAATCAAGTACTCTAAGACCCCACCGCAGGAATTACTTGGCCCGGTTCGCCGGCATGTGTCCTATGTCATGCGGCTACTCGATGCGCGTAAGACACTCGACGAACACCGTCGGCTGCTTGTCGTGGGCGGATGGCTCTCCCTTATTGCCGCCACGCTATACATTGATCTTGAACAGCGAGCGGAGGCCAACGGCTGGCTCGCGACTACCGCCAGCTTGGCGCAGCAGACGGGCCAGTCCGAAATGTACGCCTGGCGCTACGAGACCGAGGCGTGGCAGGTACTGACTGATGGCGACTACCACCGCGCGGTGGAGCTGTCGCAGAAAGCTCAGTGGCTCGCTCCACGCGGTAGCTCGGTCGCCATTCAGGCCACGGCGCAGGAAGGTCGCGCGTGGGCACGACTGGGTGAAGCCAAGGAGACCTACGACGCGCTCAACCGGGTAGAGCGATTCGTTTCCCGGATGGCGAGGCCAGAGACACCTGAGCACCACTACCGGTATGATCCAGACAAGGCGGAAGCCTATGTCGCCACCACACTCGCATGGCTCGGGGATGTGGCATCCGAGCACCATGCCCGCCACGTTGTCGCCGCGCTTACTCATGAAGCCGAGGCTGGGCGCTGGCCACGCCGACTTGCCTCAGCCAGCATCGATCTAGCCCTTGCCCTGTTACTGGCAGACCGCCTCGATGAAGCCTGCGCAGTCGCCCAGGAGTCCATGCTCTCCGGTCGCTTGGTGGCCTCGAGCTACTGGCGGGCGCTTGAGGTAGTCCGGAAGGTCGAAGTCCGAGATCCGGCAGAAGCGTCGGACCTGCGGGAGGCATACGAAATTATGCGGCGTGGTTGAGGCGGAGCTGAAGGCGTTCGTACGCGATCCGGAGCGCATCCACGCCGCACTGTCGGCCCGGGCGGTGGGCGACCGGGTCCGGCATGATGGCCGGGTGACGCTCGATGTGGCTGCTAGCGCACTGGAGGCCGCGCGGGCGCTGGCGCCGGAGATCCGGGACCGCGCGCGCGAGGGCGAGCGGCTGCGCACCATGCCACCTGGGCTCGCCGAGCGAATCGAGGAAGCGGGGCTGTTCGCGGTGTGGTTGCCGCGTTCGCTGGGCGGCCTCGAGCTGGACCCGGCGACAGTCGTCACAATCATTGAGGAGATCAGTTACGCGGACGGATCCGCCGGCTGGACCACCTTGATCGGCACGAGCATCGCGTTTTTCGCCTGGCTGGAACCCGACACCGCGCGCGAGCTGATCGCGGGCCATCCCTATGGCGCGTCGAGCTGCACGGTCGCGCCCACCGGCTCGGCGGCACCGGACGGCGCGGGCGGGTTCACCGTGAGCGGGCGGTGGGCGTTCAACACGGGCATTCGGCACGCCCGGTTCTCCCAAGCCGGCGCGATCATGCTGGACGAACAGGGCGCGCCGAAGGTGGGCGATGACGGCGCCCCGCAGTGGCGGCTGGCGTTCTTCCCGACCAGCCGCGGCCAGGTTCTCGACACGTGGGACAGTGCTGGCCTGCGCGGCACCGGCAGTCACGACCTGGTGCTTGCGGGGCTGCCAGTGCCGGCCGAACTGTTCGTCAACCTGCTCGACGGGCAACCGCGCCACGACGGCCCGCTGTGGCGGTTCCCGGCGTTCTCCTACCTCAACGTGATCCTGATGGGCTTCCCGCTCGGGGTCGCCCGCCGGGCGCTCGACGAGTTCGCTGAGCTGGCCCGCACCAAGACCCGGGGGCTGGAGCGGCGGCTGCGGTTGGCTGACGACCCGCACGTACAGGTACAGCTCGCGGCCGCGGAGGGCGCGCTGCGCTCCGCGCGGGCCTTCGCCTTCGATGTGATCGGCACGCTGTGGGACACCGCGTGCGCCGGTGACCCGCTGCGTCTCGACCAGCGCGCCGAGCTGTCACTGGCCACCCAGCACGCGGTGCGGGCGGCGGTCACGGCGGTGGACGGGGTGTTCCGGCTGGCCGGAGCGGGTGCGATCTACGCCGACCAACCGCTGCAGCGCTGCTTCCGGGACCTGCACACCCTCGACACGCACACCTTCCTTAGCGCGGAGGCCAGGGCCCGGTACTCCCGGCACGTGCTCGGCGTGCCGCAGCCCTCGCAGCTGCTCTGAGTTCCACACCGGGGTTCCACACCGGGGTTCCACACCGGGGTTCCACACCGGACCGGGCTCGGACCGGCACGCCCGACCCGCGCTGACTGGCCGGGTAGCATCGCTTTCATGCTTCTGGCTGGCCGTCTCGACGTCCCCGAAGGCACCGCTGCTCTGCTCTTCGACCTCGACGGTGTGCTGCTTGACTCGCTTTCTCTCGACTACGAGATCGTGGACACGCTCCTCCAGGACGAGCTGGGCTCTGTTGTGGAGGTACCGCGGTCGGTAATCCGAGAAAACTTCGCGTACGCGATTTCAGACTTCTGGCGCAGGATCTCAGACGCGTGCGCGCTCGGGCTCACTCCGGAAGCCATCTCGCGGCTTGTGGAGAAGTATGCGTCTCAGCGCCGAGTAGCGGTGATGGCGATCCACGACGGCATACCTGAGATCATAGCCGCGGCACGCGCGCAGGGCATGCCTATCGCCGTGGTCTCCAACAATCCGCACGTCGAGATTCGCAAGACTCTGGCCAACGCCGGAATCATCGCGGATATCATTGTCGGCAACGACGAGCCGGGCTTGCGGAAGAAACCCGCTCCGGATACCTACCAGGAAGCGGCCACTCGCCTCGGTTTCCAACCATCCGTTTGCGTAGCCGTCGAGGATTCACTGCTCGGCGCCGAGGCCGCCAGCGCGGCTGGCTGTTACACGGTCGCCGTCGCCACTGGCGCCAACTCGTTTCGCGAGTTGTCCGAGTCTCCGCATGTCTCGTGCTGCTATACGAGCTTCGCGAGGTGTTACATCAAGCTGGGCAGAGCGGGCGTGACGGCGAAGACACTGTTGTCGCCGAACGAGTTCGTCAGCCACATGATCGAGCACATCGCCTGGCGACTGGGCTGCTCGATCGATTTGTGCTGGACCAACGACGACTGGCGTGAACTCGGCGCAGTGCTCGGCCGAGAGGTTCGGAAACTGCCGCTGCGCCACGATGCCGCGAGCACCATCGGAATGATCGATGACGGCAGCGCGGAAATTCACGTGCGAGCGGCAAGCCCCGGCGGAGCGCTGCTGACCGCGTCGAGGCAGGTCGACCTCGAGTGGTTTCTCAGCAGCCGGGCGGAACAGCTCTCGGACGGCAAGCCCTTGGTGGCGGTCCTCGAAGGCCTCGGAACCGGTGGCGATCTCGACCTCAGCATCACAGTCGCGAGTTTCGAGGACCCGCACCACACCTGGGAAGGAGTGTTCCGGGGAGTGGGCATGGCGCTGGACAAGATGTTCAACGAACAACCGGTGGCGCCCAGCCC
>JBOHFJ010000316.1:0-5706 GCA_050699655.1 Pseudonocardiaceae bacterium
GGTGTCGCTGTCCAGTTCGTCACCTGTGACGTAGGGCGCCCAGTTGTGCGCGGCATCAGTGCGCCAGCGCAGCAGCCAGTGCGCCGCGCTCTGGATCGCCGCGCGCTGCCCAGTGACGGACCATCCGGCCGCGTGTGCTGTCGCGAGCAGGGAAATGGGACCGGCGATCCCGTGTGCAATTCCTGTGGTTGCCGCCCCGGACGGGTGGACGCTCCCCGCTGAGGAATGCTCACCGGCGGGTAGCCACCAGCCGGGCCTTCCGCCGTGCTGATTTTCGATCATCGCGGTGAGGGTCCGCAGGGCTGCGAGGAGCCCGGACTCGGCCGTGTTGTATCCAGCGGTGAGGGCTGCGAGCAGGACTCTGCCGATGCCCGCCAGGCCGTTGATCGCGTCACATATCGGCCATGGGGTGCCCACGCCACCGGCCCGCAGGTGTTCTTCGCGGCCATGCGCGAGGTCGACGGCACGGGCGGCCAGCCAACGGACAGCCCGGGCGGTCACGGTTCGTTGTGAGTCGGGGTCAGGCAGGTACGCCGACCCGATGATGAGCGATGCCGCCAGACCGCCGGGGCTGCTGAAGACGCCCGCTGCTCCACGGTGCGGACCTGGGTTCTGGGCGGCCGCAGCCCAGTGGCGGACCGCTGCCTGTGCGAACATAGGGTCCACGGCGGCTAGGCGGGCGTGCAGCAGCGCGGTACCCGCCAGCCCGTGCAGGTATCCTCCGGCTGGGACGGCGGCAAAAATGTCCTCGGTGTTCAGCAGCCGTTCGGCGGTCACCAGCGCACGCTGTCGGCTGGCGCTGGTCATGACGGGGTTGCGAGGAGGTCGGCGGCCAGCGCCCGGACCATCCGTTCGGACCGCATGTCGCCGAGCAGCCGGTTGAGGTGCATGTGGATCAGCGACGACGTGCAGTCGGCCCGCCGCGCCGGATCGAGGAGTTTTCGGTAGCTGGCGAGGGCGTCGTGCCGGGCGTTCCAGGCCGGGCGGATTGCGCCGAGTTCAGGGCCGGCGCTGACCTGACCCCGCGTCGCCCGTACCTGCGGGCGCAAGTCCAGCATGTGGCGGCGGGTAGCGCGGTCGACATGGCGTCCGTCCAGCGCCGCCTGGTAGGCGTCGGTCATGGGGCGGGCGATGGCGGCGACCGACAGTGTGGCGATGATCAGCCTCTGATCGTTGTCGCTGATGCTTGCCAGGATCGCCAGTACAAGTGAGCTGTCGGCGGCGAAGACATGCTCGGCGGCGCCGATCGTGGCGGGTCCGCCGTAGCGTTCGATTTCCTGGTCATACGGTTCCACGGTGAATCCGCCCGACAGCCGTTGCCGGATCATCTCCTGACACCATGCGGACAGTGCGGGCAGGACCCGGCCGCCGAGGGTGGCGGGGTCGCCGCGGAAGCGGGCGCGGATGTGCGGCCCGTGTTCGGGGGTGTGGTAGCGCAGCCAGAACCAAGTGTCGTAGTGCCCGGCCAGGTCGTCGGCGAGGGTGGCGAGGCCGGGCAGGACTAGTTCGCAGGCGGGGGTGCGGATCGCCAGGGACAGCCACCGCCCGCCGGGCAGGTACAGGCCTGTGTCGCGAGCGCGCACCGCGGCACGGTGCGGTGGCGGTGGCGGTGGCGGTGGCGGTGGCGGTGGCACAGTTTCCCGCAGCGCCAGCGGCACGACCAGCTCTAGGAGGTGATGGCCAGCGGGGCCGGGCAGGACGGCCTGGATGGCGTCCGGACCGCCGGGAGGCTCGGTCACCGCCGTCACGCCACGGCCGACGTAGCGGCGCAGCAGCTCTCGGTCATCGGCCTGATCCAGGTCGAGCGGCAGGCAGCGGTCGCCGTCGTCCAGGACGATGAGGTTGGGCGGGGCTGGGATCGTTTCGGTCCGCCATCTTTT
Source organism: Pseudonocardiaceae bacterium (assembly GCA_050699655.1). Lineage (GTDB taxonomy): Bacteria > Actinomycetota > Actinomycetes > Mycobacteriales > Pseudonocardiaceae. The sequence continues at coordinate 1,881 of JBOHFJ010000316.1, forward strand.
CAGGACATCAGGCCAGGCGGCACGGTCGTGTGTCGCACGGGTCAGCATCGGCGGCAGAATCCACCGGGCTGGGGCGAGGATGGTCCGCCGGTACCGGACGCGAGGGGTGAACGGGCCGCCGCCGGCTGGTTCCCACGACCAGCCGTGCAGCGGGCGGCAGCCCGTGCGGCCAACGAGCTGCAGGAACCGGGCGAGCGGTGGCAGCAGGTGAGACGTCAGTCGCGAGTACAGGACGGGGATGACCCGCTGGTCCTGGCTGGACGACCACAAGACCAGGCGGTGACCGTCGGAGGCCAGCAACAGGTCATCGAGCGGCACATCGCCTGGCTGGGCAGGCACGCCCACCGGGATGCGGTGCGGCGCGAGACCGGTCGGTGGGGCCAGCGTCATGCCTTCCGAGACACGAGGACGCGCGACAACCTCGGCGACCAGCCCCGCGTCGTCGCGGTCTTCCCCAGCCACGTGGAGCAACCCGGTGAACCGGCCAAGCGCTGTTCCGGCATCTGGAGACCCGCCGGGGCACACGGCCAGCCGAAGCCGCCCAGCGGCCAGATCCTCCGGGGTGGCGGCGATGACCCGGACACAGATCTCCGCCGTGCGGGGCGGCGAGAGGCCGGGCTGACTGTCCGCCAGTTCAGTAATATCGGCGTCATCGAGCACGACCTCGACACCGCCATTCGCGGTGGCGCGGCCGATCAGCGAAGCAAGCACCCCAGTCCGCCGCTCTGGCAGGTCAGCCAGGTCACGATCGGGGGAGACCACGTCGATGCCGAGGCCGATGGCCGGGTCTGTGACGTCCAGCAGCAGGACGTACCGGTGTGTGCCATAGCGTTCCAGAAACCGTTCGTGGTAGCGGGTCAGCGGCCCCGGCCCGCAACCGACCCGCCACAGCACGCCCGCCGCCATGGCTGCCTCACCGGCCAGCGCTGCGGGCAGCACGACGTGCGCGTCAGCGGCGGTGTCGGCGGTCAGGGGTCGTTCGCGGAAGCTGATCTGATCAGCCAGGTTCCTGGCCTCCCGCAGCTTGTCCAGCCGGACCGGATCGCCGGGGCGGTACCGGTCGGCGTCCGCCAGCACTCTGCGCAGCCTGGTCAAAGACGCCCGCAACCGGTGGCCTGAGGTGAGCTTGTCCACCAGATGCCCGAGCGGGTCAACGGTGACGTCATCGGTCAGCAGGTCGGTCAGCAGGAACCCGTCCCAGGCCAGTTCGGTGAGCATGGTACTGACAACCGGTTCGGGGACCTTCCAGCGCTCGGTGACCTTCGCGTGTATTTCGCTGGCGCTCGCCCCGGTTGCGCAGAAGCTCATGATGAGCGTGGTGGCCTCCGTAGCCCGGACCGACACGTGCTGTGGACCGGCGCCGCTGCTGGCCGGCCGTTCGTGTTCCAGGCGTGGGCCGCGACGAGTGACCAGGTTGCTCGTGGTGAGCGTCAGCGCTGACAGCGCAGCCGGGTCGCTCAGGATCTGATCGCGCACAGCCATCAGCCACGCGGCGCTCGGGTTGGTGCGGGCGCGGTGCCCGGCGCCCAGCCGCAAGCTCGGGGTGTCGCCCTGGCCGGCGAACCGGGCGAGGGCGACACCAGCGAAGACCATGTGCGGGACCGGCCGCGACTGAGCCCGGATCTCATAGCCGCGGCGTGTGACAGCCATTCGACTGCGATCGCTCCCAGTGAGGCCCACCTCTCGGTCGACCTGACGGGAGGCCAGGAACATCCCCTCCGCTAACAGCGCGTCCGCCTCCGGGACTGTCTCCCGGGAGTCGGCAGCGGGCAGCAGCGGGATACGGGTCAGAACCGGAAAAGTCGAATGCGCAGAGAACGGGGAACGTGCCATGGGTTGCGGTGGGTTATCGGCAGGTGGAAGGTTTGGAACAGCCGTTGTCTGTGCATTCGCCAGAGCACGCATAGCCCGTCAGGTCCTCGGCGGGTTCCACGCGCCGGTCGAGGGTGAACAAGTCGGTGATCGCGGTTTCGAGGGCGGCGGCGGTGTCGGAGGGCATGGTTCCTCTCCATTCCGTTGATGGTTCTCATTCATTAGGGGACACGGCCGAGACGATCACCCGGACGTGACGCTTAGCGGCCGTCAGGAGCGTGCCGGTGCCTGGCAATGGGACTGGTGCACCGGACGGGTAGACCTCGATCCACGTGGTCAGCGTTCGGCTGGTGTCCCAGGCACAGATCTGCTCGGCGGCTCGGCTGGCCAGTTTCTCGCCGGCAGGGCCATACGCGCACACCCCCAGCTCGTAGTGGCTGGCCTCGCCTTCTGGGCGCTTCGTCAGGTAGGCGAGGGTCGCGCCGTCGCGCAACGCCATGCTCCCATAAGCGAGCGCGGGCGCGACGAGCTCATGATCGGGGGAGCGGGTCAGCAGCCGGCACAGGCCATACGGGGCGGCCAGCCAGTAGTCCAGATCCCCGAAACCTGTCCCCGTTTCCTGGCTGGTGACCATCACCCCCGTCCACAGCCGCGCCGGGGCCCCACAAAGAGCGTGGCGCAGGGCATCGGCATCGGCGGGCTGCCCGTCGTCGACCCGTAGGATCAGCGTGCCGTCCTCATCCAGCCGGATGTTGCGCTCGGGCAGATGACCAGCGCCACGCAGCGGAATGAATCCGTCGTTCTCCACGGAGACGCTTCGCCAGGACGCTCCGTGGCGTTCCAGGGCAACCAACCGGGTCAGGCCCCGGATACGCAGCGGGACGACGATCCGCCCGCCCGGGGCGAGTTGCTCCAGCCACGCTGGCGGGATGTCCCACGCGCCCGCGGTCACGATAATCCGGTCGAAAGGCGCGGCAGCGGGGTAACCCTCCTCGCCGTCGCCGCAGATCACCCGCACCCCTGAGTACCCGGCGGCGGTCAGGTTCCGCCGCGCGCCCTCGGCCACCTCTGCGTCGATCTCAACCGTGGTCACCTCCCCCTGCGGGCCGGCAAGACGGGCCAGCAGCGCCGCGTTGTAACCGGTTCCGGCACCGATCTCCAGCACTCGGTGCCCCGGCCCCGCCTCCAACTGCTGCAGCATCCCGGCTACCGTCCCCGCCGCCGACGCCGAGCTGATCGCCACACCCTCAGAGTCTCGATGCGTCACGGCATTGCCGTGGGAGTAGGCCTTCTCGATGGGGACGCCAGGCAGGAACACGTGTCGCGGCACGGTACGCATGGCGTCCTCGACCGCAGCGAGGCGGAACGGTTCCCACTCGCACAGTTCATCGACTAGCTTGCCGCGAAGCTCGGCTGCGAGGTCAATGACAGTGCTGGTTTCCTCGGTCATCTCACATCCTTCGTCCCGCTTGCTTCACACGCTGAAACAATCAGGCCAGCGCGCCAGCCAGCCCTGCCGCCGAGCCGAGTTCGGGCACGCGCCGCCGCATTACAATATCTCCTGGGCAACTTTTCAGGGTGATCTGGCACAGGTAGTGAACGCCCAGCGCGGCGGCGGTGGCAGTGGATGCGGTGGGGCACCGGGTCGAGTTGCCAGACGGGGGTCTCACTGGAGTCTCACTCGACGGTGCCGATTTCCCCATCCACCCGACAACGGTCCACGATGGACCCCACCGAGTGATCGAACGGGACATCCGGAGGGCCGATAACCATGAATGGCGACGGTGCCACGACCGTGGGCGGCAACACCGCCTTGCGGGCGTTGCTGGAGGAAGCCGAGATGAGCAACGCCGGGCTGGCCCGCGCGGTGGTCAACGCCGCCGCCCGAGAAGGCAAGCATGCCGGCACCAGTGCCACCTCGGTGCGGCGGATGCTGGAGGGGGCACAGCCGCGCTGGCCGGTTCCGCGCCTGATCGCCACCGTGCTGGGCCGGCGGCTGCACCAGGAGGTGACC
>JBOHFJ010000317.1:0-5704 GCA_050699655.1 Pseudonocardiaceae bacterium
CCACCAGAACAATCCTCGCCTGACTCTGCCGCACCCCCGGGCCCACCAGCGGGCCTTCGTGCTGGTGCCCTGGCTGGACGTGGCACCACACGCGGTGCTTGCCGGCCGCGGCGCGGTGGCCGAACTGGTCGCCGCATTGCCGCCCGCCGAGCGGCGCAGCGTGCGGCGCCGGGAGGACCTGGGGCTGGGGTTTGGAATGGGGCTGGGGTCCCGGTGACCTTCACCCGGGCGCGTGATCTCCTCGCCGCCGCCGCCGCGGCGGCGGTGCTGGCGAACCTGCTGCTGGTGCTGTCCTACGGCGAGCTGCCCACGTTGCCGCAGCCGGCCGGAACCACAGTGCTCGCTTTCGCGCTCGTCGAGGTGCTGCTGGGCAATGCGCTGCGAGCGCGGATCCTGCGGCGACCGGGGACCCGGCCGTTGCAGCCGCTCAGCGCGGCGAAGGCCGTTGTGCTGGCCAAGGCATCCTCGCTGGCTGGCGCGATCACGGGGGGAGCCTGGCTGGGTGTGCTCAGCTACGTGTTGCCACTGCGAGCTCAGCTGCCCTCCGCAGCCTCGGACACCATCACCGCCGCAATCGGCGCCCTGTGCGCAGCAGCCCTGACGGCAGCCGCCCTCTGGTTGGAACACTGCTGCCAAACCCCACCCGACCCCGACCCCGATCCCGAGCGCTATTCGGAGCCGAATCACGGTTCGTGATCCCCTGTGGTCGCCATTCGATTCCGAATGGCGGATGGCCGCGGACGGTTGCGGTAGGGTGCGGGAGTCCGGTACCCGCGGGTAGCGCGGGACTGGAACATCTGGAGGGCGACGATGCCGCGGTCGGATGGATCCGCGTCCGGCGGTGTGGCCGACCGGCCGGCGCGGTTGGCTGTGGGGGTGGTCTCCGCCGGCCGGGTGGGATCGGTGCTCGGCGCCGCGCTGTCCAGGGCTGGGCACGTGGTGGTCGGGGTCAGCGCGATATCCCGAGAATCCCTGCGCCGCGCCGAGGCGCTACTGCCCGACACGCCGGTGTTGCCGCCCGACGATGTGGTGCGGCGGTCGGATCTGGTGCTGCTGGCCGTCCCCGATGCCGTGCTGCCCGACCTGGTGTCCGGGCTGGCCGTGACCGGGGCGTTCCGGGCCGGGCAGATCGTGGTGCACACCAGTGGCGCTCGCGGGGTGGACGTCCTGGTCCCGGCGATCGCCGCCCGCGTGCTCCCACTCGCGTTGCATCCCGCGATGACTTTCACCGGGCGCGTGGAAGATCTCGCCCGGCTGGCGGCGGCCTGTGTCGGGGTCACCGTTGCCGATGCGACCGGTTGGAGCGTCGGGGAGGCGCTGGTGCTGGAGATGGGCGCCGAGCCGGTGGTGGTCCCCCCGCGGGCCAGGCCGCTGTATCACGCCGCTCTGACGCACGGGGCCAACCATCTGGCCACTCTGGTCCGCGACGCGGTGGACGCGCTGGAGCGTGCCGGCGTGGTGCCCGCCGAACGGCTGCTCGGCCCGCTGCTGGAGGCGGCGCTGGACAACACCTTGCGCCGCGGCGACCGCGCCTTGACCGGACCGGTGAGCCGCGGTGACATCGACACGGTCCGGCAACACCTGCGGGCGCTCACGAGTGCGGCCCCGGAGCTGGTCGATTCCTACCGCGCCCAGGCGGCCAGGACCGCCGACCGGGCCGAGGCGGCCGGGCTGTTGACGCCGGAGGCCGCCAGCCAGATCCGCGAGGCCTTGCGGGAGCAACGGTGACCGGCGTCGGGGTAGGTGCAAGTGGCGGTGAGCTGACCGTCCACCACGATCCCGCCGCGCTGGCAGCGGTGACGCGCACGCTGCGCCGGGCCGGGCGCCCGGTGATGCTGGTCCCCACCATGGGAGCGCTGCACGCCGGCCACCGCGGCCTGATCCGAGCGGCCCGGCGAACCCCGGGTGCGAGCACCGTGGTGTCGATCTTTCTCAATCCCGTGCAGTTCACCTCGCGGCGGGACTTCGACCACTACCCCCGCCAGCTCGACGCCGATCTCACCGTGTGCCGGGAGGAAGGCGTGGAGCTGGTGTTCGTGCCCAGTACGCAGGCAATGTCCCCACCCGGATCTGAGACGACTGTGGTGCCCGGAGCGCTGGGTCACGAACTAGAGGGTGCGAGCCGGCCGGGTCATTTCGCGGCGGTGCTCACGGTGGTGGCCACGCTGTTCGGGATCGTCGGTCCGGATCGGGCGTTCTTCGGCGAGAAGGACTACCAGCAGCTGGTGCTCGTTCAGCGAATGGTGACCGATCTGGAGATGGGTGTGCGGGTTATCGGGGTGCCTACGGTGCGCGAAGCGGACGGGCTTGCGCTGTCGTCGCGCAACGTCCACCTGGACGGTGTTGCCCGCGGCGGCGCCGCCACGTTGCCCGCGGCCCTGCGCGCCGGAGCCCGGGCCGGCGCGCAGGGGCATGACGCGGTGCTCGCGGCGGCCCGTGCCGTGATGGCCACCGCGAGCACCTCGCTGGCCACCGTCGCGTTGGACTACCTGGTGCTGCGCGACCCGCAGCTGCGCGCCACCCCGGCACGGGGACCGGCTCGGTTGCTGCTCGCCGCCACCGTGGGGACCACGCGGTTGATCGACAACGTCGGCCTGTGGCTGGGTGCCAGCGACGTTGCTCGCGACGTGAACGGGCAAGGAGGCCGGTAATGTTTCGGACGATGCTGAAGTCCAAGATCCACCGGGCCACAGTCACTCGGTCTGATCTGCATTACGTGGGCTCGGTGACCCTGGATGAAGATCTCATGGACGCCGCCGATCTGCTGGCCGGCGAGCAGGTGGCCATCGTGGACATCACCAATGGGGCCCGGCTGGAGACCTATGTCATTCCCGGTGCACGCTCCAGCGGCATGCTCGGGATCAATGGCGCAGCCGCGCATCTCGTGACACCTGGTGACCTGGTGATCCTCATCGCCTACGGCGCGATGGATGAGGCACAGGCCCGGCGCTACCAGCCCCGGGTGGTGTTCGTCGACGCCGACAATCGGATCGTGCACCGGGGCAACGACCCAGCGCTGCCCCGGTGTGTGGCCGTTGTGCGCAAGCCGGAGGGGTAACGGGTGCTGCTCACCGTAGACATCGGCAACACCAACATCGTCCTCGGTCTGTTCGACAACACTCGGGAGAGCATCAGCCAGGACGACACCCCGCTGCGCAACTGGCGGATGCGCACCGACGCCAGGATGACCGCCGACGAAATGGCGCTGACCGTCCGAGGGCTGCTCGGTGAGTACTCCGGAAAGATCACTGGTATCGCCGCGCTGTCCACGGTGCCCGCGTTGCTGCCTGAGTTAAGAGTGATGGTGGACCGATACTGGCCACAGCTGCCGCGAGTGATCGTCGAGCCGGGCGTACGCACTGGCGTGCCCTTACTCTACGACAACCCACGTGAGTTGGGCGCCGATCGGATCGTCAACACGCTGGCCGCTTACACCCTTTACGGTGGCCCAGCGATCGTGGTGGACTTCGGCACCTCCACCAACTTCGACGTGGTCAGCGCGCGGGGAGAGTTTCTCGGCGGCGCGCTGGCTCCGGGCATAGAAATCTCCGTGGACGCACTCGCCGCCCGGGCGGCCCAGCTGGTGAAGGTGCAGCTCGTCCGCCCTCGGTCGGTAATCGGCAAGAGCACCGTGGAAGCCTTGCAGTCCGGGTTGCTGTTCGGTTTCGCCGGGCAGGTGGACGGGCTGGTGCAGCGGATCGCCGCGGAACTAGCCCCCGGTGCGCAGGACAATGTGGTCGTGGTCGCCACCGGCGGGCTGGCCCCGCTGCTGATCGCCGAATCGCGGACCATCACTCACCACGCGCCTCACCTCACCCTGCGGGGACTGCGGATGGTCTTCGAACGCAATGTCGGTTGACGGATGGTGCGCGGCGCCAGCGGAATCGGCACTGTTCGAGCCCACCGGACACCGGGTGCCCGGGCAAGTCAGCCGGCGATGCCCCCCTCGACGAGGACTTCCCAACCGCGATCGAGTACGAAATGCCGCCAAGTGGCGACATGGGAATGGGGATCGACCGGCGGCACTTGGGGCACACGGGCTCAGGTATCCGCGAGACCATCGGGGTTTCCGCTGGTACGACCACAATGAGCGGACTGGACGGCGGGTCGATTTCACAATCCACCCTGAAATGGGCTAACCTGCTCGTTGTCGTTGTGGAGTCGTCGTGCGATGGCTCCGTCCACTACGTCCCTGAGGGAGGACGACGCGCATGGCGCAAAAGGTCACCGTAACCTTGGTCGATGACCTCGACGGAGGTACCGCCGAAGAGACCGTCGAGTTTGGCATCGACGGCGTGGCTTACGAGATTGATCTGTCGGCGGGTAACGCGGGGAAGCTGCGTGGCTCGCTGGCGGACTATGTCAGCAACGCTCGCAAGGCGGGCGGGCGTCGCAAGGTCACCGGTCCAGCTCGTCGGACTGGTAGCGCGGGTCGGGCATCCGTGGACCGCGAGCAGAACGCCGCGATCCGCGAGTGGGCCCGCAAGAACGGCTACAACGTCTCAGACCGCGGCCGAATCCCGGCCGAGGTGCTGGACGCTTACCACAAGGGAAACTGAGGGTCAGTCCACGTCGGTGCCGCGAGGCGACCCCGAGTCACTAGGGGGTCGCTAGGGCGGCACCGACGTTAGGGCGCCACCCTCGTGTTGAACCCTCGGGATGTTACTCTCCGGCCTGGTCGGTATAGTGTCAGCCGCCGAATGCCCCTTAGGTACTATCATCCTCGGTACTATCATCCTCGCGGCCGGGAACGAGCGCGTCACCCATTGTCACGTGTGGGCGCTTGAGCACTCGAACTCCGTAGACGAAGGTGAGCGTGCCACCAAGGTAGCCACCAGCCAGCAGCAGCACCCAAGAGATGACGCCGAGCGTCACCGCCGACGTGACGATCTTACCACTGGAGTACCCGGCCAACTGCAACCGGAACGTGCCGGCGAACATGCCGGTGGCGCTGGCCATCAGGGTCAAGTGCCACCAGCCCAGGGTGCGCGCGGGCGCCGCCGCGGGGATACCGAACAAGTCCACCAAACCAGTGATGATGGTCGGTAGGGCGGCGATGAGTCCGACCCCGATCGTGAGCACCGAAGCGGTAGCCATCGCGGCTTGCTGAAACCCGGCCGCTCCGGCAACGAGCATCGCAACACCAGCGGTGTACGCTCCGATGCCGACGCCGGTCAGCGGCGCATGCACGGGCTTGCCCGCGAAACCCCTCAGCACGCTCACGATATCCACGGCCCCCTCTGTTGCAGCATGGACAGCTCGTTGCCTGTATCACACTAAACGTTCAGGCTCCACCAGCGGTTCGCTCGCCACCCCTGCCGCCCACCCCTGCCGCCCACCGTCGCTCGCGAGCACCCGCTGATCGCCGAGTCCGCCCAAGGCGGGCTCGTTCACCCTGAGCGGACAGACCTGCCGTCGCGGAATCCTGACCAGCACCAGCACGTTGCGCCAGGGTGTGAGGGGTTGCGGTTTGAGAGCGAGCATGAGCGTCCGGGAGCTACAGTGACGGCACGGACTGTCTGACCCAGTACCGGCTGCGCCGCGATGGCGTGGCAGTCAGGAGTGCACCATGTTTGAGAGGTTCACCGACCGCGCGCGGCGGGTGGTTGTCCTGGCCCAGGAAGAAGCCAGGATGCTCAACCACAACTACATCGGCACCGAGCACATCCTGCTGGGTCTGATCCACGAGGGTGAGGGTGTCGCG
>JBOHFJ010000318.1:0-5670 GCA_050699655.1 Pseudonocardiaceae bacterium
ACCTGATGCAGCTGGATCTCGTTGCGCTCGAAGGTCAATCGAGACGAGCCCATGTAGAGGCCCCACACCCGGGCGGTGGGCTCGCCGACCTCAGCCACGCACTCGTCCCAGTGCTCGGCCAGGTTGGCGCACCACCGCTGGAGCGTCAGCGCGTAGTGCTCCCGCAGGTGTTCTTCATGGCGCACGTCGAAGCCAGCGTCCAGCGCCGCGCTGATGATCTTTCCGATGCTGGCGAGCTCGCCGTCTGGGAACACGTAGCGATCGGTGAACACGTCGACGTGGGCTGGCTTGCGGTTGTGCGGGTGGGTGATGCAGTGGTTGAGCAGCCGCCCTCCCGGGCGCAGCTTGCCGAGCAGCAGCGCGAAGTACGACGGGTAGCTGCGCACCCCGACATGCTCCATGAGCCCGATCGAGCTCACCGCGTCGTAGTCGCGGCCGGGGGCGTCCCGGTAGTCCAGGTGGCGCACCTCGGCGAGCTCGGCCAGACCCTCCTCGATGATCGCCCGCTGCGCCCAGCGGGCCTGCGCCGCGGACAGCGTCACACCCAGCGCGCGGACCCCGCGGCGAGCGGCGTGGCGCACCATGCCGCCCCAACCGCAGCCGACGTCGAGCAGTCGCATCCCAGCTCGCAGGCCCAGCTTGTCGGCGATCAGTTCGTGCTTGCGCTCCTGCGCCTGCTCCAGGCTGGCCTCGGGGTGCTCGAAGACGGCGCAGGTGTAGGCCATGGACGGGCCGAGCACCAGCTCGTAGAAGCGGTTGGAGACGTCATAATGGTGGTGCACCGCCTCGGAGTCGCGGTGCCGGGAATGCGCCAACCCTTCGATCGTCCGGCGCCATCTGGGCGGCGCTTCCTGCCGTGGCGGCGGCACCGGGCGCAGCCGCCGCCAGCCCAGCGAACGGGTGATCAGCGTGAGCTCGGCCATGGTTGGGCGCCGCAAGTGCAGCTCGTAGGCCATCAGCCGCATCGCCTGATACGGGTCCCCGGGGTGCACCCCCTCGGCGCGCAGGTCGCCGGCGATGTAGGCGCGCGCCATGCCGAGATCACCCGGCGCGGTGAACAGGTAGGTGGCGCCGCGCGGGGTGGCCAGATGCAGGCTGATCTCGGCGTCGGGCGGGCCGGTGGCGCTGCCGTCATAGGCGGTGAACCGGACCGGTAACCGGCCATCGGTGAGCAGCTCCACGATCCCCGCCAGCGACAGCACGGCATCCTTCGCCGAGGCGCTCGCCGCGGTGGTGCGCCGGAAGGTCGTCATCGGTGTCGCACCGCCTTCGCGTAGAGCTCCGCCAGTCGCCGGTCGGGGTCGTAGCGCTGTTTGAGAGCGTCGTAGCGCTCGCCGCCATAACGGGCGTGGAACTCCTCCGGCGAGTAGAAGGAGTCCGAGTACAGCGATTTGTGCCCGCCCACCGCGCTCACCTGCGCCTCGATGGCCCGGTTGGTGTCGCTGCCGGTCCCGCCGGGAGTGATCGGCACACTGGACCAGAAGCCGACGTTGACGTAGTCCCGGCCGGGTTCCAGCGGATACAATGGCCACTCGCGCGTGTCGCGCAGCCGCAACGGGCACAGCCAGACCGGCTCGATGGCGACGCGCTCGGTGAACCAGCGCAGGAACTCCGCGGTGCGCTCCAGCGGGATCTCGACGTCCTGGATCACCCGTTCCCGGCGCGGCCGGCCGTGCCAGCGCTCCATCCGGTTTTCCAGGTCGAGGCGGGTCGCCAGTTTTACGATCTTCCAGTACACGTCGCTGCGTCGCAGCCGGGCCGGCCAGAGGCGCCGGATCACCGGGTGCTGGACACCGAAGGCCACCGAGCACCAGAACCAGTCGGTATCCCACCGCCACAGGTAATCGTGGGTGCTCAGGACGTCGCGATGGCGCCGCTGGATCGAGCGGTAGTAGATCAGCGTTGCGGTGTAGTCGCTGGCTGGGCCGGCATGCTCGGTGCGGGCGCCCAGCGTCAGGTAGGACTCGGTGGGCGAGAACAGCACACCGTCGAGGTAGTCGACCGCCGCACCGTCCCACTCGCGGGTCGCCATGATCCTCGCGATCGCCGCGCACAGCTCGTCGAGGTTGTCGAAGCGCACGTGTCGCAACGCGACGTGAGAGCCCACCGGTTCCAGCTCGATGCGCAGCCGGGTGGCGTAGCCCAGGGTGCCGTACGAGTTGGGGAATCCCGCGAACAGGTCGTCACCCGGGGTGGCGGTGACGAGCTCGCCCGTGCCGGTGAGCACGTCGAACTCCAGCACCGACTCATGCGGCAGGCCGTTACGAAAGGACGCCGCCTCAATGCCCAGCCCGCTCACCGCCCCGCCCAAAGTGATCGTTTTGAGCTGTGGCACGACCAGCGGGGTCAGTCCATGGGGCAACGTCGCGGCGACCAGGTTCTCGTACGTGCACATGCCGGCGACGTCGGCGGTTCGGGCGGCCGGGTCCACCCGCAGCACCCCGCTCAGGCCGGAGACATCCAGCCCGGGGCCGGTCGTCGCGCGGGACCGGAACAGGTTCGATGTCGTCTTGGCAAGCCGCACTGGCGAGCCCGCCGGGATCGCTCGGTAACTGGCTTGCAGTCGGCGCACGGCATCGTGATGGCGGCGTCCCTCCCCGGTGAGCTGCACATGCCCTAGGCTACGACCAAACCTGGCCTGACCGCACTGGTTTCCGCCAGACCCAGATGATAGGCCCAGATGATAGGCCCAGACGAGAGGAGCCGTGGTGCAACCCGATGGAGCGCCTGACATGCAAATGATCATGCAGCAGGCTCAGAAGATGCAGCAAGAGTTGATGAGCGCACAGGCCGAGCTCGCGCAGGCGGAGGTCACCGGGCAGGCTGGTGGCGACCTGGTGTCGGTCACCCTGGCCGGATCCGGGGAGGTTCTCAGCGTGACGATCGACCCTAAGGTGGTCGATCCCGAGGACGTGGAGACCTTGCAGGATCTTGTGGTGGGAGCGATGGCCGAGGCGCACCACGCTTTGCGGGAGCTCACCCAGCAGAAGATGGGTCCGTTGGCCAGCGCGCTCGGTGGGCCCGGCGGAGGTTTCGAGCTGCCCGGCATGTGACCCCCGCTGGGCCAGGCGGCATGATGGCTGGCGTGTACGAGGGAGTCGTCCAGGATCTTATCGATGAGTTGGGGCGGCTTCCCGGCGTTGGCCCCAAGAGTGCCCAGCGGATGGCCTTCCACCTGCTGGCCGCCGATCCGGCTGATGTGACGAGGCTGCAGGAAGCGCTGGCGCGGGTCAAGGACGGGGTGGTCTTCTGCTCCGTCTGCGGCACGGTTTCCGAAAAACAGACGTGCCGGATCTGCTCTGATCCGCGTCGCGATCCGCGACTGGTCTGTGTGGTCGAGGAGCCCAAGGACGTGCTCGCCGTGGAGCGCACTCGTGAGTTCACCGGCCGATACCATGTGTTGGGCGGGGCGCTCGATCCACTGTCCGGTGTTGGCCCCGATCAGCTGCGGATCCGGGAACTGCTCATCCGGATCGGTGCCGCGGAGATCACCGAAGTGATCATCGCGACGGATCCCAATACCGAGGGCGAGGCCACCGCCACTTATCTGGCGCGGATGCTGCGGGATTTCCCGGGTTTGTCGGTGACCAGGCTCGCCTCTGGCCTACCGATGGGTGGGGACTTGGAGTTCGCCGATGAGCTCACCCTCGGCCGTGCGCTGTCCGGCCGCCGCCCGCTCTAATTCTGATCCTGAGCTAGCGCAGCGCGCGGTTCACCGCCGAGACCACCGCATTGAGTGAGGCGGTGAGGATGGATCCGGACAGGCCGACCCCCCACAGGATCTCCTCGCTGACGCTGCACTCGACATATGCCGCCGCCGCGGCGTTGTCACCGGCTGCCATCGCGTGCTCGAAGTAGTCGAGCACCCGGACGTCAAAGCCCAGCGTGGCCAGAGCATCCACGAAGGCCGCGATGGGGCCGTTGCCTGATCCGCTGATCTGGCGTTCCTCGTCCTCCACCAGCACGGTGGCGCGGATCTCGTGCTGGCCCTCACCGTCGTCGGTCAACCGGTGACGCAGCACGCGCAGCGGTGTGCGCCGGTCCAGGTAGTGCTCCGCGAAGATGTCCCGGATCTGTTGCGGCAAGACCTCGCCACCGTCGGCGTCGGCATGCTGCTGAATGATCCGGGAGAACTCGATCTGCAGCCGGCGCGGCAGATCCAACTGGTGCTCGGCCTTCATCACATAGGCGACTCCCCCCTTGCCCGACTGCGAGTTCACCCGGATCACGGCCTCGTAGGTGCGCCCGACGTCTTTGGGGTCGATGGGCAGGTACGGCACTTCCCAGCGGTGCTCCTCAACGCTGACACCGGCCGCGGCGGCGGCGTCCCGCATCGCCCGCAATCCCTTGTTGATCGCGTCCTGGTGGCTGCCGGAAAACGCGGTGTAGACCAGATCGCCTCCGTAGGGATGGCGTTCGTAAACCGGAAGCTGGTTGCAATACTCCACCGTGCGGCGAATCTCGTCGATGTCGGAGAAATCAATCTGGGGGTCGATTCCTTGACTGAACAAGTTCATTCCCAGTGTTACCAGGCACACGTTTCCGGTGCGCTCCCCATTGCCGAACAAACAGCCCTCAATACGTTGCGCGCTAGCCTGGTAGCCCAGCTCAGCGGCAGCCACGGCGGTGCCGCGGTCATTGTGCGGATGCAGTGAGAGGATCACCGCGCCGCGCCTTTCCAGGTTGCGGTGCATCCACTCGATGGAGTCGGCGTAGATGTTCGGGGTGGCCATCTCGACGGTAGCCGGCAGGTTCAGGATCACTGGTGTGTCCGGAGTGGGCTGCCAGATGTCGGTGACCGCGTTGCACACCTCCGCGGCGTAACTGAGCTCGGTACCGGTGTAGGACTCTGGTGAATATTCGAACCGGAAGTCGGTGTCGGAGTACTTGCCCGCGTACTCCATGACAATCTCGGCCGCGGATGTGGCGATCTTCTTGATTCCCTCGCGCTCCTCCCTGAAAACCACCCGGCGCTGCAGGATCGATGTCGAGTTGTAGATGTGCACGATCGCCTTGTGCGCGCCTTGCAGGGCCTCGAAGGTGCGCTCGATCAGCTCGGGCCGGCACTGTGACAGCACCTGGATGCGCACGTCCTCGGGCACCGCGTTCTCGGTGATGATCTCACGGACGAAGTCGAAATCGGTCTGGCTCGCGGACGGGAACCCGACCTCGATCTCCTTGTAACCCATCCGCACCAGCAGCTCGAACATGCGCCGCTTGCGGACTGGGCTCATCGGATCAATCAGGGCCTGGTTGCCGTCTCGCAGGTCCACCGCGCACCACAGCGGCGCCCGGCTGATCGTGACGTCGGGCCAGGTGCGGTCGGGCAGGCACACCGGCTCCACGGTCTGGGCAAAAGGTCGGTAGCGGTGCGCGGGCATCGCGCTGCCACGCTGGAGATTCCACGGTGCCTGATTAGCTGGGGCCTGATGGGTTGCGGGTGCGGTGGCGCCGATGTCGGTGGGCTGGGGAGTCATCTTCTGCTTCTGCGCTCTCTGGTAAGCCGGGTAACCGGGGAGATCCGACCGGCGGATGCGCACGGGCGACTCGGCGACGGGGGGCCAGTCGTCGTCAGACCCCGTCGCGGCAGCGAAGCGGGAGGGCGCGTGGCACTCGGCCACGGTAGCCGGGGTCACCCGGCGGTGCGCAACCGCCCTCCCGGATGTTGGG
>JBOHFJ010000319.1:0-5655 GCA_050699655.1 Pseudonocardiaceae bacterium
CCGGGACACGAGCCCGGATTATGCCGAACACCCGCCCACCCCAACCACAGCTGACCAGCACCTTCACCACCGCACCCGGCATAATCCGGTACTCGGCATAAGATGCCTTATGCCGATGTCGGCATAAAGCGTCCGCGCTGACCAGCACCCCGGTTAGGTCCAGCCCGTCGAGCAGCGGGGCGAACGCGGTGATCTCGTTGGTCTTCTGGGGGATCTCGCGTTGGGACAGCACGGTGCGGGTCCCGGCGAGCATGGCGGCCAGCACGTGCACCGCGCGCCCGTCGCCAGCTTTGGCGCCGCGCAGTGTCTTTCCATCGACGGTGAGTACCTCGTTGGTGGGCAGCTTCGGGTAGAGCCAGGCGCCGAGCACCGCATCGAGCTGGTCGCCATCGCAGGACCGCAGGATGCGTCGGATGGTCGACTCGGAGGGCACCACGAACGCCCCGGTGCGGGGATGGACCCGAACCGCGAGCGCGCCTAGCACCCCGGCCGGGGCGTTCGCGGCCCATTGCCCGGCCGCGACGTAGGACCGGGCCCCAGCGACCACCGCGGCCGCGGCCAACGCCAGGATCGACACCAGCCGGTGACGGATCCCCCGGGGCTTGCGCGGATCAACCACCTCGGCCAGCGCGTCGAGCAGGTCACGGCAACTGCCCTCGGCGGGTCCGGGGTCGGCGGCCCCGGATGCGATCGGGTCTTCAGGCCGCGGGGTGTCAGAGGTGGAGGTACCGGACGTGGCAGACTGCGCGCGCAACGAAGCTCCCGAGACGGCTCGATCTTGGAGGATCGCTCGTCTTAGCGGAGCTTCGTTGCATCCATGCCGGTGACACGCCGTCCCGACCCCAAGCTGTGATCAATCACGACGCATCCAGCCTTCTTCATCTGGCCCTACGAGTCCAGCCCGTACGTCCAAGCGCCTCAGGACGCGTCAGAAGTCGCCAGCTACAGCCGTCGAGACTGCCCATCACCCCAGCTCAGCCCCGGTTTCACGACTTTGCCGGGGCCCTGGGGGTGGGGGTGGGGGTGGGGGTGGGGTCGATCTCAGTAGCCTTCGATCCAGAGGAATTTTTGTTGCTGGACTTCGGCGAGGTTGTTCCATGGGCGGGTGTGGATGAGCTCTTTTTTGTAGGTCGCGAAGAACGACTCGGAGACCGCGTTATCGTAGCATGTGGCGCGGCGGCCCATCGAACGGCGCACACCGTTGATGGCGCAGAAGTCGGCGAATTCTTTGGAGGTGTACTGGCAACCGCGGTCGCTGTGGAAGATGACGCCTTTCGGGGGTTTCCGGGTCACGAGGGCCTCGGTGATGAGGCTGGTGCGGAGGTGGTCAGCCACGGCGTAGCCGACGGCTTTGCGGGAGTGTGGGTCGATCACGGTCGCGGTGTGGGCCCAGCCCTCGACGGTGCGCACGTAGGTGATGAGCGCCAATACTCACAGCGCTGCCTGCGTCAACCTCGAGGCCGAGCCACCCGCGGCCGTGCTTGCTCAACTCACCGACATCAACCCAGCCATCGCCTGGTTCAACGACTGGACCGCCTGTCTGGCCGTGCGTGCCGCCCACCGCTGACCAGAGATCGCCCGCTCAGCGGCATGAGCGTGCGTTGTTCTCGGCTTCTCCGGAGACAGTCGTGGCCAGCAGCGCAGTCGGCAACGGAATCGGTTTGCCACACCGCCGACCGAACGGACCGCGCGGACTGCGGTCTGCAGGCATTCGCTACGATCACGGGTTACAGCCCGTCGCGGCCCGTGCCACACGGAGGTTTCCATGGCCACGCCCGACATCCTCACCGTCAAGATCAACTATGGGTTCGACCATCTCGACGCCGATGGTGACGGTCAACTCACCGAGCACGATCACGTCCTGATGGGGCAGCGGGTCGCCACAGCGCTCGGCCACGCGCCCGGTTCACCCGCCGAGCGGCAGATCATTGAGGCCTACCTGCGAATCTGGCGGGACCTGCACCTCCCGCAGATCCCCGGCGACGGCACCGCGATCTCCAAGGAGCAGTTCCTGGAATCCACTCTGACCCTGGCCACCGACCCGGCCGCCGCGCACGCGACCGTCGGCGCGGTCGCCACGGCATTCCTGGCGATCGCGGACACCGACCACGACGGTCACCTCGGCCCCGCGGAGTTCCGGGCGTTCCACGGCGGGCACTACCCCAATCTGGCCGACGACGACGCCAACGAGGCCTTCGCGCATCTGGACACCAACGGCGACGGCCACCTCTCCGCTGAGGAGTTCACCCAAGCCACCATTGAGTACTGGACCAGCAACGACCCGGACGCCCCCGGCAACTGGTGGATGGGCCGACCCATCTAACAGCGTTAAGCCCAGCCCGCACACTCGAAGAAGTCACCCCCGATCACCCATCTGTCTCGCCTCCGCGCGGGTTCCGCTCAGCTCCGGTAACGGGGGTTGGTGGCGTGCCACTCGAAACCGCCGCCCATCCAGGCGCGCACCCCGCGCAGAAACCGCTGGAGCTGCGGCGACGGCACGGGGAGCAGGCTGCGGTGGGTGGCCTCGAAATCCCGGACCAGGTTGTTGTGCAGGTCGACGGTGATCGCGACTGCCTCCTCGACCGAGCACTGCCGATCGGCGGCGATCTGCAACACCATGTTGCACACCGGCTTGTCGTCGACGGCGTCCTTGGCCACCGAGTGCAGGTCGTTGACTATCACCGAGGCGGTGCCGGCCTGCATCAGGGCGCGCCGGACCCGCGGCCCGTAATACAGGTTGGCGTCCAGTTCGTAGCCGCCGACCGCGTCGATCAGCGTCATTGAGGTGTAGAAGGTGTCGTGCTGGCGGACGGCGAGGTACTTCCAGGCCGGCGGGTAGTTGCCGGTGAACCGCCAGGCCGCGTAGCTGTTCCAGCTGACGAACATGGCGAAGGTCGAGTAGCAGGCTCGCTGCACCTGCGCGGGGCTGGCGTGCCGGGTCAGGTGCTCGATCCCGGAATTGAGCGCCACCAATACCGGATCGGAGCGCAGCGCCTCGTCCAGCGCAACGGTGAACTCGCCGGCCGGGGCCACCGGGTCCATCGCGGCCATCGCCAGGGCCAGCCGGGGCGGCAGCTCGGTCGGGGTGGCGCCCATCTCGCTGTCGTCGGCGTACAGGTCGTCGGCGGCCCACCACGCGGCGTTGAGCTGCGCGGCGATCAGCAGGCGGTCGGGATCATCGGTATCGGTGTGGGCGAGCATCGCCAGCCGGCCGAACCCGGCTCGGCGCATCAGATTGGCCTCGTCATCGGTGAAGCCGCAGTCCTTGGCCCAGATCACCAGCCGGTCGTCCACCTCGGCGGCCAGCGTGTCGTCCACCCGCTCGACCACCGGGACGTACAGCGGCGCGGCCGTGCCGTCCCCCCAGGGGCGTTCCAGGTACGCGGGGCCGGGGCCGCTGGCCAGGATGAGTTCCCGCGCGAGGCGGGCCGCCGAGGTACCCAACCCCGACGTACCAGTCCGGACCGCGGCGACCAGCGCGCTTTCCAGGTCCGGTGGGACCGGGCAGTCGCGGTGCGGCGGCCGGTCGATCAGGGCGGTCGCCTCGGTGGTGGGAATGATACCCGTCATCTGGACACTCCTCACGGTTTCGCGGTGCTCAGGCCTCGGGATACGCCAACGCACTGACCTACCACAGCCTGACGGACCGACACCGGAAAAGACATCCATCAACCAGAGCTGGCCATTCACCCGGAGGTTGTCCCGTATACGAGGCATCACCGCAGTGTGTACGGTCAAAAATGATCTTGAAAAGCCTTGACTTAGCGGCATTGAGCCAGTACGGTTCGGCGACTGACGATTCAGAGGCCGGGACGGCACTAATGTCAGAGTGCAGCCTGAGACCCTGTGGACACGGTGTCAATCAATGCGAGGTCTTCAACGGCCTCCTGCAATCAGTGAGTTTCCTATCATTTGATGCCGCATGTCGCCAGCTTTCGAAAAAACGACCGCCAGCTAGCCTAAACGGGGTTTCGCATAAGCCACTCTGACGGAGGTGACCGCCGACAGCGCACCATGATTGCGAGGCTGAGATGGGGGCGACCGTACTGGCTTCCGGGATTTTGGATGTTGAAGATCACATGATCTGTTCGGACGAGGCGGCGGGTGTTCGGCACGTATTCAGCACAGCCACCCGTAGACGGCCGGACGGCACCGGACGTCTACGGCCTGGACGAAGATCGTCCACCAACCGCGTTCGTTCTGGTCGGGGGCCGAAACCTACGTCAAGATCGCTGAACGGTGGGGCTATACCGGTACGGCATCGAGTACCCCACTGGTGCCATCCGCATCCAGCATCAAGATCAGGTCGGGGTGTAGGCTGCCTCGCGACCTTGACGGCGAGTTCGGAGGACTGAGATGACCACCGCCGACCACCTCGCGTGGCGGATCTCCAGCGGCGGCGGTAGCGGCGAGAGCTGTGTCGAGGTGGCCCCGGCGGCAGACGGCGTGGTGATCCGACACAGCAAGCACCCCTCCGCCGGCACGATCACCTTCCCCGGCTCCGCATGGAGGGCGTTGGTCCACGACGCTCGTGACGGTGTAACGAACACGAACGGCGTAGCCACCATCACTAAGATCGGCACCGACACCCTCGTGAAGTCACTCCACACCCCAGTCGGGCTGCGCTTCGACGCCGAGGAGTGGTCCGCCTTCCTTACCGGAGCCGCCGACGGCGAATTCGACTTCACCAGCCAACTCGCGTCAGCGCAGAGTTCCGCCGCATTGGTCGAACTTACCAGCCAGTTCTTCGCTACGGCCGATATTCCCTATTGGGCCACCGTCAACACCGCCAGTAACGGCGATCTCTGGGCGAGCTGTTGGGCTGACGATGACGCGCTCTACTCGGCCAACGGGGATGGCCGTGGCTTCTCAGCGAACGCGATGGACTTCGCCGACATCGTGGTGAGCAGGATCACCGGTACGCCGCCGACCGGTATCAGCGGCGTCCGGCTCAGTGGTGGGGACCAGGTGGGAAAGATCTGGACCGTCGGCGACTACAACCGCAAGCCCACGGGAATGGTCGCCGTTGACGGCAATGGTGACGGCCGTGATGAGCTATACTTGGCCGTGCAGGACCTGTGCACCGGACCGGGTCCCCTCATTTTCAACGACGCCCCGGCCGCGAGCGTGTCGGTCTCCACCGACTACGGCATGACTTGGCTGACCACCACTGCGCCGATGTTCACCGACCACGTCTTCACCACGATCTTCTTCTTGGACTTCGGCCAGAGCAACCGCAACGCTTCGGTGCTCGGCCCGGACGGCGCGGCCTACGTCTACGCCTACGGACTGGATAACAACTGGCGCGACTCGTACAGCGACACCGTTGCTGATCCGCAGAACCTCTACCTGGCGCGAGTACCGAAAGGCTCTATTCAGAACCGCGCGAGCTGGCAGTTCTTCACCGGCACCGACGGCTCCGGGGCCCCCACCTGGAGCAGCGACATCAGCCTCAGGGTCGCGGTGCTCCATGACGAGCGCCGGGAATATCCGGGCACGGTAACCCCGGACGGCGCTTCGGTCCTCTCGCAGGGTGGTGTCGTCTACAACGCCCCGCTGGACCGCTACCTCTACACGTCCTGGACCGAGTTCACCCACGAGTTCTACGAGGCACCGAATCCATGGGGGCCGTGGAAGCTGTTCCTACACAAGGAC
>JBOHFJ010000320.1:0-5608 GCA_050699655.1 Pseudonocardiaceae bacterium
ACATACTTGTCGAAATCGCGGCTGTGCTGGCCGCCTAGACACCGCGAAGGGGTGCGCTGTGCTGATCCGGTTCGAGGTGTCGAACTTTCGTTCGATACGCGACCCTGTCGAGTTGTCGATGGTCGCGGTCGACCGCGACCGGCCCGAGGCACGCCCGATACCCAACCTGGGCGAGAGCCTGCTACCGGTTGCGGCCATCTACGGTCCCAACGCCTCAGGCAAGACGAATGTCATCGCTGCGCTGACCTGGCTGCACACCGCCGTCCGGGAGTCGCTGCGCTTCTGGGACGACGAGATCCCGATCAAGTCGTTCGCGTTCGCCGACGGCCCGAGCAGGCCGTCGGAGTTCACCATCGAGTCCGCCATCTCAGGTGTGCGGTTCGAGTACGTTGTCGAGCTGGATTCGCGGGCGGTTCGCTACGAGGGCTTGTTTCACTATCCAGAGAAGAAGCGGCGCCGGATCTTCGAACGCGAAGGCGCCGAGTTCACGCTCCAACGTGGTCTCGGCAGCCTCTCCGGCACTCGCGGCCTGCTGACGGAGCGAGCACTGGGACTTTCTATCGCCCGACGGTTCAATGAGCCCATTGTCTCGGATTTCGCTCATGACCTGTTCGCCGCCCAGAAGCTCACACCTTGGTCACCGAACCTGCGTCTCGGTTTTACCCACCGGACTGATCGTTGGTTCGAGACACCCTCCGATCACGACCAATCGGCGTTGACGAGCACGAGGGACTCGGCCAGGTCCACTCAGGCGGATCGGACCCGAGCGCTGGCCTTGCTACGGATGGCCGATCGCGGGATCGACGACGTCGTGTTCGACGAGCAAGAGGTCATTTTCGGGGCTGGTCCTGATTCCACGCAGACGCGAATGCTACGCAGGACTCGCCTTCTGCACCGAACCGGCGATGAACGGGCACCGCTTGACTTTGACGCCGAGTCGGAGGGAACACGCACGTGGTATCGGCTCATCGACCCCGTTCTGGGCGCGCTCAAGGCTGGTTCACTGCTCCTGTTCGACGGGCTGGACGCCAGCCTGCATCCTACCTTGTCCGCGCAGTTGATAAGCTTGTTTCACGATCCGGCGACAAACCCCCGCGGCGCACAGTTAATCTTCACCTCGCATGACACGAGCTTGCTCAACCATCTCAACCGCGACGAGGTGTGGTTGACCGAGAAGACAGCAGACGGCGCGACCCGACTTGGAGCGCTGGCCGAGTTCGCCGGAGAACGCGTGCGGAAGTCCCAGAACCTGGAAAAAGCTTACCTGCACGGCCGGTTCGGGGCGTTGCCGGACGTGGACCGGACCGACCTGCTTCGCGCTCTCGGCCTGATCGGCTGACCGGATGACACCGCGAAGAGCGCAAGCGAAAAACCTCAAACGGAAAACCGCCAGCAGGCCGGAACGCAAGACCGTTGTCATCTTTCTGCGAAGGCGAAGCCTCCGAGCCCGACTACATCAACGGTCTCAAGCGGCTCCCGAACGTCCACGGCAACACATCCATCAACATCGAGGTCGACCCACGCCGGGGAGTGCCGCTGACCTTGGTGGACCTGGCGATCAATCAGGCAGCCGACGACGAGGTCGACGAGTGCTGGTGTGTGTTCGATGTGGAGTGGCCCAAGAACCACCCCAATTTACAGAAGGCCATTCAACTGGCTCGTGACCATAACATCCGGCTCGTCATATCGAACCCTTGCTTCGAGCTTTGGTTGATCTTGCATTTCGAAGACCAGACCGCCTTCCTCGCCACCAAGGAAGCCGAGAGTAAAAGTCGCAAACTCGACGGGCGTTCCGGCAAACGGATCGACACCGATCAATACATTTCGCTCCGCCATGTTGCAGCGCGACGCGCATCGTCGTTGTCCTGTCGTCATGAACAGGATCAGACCTTGTTTCCGCACAACAACCCTTCATCGACGATGAACGATCTGCTCACGACAATTTCGGCGATGGAGCCTTGCGCAAGCGCGGACATGGCCATCAGGCTAGCGGTAGCGGCCACCGGTACCAGCCGTCGTCGTTGTCGAACCAGATGAACTGAGTGGTGGGATTGGCAACGATCCCAAAGCGGTCGGGGTCAGGCTGGTCGAGATGCTGCCATAGTTGATGGGTCGCTTCCACGGTGTCCCAGAGCCGCCGAGGGCCGACTTGACTGACCCGCAGCTGTCCCTCGACTTCGGGGTCGGCGATAGCCTCGGCATACGAACCGTCCAAGGCCTCGATGAATACTCCGGGGCGCACCGTGCGAGTGATCGGGTCGTGGACCTTGGTGCTGCGGAAACCGCGGGCGCCGCGGAGCTGGAGTTGCAGCAGAAATCGGAAGCTGTCGTTATCGATGAGCGTCGAGGTGTCCAGGGCGGTGCTGGTGCGGGCGGAGCCCCGCGTGCTGCGGACAGCGGATGACTCCGGGGCGCGTAGCGGGCTGTCGGCCTGCGGGCGAAGCCACATGAAGTGGCCGCCGATGGGCAGGACCGGGCCGATGACCTCGTCGTCGTCCTTGGTGAGCAGGCAGAGCGTCCCACCAGCGAGATCGCCACGGAGGTTCGCCAGGATCTTCCCGCCCGGTGCCAATTGTTCGATCCACGGCAAGGGGATGTCGGCGATGGCGGCGGTGGCGATGATCCGGTCATAGGGAGCGTGTGCGGCAACCCCCGCCGCGCCGTCGCCCACCATCAGGGTGGGGTGGTGACCGAGGCTGGCGAGGTGTTCCCTGGCAGCCGCCACGAGGGTGGGGTCGATGTCGATGCTCACCACGTTGCCCGAACCGAGTCGATGGCACAGCAGCGCGGCGTTGTACCCGGTGCCGGTGCCGATCTCCAGCACCCGGTGTCCGTCATGCACGTCCAACGCTTCGAGCATGCGAGCCATCAGGCTGGGCATGGTGCTGGAGCTGGTGGAGACCAGCAACGGCGTGGCATCCGCCATCATGACCGAAGGGTGGGCAAGGTATTGCGTGACGAGTGAGTCGTCTGTATACACGTGTTCCAGCCATGATTGGCGTTGGGCGGGATGAGCGCCGCTCGTGGTTCTCGGACCCGACTCGCTCATCGTGATGATGTTCGGAACAAACACGTGCCTCGGGGTCTGCTCGAACGCCAGGCGCCACGACGAACTACACAGATGGCCATTTCGGGTGAGCTGGTGGACCAGCGCGGCCAGGCGCGGCCTCCATTCCATATCGGACGCGCTCATGGGGCCTTTTCGCTGGTAAGCAGGTCTGCCATGGCGGTCGTGATCGGAAGATGCGTGTGGTCTTCGATCCAACCCCATTGACCATTGGGGTTCAGCTCCAAGAAGACCCATTCGCCGTCCGGGGTCACGGTAAAATCGAACGCACCGAACGACAAATCGAGGCGCTCCAAGAGAGTTTTTATGGAGTAACGCACACCGTCGGGAGTGTCGATCGACTCGTATCTTAAAGCGTCATAATCAGAACGCCAGTCGACGTAAGCCCGATCCGAGCTGGCATGAATGGCGACCGCGAAGAATCGATCTCCGACGACAGTCAACCGGACATCATATTTCTTGGGCACCCATTCTTGGAACAAATTAGCGGTAAGCCCGATGTCGTCTTCGTTCAACGAGCTACCGTCGACCTGGGTGGCGTAGATAAGTCGCAGTTCGCCATCGGCGCGAACACTGGGAGCCGACAGTGGCTTGTATATCATCGGCCCGGACAGTTGCTCGGCGAACTCCTGGACGTGCACCACGTCGTTGGTGATCAGCGTGCGGGGAACTCGCAAACCGCATTCCGCAGCGAGCTGGAGCTGCGGTGGTTTGAACTCGGCGTCAGCAACCCGTGACGGGTGCGAGACCCAGCGCACCGGTAGCGTGAGAAGCAGGCCGCCCAGCCCCCGCCGCGCTTCCGCTTTCGCGAACCGTTGCTGCTCGGGTGACAAGTGATCAGGAAGACGGAATCCAGTCGGGCGCCGGTAGTAGATGGCTTGGATTTCGTCCAGACGCAGATGCTTCCCCGCGAGGCTCAGCGAGCCGCGCCACTCGTCGTGGCCCGCCAACGATGCCACCAGCATGACATCCAACGGGAAGTCGCCCACATCAGCCCGCACGACAGCGACCCCGCGACGCTCCAACTCCGCCACCACGCCGCCAGCGGTTCCGTCGTTGGGACGGGTCAACACGAGAATGGTCATGACAGGTCAGTCGATTTCCACCTCGCGCTGTACGGTGTCTGGAATTGTGTAGACTTTTCCATCGTCGCAGCGCTCGGTATCCTCGGTGGTGGTCACCGTGGTATACGTTTTACCATGCTTGCTCGCGGGAACCGGATGCGTGGCAAATCGGAAACCCAAGGGAATCGGCGATATCGGCAGCACCGCAGGTTCCGTCACCGCCGAAGATCCAGTGGCGGGCAACAACGGGAACTTGTCCTCCGCATCAACCAAGGGATCGGAGGGCTCAATCTCCCGACTTAACGTCATCTTCCCTCCCGCGACCAACGTCCATGGCTGGGTTGTGACAATATCGTGCCGGGAAACATCGGCAGCCCTTCAAGCTCATCCAAACTGTACCAGTCGAACGGGTGGACCGGTTCGCTCACCGGGTTGCGCTCCTCATCTGGCGCCTTGTCTGCGGTGGGTGTCGCAGGCCGGGCAGATCTGGTCGGGGTCTGGGGGGTGGCCGGGCAGGGGCTCCCACGGTGGTCGGGGCGTGAACCGCACCCCGCACACCGCGGTGACCGTCTGGTCGGGACCCTGCATGCCGTAGTGGGTGTTGCGGTCACCCAGGGACCGGAGGAACCAGTTCACGGGGCGGGCTCCGGCAGGGTCGCGCAGTCCGGGCAGATCCGGGTGGGTGGCTCGTCGTACAGGACGGCGACCCGGCGCAGCTCCAGTCCACACCGGGCGACCCATCCCGCGGACGGGGGACGCTCGGCGGTCTCGTCGTCGACGGCGTGGGCGTGCCAGTCCGACGCGGACAGCCCCCAGCGCGGCGCGCTCACCCGAGCCACTCGATCAGCGCGTCGCGGACTATCACCGCAGCGTCCTCGTCGAGGATGAGCACGCATTCCCCAGTAACGTGCGGGTCGAAGATGATCTCGTCACCCTGCTTCTCCAGCACCAGGTTCACGAAGCCCCTCGGTCCCTTGTGCAGCGCGCAGGCGACACCGACCGCCCTGCGGTTCGACGGTCGTGCCCGCAGGTTCGCGCCATCAGCCATGGCTTCGGCCTCTTTCTCTCGGATAGGCACCGGGATCGTGTCCCAGCCCGCAACGACCACGTCCCGGTGGTGCCTGCTCATCGCGACATGGTCGGACACAGCAGGGTCAGGGCGTTCCGGGCTCTCACCGCAGTCAAGGGCAGCCGTCCCGCCCCGGCAATCCGGGAAGACGAGCTGATGGGGAGCACGTTACCAAACTTGGCAATACAAGTCTACTGGGAGTCGCCGCCGGTGGTCAGAGTATTGAGGCGGAAGTTGGGGATACCGCCATCAGGCCGTTTCCGGTCCAACGCACCAGTGCCGTCTGGTGGCCTAGCTGCTCTCCGCTGGTCGGATCGATGCTGAAGGCGCCGAACATTGTGGTCGTCCGCAGCGTTGCCGCCTTGGCCCACAGGCGCTCTCGCGCCACGCTGCCCGCGGTTCGGGCGC
>JBOHFJ010000321.1:0-5601 GCA_050699655.1 Pseudonocardiaceae bacterium
GATATCGACCCGGACCGTATCACCCTCGTTTTTCGACACTCGACACGCCGTGTTATTTCTGACCCGCCCACACAAATCCCGTGACCCCGGCTCAGGTCTCTAACTTAACGGCATTGGGAGGTAGGCCGTGATGGGCAGAATCAGCCGAGCCCGTCGAGCGAAGCTCCAGCGGGCCGCGCACGAGATCCGCCGACGGGGTCAGCGTCGCGGGTCGGACGTCGCGCGCATCGCCCTTGACATCCAGACCGAGTTGCCTGAGCTGCTGCTGGAAGCATGGCGGCTGGCCTATGGCTGGACCCGACCCCAGGTGATCGCGGGGATCGCCGCCCTGTACGCCGAGGAAAATCTCGCGGACCCGCCGGTAACCTCCAGCATGTTGTGCCGATGGGAGCACGGCGACATCACGGTGAGTGAGGAATATGGCCAGGCGCTCGGTCGCCTTTACCAGGCCAGTCCGCGCCAGCTCGGTCTGCGGGACGATTTCATGCCGCGCGCTGTAAGAAGCAGGCAGGCGGAGTACGTTGCTGGCCGTGGAGACCTCCGCACGCCAGGGAACGGCTATCCGATGACGGCCGGCAATGACGCTCCACTGGCGGCCTTGCGAGAGTCGATCGAACTTGCGCTGGAGGTCGAAGGCCCCGCAGGCGGACCACTGGCCCGGCAACACCTGGCCGAAGCCATCTCCTACTACGCCCTGCGATACTCGGCGTTCGCGCCCGGCTATCTGGCCGTCGAAGTGCATCGCACCCGATCCCTGATCGGTGCAATGCTGCGCCAGCCCCAAGACGAGACCAGCCGCACCGAGCTACGGCTGCATGCTGGATGGCTCTCCGCGCTGGTCGGCAACCTCGCTTTCCACCTCGCCGACTACCCGGCCGCCGCGATCCACTTCGGCACCGCCGCCCAGCTGGGCACCGCCGTGGGGCACCACCATCTGATCTGCTGGTCCCTGGGCGCCCAGTCCATGACCGCCTACACCCAGCGCCGCCACCCCGAGGCGCTCGACCTGGCCCGCCAGGCCAGCGACTACGCCGACACGCCACTGCGCCGGGCGCAGATCCTCGCCTGGGGCGAGCTGCGTTCCCTGGCCGCGTTCGGGGACGCGCGCCGCCGCGAAGCTGAGCGCGTCATGGCCCAAGCCCAGGACCAGATGGCCGCCGACCCCCACGGTGACCAACCCGGCCGCTTCGGCTTCGACATCGCCGAGCTTCACCTCCACCTCGCCGAGGCCAGCCTCGTGCTCGGTGACCACAGCCAAGCACGCGCCCACGCCGAGGCATCCCAACAGCACATCCCGCATGGCCGTCCCGGATGGGCCGCCGCCGTGCTGGTCCAAGCCCGTGGTGAGGCCGCTCGGGGGCGCTACTCGGATGCCACCGCGCTGGCCCACGACGTCCTCGATACCATCGTCGCGCCCGCCCTGCGCGAGACCCTCCGCGTTCGTCTGCGTGACCTCGACCGTGACCTCTTCACCGCCAACCCCAGCAACCACGCCCGTGAACTCCACGAACGTCTCCACACACTGCCACCCCTCGTCGCGATCGGTCGCACCAGCGACGAACCCCACAGTCAGTAATACTCACCGCCTGTCCGGACCGGGTTGACCCATACCGGTAGCTGCGGGCAGCGGGTCTGCGACAGTGCGCTTACGTGTAACATCGAGCCTCATGTGCGGGACGGACTGGTTGGAGATCGTCGTGGATCGCCGAATGGCGGGTTGCCACGGCCGCCGCATGTCCTGATCGGACTATGGGAGAGGCCCCTGGGTGCCTCTCTGACGGGGCGAAGCCAGCCGGGCCGGGAAGGTTAACGGGTGGGTCGCTATTTCGTGATGACGGCCATCCCTTACGTGAATGGGAAACCGCACGTGGGGCATGCCCTAGAGTTGGTCGAGACGGATGTGCTGGCGCGGCATCGCCGTCAGCGTGGTGATGAGGTCCGGTTCCAGACCGGTACCGATGACAACGCGTTGAAGAACGTCCAAGGCGCCGAAGCGGAAGGCATCAGCACGCAAGAATATGTGGAGCGGGTGGCTGGTCGGTTCCTTGGCCTGCGCGAAAGCTTGGATTTGTCCTTCGATGATTTTATCAAGACCAGTTCCGACCCGCGACACACTCCGGGTGTGCACCAGTTGTGGAACGCCTGCGCTGAGCGGGGGGATTTCTACCGCAAGAGCTACAGCGGCTTGTACTGCGTGGGTTGTGAAACCTTCTACGTTGAGGACGAGCTGCCGGGTGGGCGGTGCCCGGAGCACGGCACGGTGCCCGAGCGGGTCGAGGAGGACAACTGGTTCTTCCGGCTCAGCCGCTACCAGGATCAGCTCCACGATCTGATCGCCAGCGATACTTTGCGCATCGAGCCGGCGTCCCGGAAGCGCGAGGTGCTGTCTTTCATCGACACCGGTCTGGAAGACTTCAGTGCCTCCCGGAGCATGGCTCGCGCCCGCGGCTGGGGAATTCCGGTGCCGGGTGATCCGGAGCAGGTCATCTATGTCTGGTTTGACGCGCTCGGTAACTACATCACCGCTCCCGGCTATGGCACCGACGACGCGAGCTTCCGTTACTGGTGGGGGGACAGCGATGCTCGCGTGCATGTCATCGGCAAGGGAATCATTCGCTTCCACGCTGTGTACTGGCCGGCGATGCTGCTCTCCGCCGGTGTCCGACTGCCCGATACGATCTTCGTGCATGAGTACCTCACCGCCGGTGGACAGAAGATCAGCAAATCCGCCGGCAACGCCGATGACCCCACTGAACTCGCCACGCGGTACGGCACTGAGGCGCTGCGGTGGTGGATGCTGCGCGACGTGGCCCGCGCCGGGGACACCGACTACACCGCTGAGCGGCTCATCGCCCGCGCCAATGCAGACCTCGCGAACAACCTCGGCAATCTCGTCAACCGCACCGTGTCCATGGTCAACCGCTACCGCGACGGCGCCATCTCTGCCGGTGCCGCCGACAACCCAGCGGCGGGCCCGCTTCGCCTCGCCCGGTCCGACGCCGCGGCCACGATCGATCAGTCGCTGGCCGACTTCGACTTCCGCCGAGCGGTCGAGGCGGTGACGCGCATCGGCGATGAAGGAAACCGCTACGTCGAAACGGTCCGCCCCTGGGACCTGGCCAAAGCCGAACGCACAGCCAACGCCGAACCCACCGCGCTGGACACCGCGCTCGCCGAGCTCGTCGCCACCTGCCGCGACATCGCCGAACACCTCCAGCCGTTCCTGCCCGCCGCCGCCGACCGCATCACAGCGCAATGCGGCAGCGGTGGCCCCAGAGTCACCCAGCCCAGCCCCGTCTTCCCCCGCCTGGAATCATCCACCACCTGAGTCATCCGCTGGCCGAGTCAGCGCGGCGGGGTTGACCCAGACCAGGTGGGCGGTGATGTGGGGGCCGCGGTTGAACATACGCAGCGCGCGTTCGGGTGAGCGCAGGCTCAGGTACTGGGCGCGTTCCATCGCGAAGACCTTCGCGCTGTCCTCGAACGCCAGGCCCCAGGCCGCGACCCAGCCGTCGGCCCGCTCGCCGTACTCCTGCACCACGGCGAACAGTCTGGGCGCCTGCTCGGCTACCAGCTCAGCCATCTCCTGAGCGAACTCCGCCGCGCCGCACAGCGGCGCGAGCGTGGCCGGGTCGACCTCTGCGGGTTCCTGATCTGCCTGCACTACCATCGTGACCTCCTTGAACCGCGTATCTGGACTGACTGTAGGGTGGTCTGGACAGTCCGACTTATCAAGCGGACTGTCCAGTAATCATCCGTGTGGGTTATTGTGCTGCGCCATCAGCACCCCGGGAGGTGGTCATGACGGAGGGACTGGACGCCAGCGGGTCCGTCGTGCGTCGCTGGCAGCTCGCCGCCGCCCTCAAGGCGCAGCGCGAACACGCCGAACTCACCCAGGAACAGGCGATCGAGCGACTGGCCGTCGGGCAGGCGAAGTGGTCGCGATCGAAGCTGTCCCGGGTGGAGAACCGCGAGCACCACGTCAAGCCTCGCGAGGTCGAGCAGCTCCTCGACGCCTATGGCGTCACCGACACCGACACCCGCGACACGTTGGTGCAACTCGCCGCCTCACCTCGCGAGCGGGGCTGGTGGCTCAGCTTCGGCGGCGAACTTCCCGAGGACTGGCGGTCGTTGCTGGGTTTGGAAAGCGGGCTGATCGGGCTGCGGGACTTCCAGAGCCAGCTGGTGCACGGCCTGCTGCAGACCACCGATTACGCCCGGGCGCTCAACATGTCGATCGATCCGGGCGTGTTGAGTCCGGCTGAGCTGGAGCGTCGGGTCGCGTTGCGGGTGGCCCGGCAGCAGATCCTCGCCAAGGATCCGCCGCCGCGGCTGCACTTCATCCTGGACGAAACGATCCTGCACCGGCTGATCGGCGACCGGATCGTCATGCACGATCAGATGCGCAAGCTGCTGCAGGCCACCGAGCAGCCGAACATCACCGTCCAGGTGCTGCCCCGTGATGTGGGTGGCAGCCCTGGATTGGAGGGACCGTTCACTCTGCTCACCTTGCCCGCCCCGATCCCGGACATCGGGTACACCGAGGGTCCGGCGGGGACTCTCTACATCGAAGACCGGGACCGGGTGCGATACTGGATGTTGCGCTTCGGCATCCTGACCCAGCGTGCACTGCCCCGCCAGGAGTCCGCCGAGCTGATCGCCGAGGCGATGCACAACTACGAGTGACCCAGAGGAGGTCAGTGGATGACCAGGTTGGAGCCCCTGGCCCAGCTCCAGTGGCGCACGAGCAGCTTCACGGACAGTGGTACCAGCAACGGCGGTAGCTGTGTCGCGATTGCCGCGCTGCCGGACGGCCGGATCGCCGTCCGCAACAGCAACTACCCCGACGCCGGTGCCGTGCTCTTCACCCGCGCCGAGATGCACGCCTGGATCAAGGGC
This sequence comes from Pseudonocardiaceae bacterium, assembly GCA_050699655.1. Taxonomy (GTDB): domain Bacteria; phylum Actinomycetota; class Actinomycetes; order Mycobacteriales; family Pseudonocardiaceae. The sequence continues at coordinate 4,900 of JBOHFJ010000321.1, forward strand.
GTCAAGTCCGGCGAGTTCGACGACCTCGCCTAGCCGTCCAGGCAACCGCCGAAGGTCGCGATACCCTCATGGCTCGTGACCTCCGGTGTGTCCTTGCGTGTGGACGAGGCGACGGTCGAGTAGCCACCGCACAAGCCGGTGGGGAGTCACGGCGTGGAGGATGCCGTCGCTGCTACGGACGGTGTAGTTGTGGGTGTCGAGTTCCTGAGCACCTATAAGAATCGAGGCTGTCGCAATGGCTTGGTAAGAAGGAGATCCCATACGGCAATTCCCGCCGAGCGCAGCGAGGTCGTGAGTTGATCGGCGTGAATGACAGTCGCCTGCTCGGGGTGAGCGAGAACGGCGATATCGGCTGCGGACGATTACTTTTCGTGGTGGTGATGAGGTCGGCGAGTCGTTCGAGCCCCAGGTTCGCGCTGTGGACCCTGTTGGGAACGCCGAGAAAGGCGTCAGCGAACAACCTGTAGGAGCCACCGTCGCCAAGGGGACGTCGTTCACCTTGAGGCCGGAATAGGAATGATGGCCCGTCATGGAACTCGCTGGCGTGCAGCTCACCCGGGTCGACGACGGCGTCCGTACCGCAATGCCGTTAAGTTAGGCATTTGACCTTGAAGATGTGGATCTTTGGTGGGTCGGTGTGGAGTTGGCCGTGGTCGGTGGGGCGTTTGATGCGGTGGCTGTGGGCGCGACATCTTTTGATCA
>JBOHFJ010000322.1:0-5552 GCA_050699655.1 Pseudonocardiaceae bacterium
GTCTAGCACCCCGAGCTGGGCGTTCACCCGCGCGCAGGCGGCCTTGACCAGCCCCAGCGCACGGATCTGGGCGCGTTCCAAGCCGCGACCGGAGATCGGGAAGTTGTCCATGGCGCGCTGCGTCTGCGCGCGGTACAGGGCGTCGGCGGGCACCTGTACCGCGCCCATGCTGTCGCGCTCAATCCGGTAATCCCGCGTCATGGGCGCGGGAACTGGTCGAGGTCCACCGCAGCGTACTGGCGCAGCTTGGTCAGCCGGTGCACGCTGTCGATCATACGCACGGTGCCGGACTTGGAGCGCATCACGATGGACTGCGTGCGGCATCCGCCCGCGTGATAGGTCACCCCGCGGAGCAGTTCTCCGTCGGTGATCCCGGTCGCGCAGAAGAACACGTTGTTGCCGCGGACCAGGTCCTCGGTGGTGAGGATCCGCTCCAGATCGTGCCCGGCATCCAGCGCCGCCCGGCGCTCAGCGTCGTCCCGGGGCCATAGCCGGCCCTGGATCGCGCCCCCCATGCAGCGCAGCGCGGCCGCGCTGATGATCCCCTCTGGGGTCCCACCGATGCCGATCAGCAGGTCCACGCCGGTGCCCGGGCGGGCGGCGGCGATCGCTCCCGCGACGTCCCCATCGGTGATGAACGTGATCCGGGCGCCGGCCTCGCGGATCTGGCGCACCAGCACGTCATGCCGAGGCCGGTCCAAGATGCACACCGTGATGTCGGAGATATTCAAATCCTTGGCTGCGGCGACCCGCCTGATATTCTCCGACACCGGCGCGGCCAAGTCGATGACCTTGGCCGCCTCCGGGCCGGTAGCTATCTTCTCCATGTAGAACACTGCGGCGGGATCGAACATCGCGCCCCGCTCGGCGACCGCGAGCACGGCCAGCGCGTTGGGCATGCCCTTGCTCATCAGCGTGGTGCCGTCGATCGGGTCGACCGCGACATCGCATTCCGGGCCCTGCCCGTTGCCGACCTCCTCGCCGTTGAACAGCATCGGCGCCTCGTCCTTCTCACCCTCGCCGATCACCACAACGCCGCGCATTGACACCGAGCCGACTAGCTTGCGCATGGCGTCCACGGCCGCCTGGTCACCGCCGTTTTTGTCGCCGCGACCGACCCAGCGGCCGGCGGCCATCGCGGCGGCCTCGGTGACCCGCACCAGTTCCAGCGCGAGGTTGCGGTCTGGTGGTTCCTCCCCGGAGACCTTCTCGTGTGAGCTCGGCACGGCGCTCATGGGCCCTCCCAGAATGGACTGCGCAACACGCTATCTTCGCAGAGTGCTCGACGCTGCACCGTGGTGGGTGAGGTGAGTACCGTGGGCGAGCGGTTCGGCTATGACTACTCACCGGTTCCGAGGTCCGCGTCCCGCGAGCACACGGAAAGCCGTGGCCGTCGCGAGGCCGTAGACGAGGTGGGCGCTGAGATCCTTCCACAGGGTCTTCGCGTCGTTTTCCCACATCGGCTTGTAGAGCTTCGCCGGCACGAGCACCGCGTAGGACTGCACCCAAACGGCTGTTCCCAGAGCCAGCCCATGCCAGAGGCGACGAGTGGGGAACGAGCCACTCACCATGCCGAATACGACACTCCACCCCACCCCGGTCGCCCAGTGCATGATGTTGTTCACGAGCTGGGCCCGCTCAAGGGGTAGTTCGCGCTGGAAAACCCCCCGAATCAGGTTCCTGCCGAACTGAGCCGGGGTGGGAGCTTCGTCCCAGTTGCTGAGGCTCAGCGAGAACTCCCAATCGAGGAGCCTGCTGTCCCCGCCGTTGCTTCGGTACCGGGAGAACCAGAGCAGATCCATCGCAACGGTGCCGACAGCTCCCGCCGCCGCGCCGCGCACGACCACGCCGAGCGGCGTCAAGCAGGCCTGCTTTTTCATTCTTCGAAGCGTACGGCGTCGTGGAGACACTGTCGCGTGGGCTGCGGGAGCCCGAACCGGGGCCCAGTGAAGATCCCGTGGCTGCTGGTGTTCCCATACGGGGCTCACAGCGTGGCGACGTCCGTTTCGACGGGGTTCGTCGTGGTTCCCGTTTGTCCCACGTTTCCGCAGGCCGGACATGCTGGCTCTCGACGAGCGGGGATGAAGTCGTGTCGCCCGGAGAAGACGCTGAAGGTGAGATAGCCGTTGGTGATCGGTTCGCCGGAGCCGGTGATGAGTTTGATGACTTCGCCCGCTCCGAGGCTTCCGGCGATGCCGGTGGCGACCCCGAACACGGGAACGCTGCCGCCGTGACCTGTCGGTAGGTCGGGGAAGGCGCATTGAAAGCAGGCGGTTTGGCCGGGGAGTGTGGTGAGGACGTACCCGTAGCCGTATTGAGCGCTGGCGTGGACCATCGGTGTGCGTGTGCGGATGCAGTAGTCATTGCAGAGCAAGCGGCCAGTGAGGGAGTCGCCACCCTCAATGATGATCTCGTAGCCGCCGAGAAGGTCATCGATGTTGTCCTCATCGACCCGGGCGTCGATCGCGTCGATGGTGATCTCGCTATTGAGTTGGTGCAGGCGGTCGCGAGCGGATTCGGCCTTGTTCCGGCCGATGTCCGCTTCGGTGTAGAGGATCTGGCGGTTGAGGTTGCTCAACTCGACGCGGTCGAAGTCGATAATCGTAAGGTGCCCGAGTCCCGGCGACGAGGTAATAGAGCATAGGCGATTTGACCCCACCTGCGCCAATGCTGACCACGCGCGCCCGCGCGAGACTCTGCTGGGCTGCGGGACCGAGTTGGGGCATGAGTTCTTGCCGGTTGTATCGAGTGTCCGCGAAATCCATCGAACCGTGGTCCAGAGGGTACGGGTGTGGTGGCAGGTGAATGGTGCGCCGGTTAGCCATCGCAGGGCAGCGTGGCCAGCACGGTTACCGACGCCCCGACGGGGATGGCTGTGTCCAGGTCCGCCATCGCACCGTTGAGCAGGGCCTTGGTGCTGCGGCGGGGCTGGAAATTGGCGTGCAGGAGTGCCGGCCCGAGCGCGCTGTGCCGCGCGGCGACGGCCGCCACCGCGTCGGACAGGACCGCGTCAGGCGGGAGCGGCACGATAATCGAGCTACGGCCCAGTACCGCTTCGGGGTAGCCACTCAACGCGACGATGGTCATAGTTCACCTTCACCTGTTGCTGCTAGGTTGCAGGGTGATCACTGTGGCTCCCACGCTAGAGTTCACGTGGGAGGTGAGTCAGCCGCCATGTGGGCGTGTTTTCGGCGACCAGCTACTGGCTTGTCGCTGTGCGTCGACTACCCTGGCCGCCGCTGCACGCCATTATCATGATGTGATCACCATGTAGCGGGCGTGAGCCGCTGCCCGGATGAATTTCGAGGACAGACTGATGCCCAGGACGCTGGTGCGTGACCTTCGGGCGCACATCGGTCAGCACGTGACCGTGTACGGGTGGGTGAACACCCTGCGCTTGCAGCGCAAGATCCAGTTCGTCTTGGTTCGTGACCACACCGGCATGACGCAGGTTACGCACAAGCGACCTCAGGGTGGCAGCGACCTGGAGGATTTGATCGAGCACGGGATGCCGATCGAGTCGGCGGTCAAGGTCACCGGCACGGTGGTGGACAACAAGGTGGTCAACCTCGGTGGGCTGGAGATCATCCCGGAATCGATCGAGGTCACCAACCGGGCCGACTCGCCGCTACCGATCAACGAGCAGACCGGCATCGACCAGCGTCTTGACTGGCGCTTCTTGGACCTGCGCAACACGGCGCGGCGTCTGATCTTCGAGGTGCAAACCACGGTCGAGAACGCCCTGCGCGAGTTCGCCTACGCGCAGGGCTGCACTGAGCTACACACGCCGAAGCTCATGGGCACCGCGTCGGAGGGCGGCGCGGAGGTATTCACGGTCAAGTACTTCGATCGCACCGCCTATCTGGCGCAGTCACCGCAGTTCTACAAGCAGATGGCGATCGCGTCCGGTATCGACAAGGTGTTCGAGATCGGGCCGGTGTTCCGGGCCGAGCCGTCGTTCACCTCGCGCCACGCCACTGAGTTCACCGGCGTTGACGCGGAGATCGCGTGGATCGACGGTGTTGAGGACGTGATGAGCTTTGAGGAACGGATGCTCGCCCACGTCCTCGCCGCTGTGCGGGAACGCCACGGCGAGCAGATTCGCGAGCACTTCGACATCGAGGTCGTGGTGCCGTCCGTGCCGTTTCCCCGCTACCCGATGGCCGAAGCGATCCGGCTGCTGCGCGAGCGGGGCTGGAACCCCGAGGGCGACAAGGTGGACCTCGACCCGGAAGGCGAGCGCGCATTCTCGGCGCTGGTGCAGGAACGGCACGGCCACCCGTTCGTGTTCGTCACGGATTTCCCAGTGTCGGTGCGCCCGTTCTACCATCTGCGGCCCGCCGACAACCCGGACGTGACCGCGAGCTTTGACCTGCTGTGGAAGGGTATCGAGGTCACCACTGGTGCACAGCGCGAACACCGCTACGACGTGTTGTGCAAGCAGGCTGAGGAAAAGGGGCTGGGCCTGGAGCCGCTGCGCTCTTACCTAGATTGCTTCCGCTTCGGTATGCCACCCCACGGCGGCCTCGGCGCGGGACTCAACCGGATCATGATGGTGCTGCTCGGCCTCGAGAGCATCCGCGAGGCGACGTTCCTGTTCCGGGGACCAAACCGCCTCGAACCCTGACGGCTGTTGCATGGCGCGCTTTCCTCTGCCGGGTCAGGAGATCAGCGTTTCGCTGTGGTTTCGGAGGGGTGCTTCGAGGTCTGGGAAGTCGCCCGATTTTCTTATTCGCTTGAGTAGGCGCGCCGCCGTCCACAGTTGGGCGATGGTTCCGTCCGGGCTGTCGAGGATTTCCGCAAATTTACGGTGTATCCTGTGGGATATATCGGGATTGCGGATGCTGTAGCAGTACGATGCTGTACTAGTAGCAGTACAGGGTCGCGATATCGGTGCCTGCCGGGCCTTGTCCCCACGTTTCCCAGTCAAGAATTCCGAGTCGCGGTTGTAGCAGGTTGCCCCAGTGAAGATCCCCGTGGACTGTTTGCCAGTGGTTGATCTGGAGGAACACTGGCCAGACGGCGGAGGGACCAGCGTAGCTCGCTGTACCAGCGCTGCGGCAACTCGACTTTGGTGCGCAAGACGTCGCTGGGTGAGCACGGTTCGCCGGGCAGCAGGGTCATCACCTCGGCCCGCTGGGACCTCCACCCCGCCTCGTCCCACGCGGTGCTCGCGAGGACGACCGGCTTGGGTAGTCCAGTGAGGGCATTGGCATCTGGTTGCCGGTCCAGAACTCGCCGGTGGCCCACTGTGGTTGCTCGGAGACAACCCGTAGCCAACACGCACCCTTCGGGCTGTGCGCGACGGCGCCGATCGAGTGCAGCCGCCAACCGAAGACCGGTGCTCCGGTCACGGACAGCCCGAACGTCTCGGCGGCCCGTGCGAGGTTGAGTCGCATCCAGTTGCGAAACCTCGCGGCGAACGAACACCAGGTTCCTAGCCGTCTTCGCCGTCACGCCACCGGGGGTGGTTCGGTGGTGCGCTGCTCGCGAGCGGCGATCACCGACTCGATCCGTTCCCGGGCGCCGGCGAGGTGCCGCTCGCAGGCCGC
>JBOHFJ010000323.1:0-5544 GCA_050699655.1 Pseudonocardiaceae bacterium
CTCGGCTGGATCTGGCGCGACCGACATCATCATGGTCGTGACCCCTGACCGGCCCGGTGTGCTCGCCTTGGCCGCCGGGGTGCTCGCGTTGCATTCGCTGCAAGTCCACGCGGCGGACATCCGGGTCGTCGAGCTTGCGGGAGGGTCCGCGGCAGTGAACCGCTTCACTGTCTCACCGCGCTTTGGTCGCCCGCCAGATGCCGCGCTGCTGCGCCAGGATGTGATTCGGGCGCTGGAGGGCACGTTGGCGCTGGCGGACGCGCTGGCCGCCAAGGAACGGGACTACGGCACGACCGCGGCGCCTGAAACGGGTTTCGGGGACGTCGAGACCAAGGTGCTGTGGTTCGACGACGAAGCGACCGGCGCGGTGGTCCTCGAACTGCGGACCACTGACCGGATTGGCCTGCTGTACCGGGTCGCCGCGGTGTTGGAGAGCAACGCGGTCGCTGTCCGCTGGGCGCGGGTCGCCACGCTGGGCAGCTCCGTGGTGGACTCGTTCGGTCTAACTGGTCCCAGTATCCCTGGGAGCCTCAGTGACCCCGGGAGCCTCAGTGACCCCGGGAACCTCAGCGCGCTGCCGCCGGAGGTGCGCGAGCAGGTCCAGCTCGCGGTGCTCAGCGCGGCCCAGTGAGCATCGGGGCTACCATCCGGCCGCATGCACGGAACCCGGGACGAGGTCGTTCCCTTACCCCCGCCGTTCGAGATCGTGTTGCGTGGATTCGACCGCCAGCAGGTCATCGACCACGTCAACGTTCTCAAAGCTCATGTCGCGAGAATCGGAGCCGAACGCGACGCCGCGCTGCGGCGGGAAGCCGACCTCAACGAGAAGCTCGAACGGCTGCGTCGGGAAGCCGCCGAGGCGACCGGGCAAGTTGATCGTCTGCGGCGGGATGCCGCGGCGGCGGCCACCGAGGTCGACCGCCTGCAGCGGTCCCCGCTGGCCGTGGCGACGGCGCGGATCCAGAGCATGTTGCAGATGGCCGAGGACGAGGCCGCCGAGCTGCGGAGCGCCGCTGAGCGGGAGACCACCTCGCTGCGTGAGAGCGCCCGCGCCGAGGTTGATCAACTACTGGCGCAGACCAGTCAGCAGGGTGAGCGCTTGGAGCTGGAGTCCGCGGCCCAACGCCAGCGGGCGGAGCAGCAATCCGAGCGGGACATCGCTCGCCGCGAATCCGAGACGGACGCCTGGATCCGCGATTACCAGACCCGTAGCGTCGCCGCGCTGCATCTGATCTTGCGCATGGCGGGCGAGCGGCTGAGTAACCGGGTGATCAAGGTCACCCGGCAGGTCACGGCAGCCAGAGCGCTGCGCTCTGAAGTTATTGGCCAGCTGTCCGAGGTGCACCGCATGTTGGTGGATGCGCTCGGTGTGGTTGATCAGCCGACTCTCGCCGAGCCGGCCGAGCACGCCGAGCCGGCCGAGCACGCTGAGCCGGCTGAGCCGGCCGAGTCGGTGGTTGGCCGGCCGTTGCCGGCGGATCAACCCACAGCCCGATTCGGCCTACATCCGTAGTGGATGTGACCAGCCTCAAAAGACCTCAGGCCTCGAGGTCGGCCTCGAGGTCGAGTAGTCCTACTCAGCCGCAATTGCGGGTATTCACGCTCCCCGGCGGTGCCTGCCGTCGGCATGCTGGTCAAGTGGCTCGGACGTGATCGAGCGGACGCGGGGCCGCGGCTCGGGCCGAAGAATCGGGCCGCGGATGTGCCGCTTCGACTGCCGCGAGCCTTTTCTGGATCGCCGGCAGCCCGGGGGAGGGCCTGGGCTGCCGGCGATCCAGGCTCTTGTGCTCCCGGCGGCGCGGCTAGGCTGGCGGAGTGTTCGACACCCTCTCCGACCGGCTCATGTCAGCGTTGTCCGGTCTGCGCGGCAAGGGCCGGCTTTCCGACTCCGACATCGACGCCACCGCCCGCGAGATCCGCATCGCGCTGCTGGAGGCCGACGTCGCGCTGCCGGTGGTCCGCCAGTTCGTCGGGCAGATCAAGGAGCGCGCCAAGGGTGCGGAGGTCTCCGGTGCGCTGAACCCCGCGCAGCAGGTCATCAAGATTGTCAATGAGGAGCTCGTCGGCATCCTGGGCGGGCAGACTCGGCGGCTCGAGCTGGCCAAGTCGCCCCCGACTGTGATCATGCTGGCTGGCCTGCAGGGTGCTGGCAAGACGACGCTGGCCGGCAAGCTCGCCCGCTGGCTGCGCAACCAGGGCCACACCCCGCTGCTCGTCGCGGCGGACTTGCAGCGACCCAACGCGGTCACCCAGTTACAGATAGTGGGCGAGCAGGCCGGGGTGCGGGTTTTCGCGCCCCATCGGGGCGCGCAAGCGACGGGTCAGAACGCGGAGCTGGATCAGGGGGCCGGTGACCCAGTCGATGTCGCACGCCGCGGCGTGGCCGAGGCCCGGGCCCGCCAGCACGACATCGTCATCGTGGACACCGCCGGCCGGCTGGGCATTGATGCCGAGATGATGCGCCAGGCCGTCGACATCCGCGAGGCGGTGGAGCCCACCGAAATCCTGTTCGTCGTCGACTCCATGATCGGCCAGGACGCGGTGACGACCGCCGAGGCTTTCCGCGACGGTGTCGGTTTCACCGGCGTGGTGCTGACCAAGCTGGACGGCGACGCTCGCGGTGGCGCCGCGCTGTCGGTCCGGCAGGTCACCGGTGCGCCTATCCTGTTTGCCTCCAACGGGGAGAAACTGGAAGATTTCGACGTCTTCCACCCGGACCGGATGGCCAGCCGGATCCTGGGCATGGGCGATCTGCTCACCCTGATCGAGCAGGCCGAGCAGGCCTTCGACGCCGAGCAGGCCGAGCAGACCGCTGCCAAGATCGGCAGTGGTGAGCTGACCCTGGAGGACTTCCTCGAGCAGATGCAGGCCATCCGCAAGATGGGGCCGATCGCCAACCTGCTCGGGATGTTGCCCGGCGCGGCGGGGATGAAAGAGCAACTGGCCCAGGTCGATGACACGCAGCTGGATCGGCTGCAGGCCATCATCCGCGGCATGACCCCCGCTGAGCGGGCCAATCCGAAGATCATCAATGCTTCTCGGCGGCAGCGCATCGCCCGGGGCTCGGGCGTGGCGGTCAGCGAGGTGAATCAGCTGGTCGAGCGGTTCTTCGAGGCTCGCAAGATGATGCAGCAGATGGCCGGCCGGCTCGGTTTCCCCGGGGCCGGCCCGGGACGACGCGGCCGCAAGAACCGCAAGGGCAAGGGCAAGGGGCGGGGCCCGACGCCGCCGAAGACGCGCGGCGGCCTGCCGGGGGGGTTGCCGGGAGGCATGCCCGACCTGTCCAGTCTGTCCGGCCTGGATCAACCGCCGCCCGATTTCGATCCGTCGAAACTGTTCCGCAAGAAATGATCAAGAAATGACGGGAGCCCCCCAGGCCCTGTACTTGCGTGGGGTGCTGCTGCCCGCCGGGGAACCCGGCGAGGTGTGGGTGTCCGATGGGGTGATCAGTGCCGAGCCGGTGCCCGGTGCGATCACGGTCTGCGACGGTGGCTACGTGCTACCCGGCTTGGTGGATGCGCACTGCCACGTTGGTCTCGGGGCGCGGGGGCCGGTGAGCCTGGCCGAGGCCGCCGAGCAGGCCGCCGCCGACCGGGATGCCGGCACCCTGCTCATCCGGGATTGCGGAGTCCCGATCGACACCCGTCCGTTGCAGGCCCGGGTCGACCTGCCGCGGATCATTCGGGCCGGCCGTCACCTGGCCCGCCCCAAGCGTTACATCCAGGCTATCGGCGTGGAGCTGGATGAGCCTGCCCTGCTTCCGGAGGCGGTGCGGGAGCAGGCGGCGGCCGGGGACGGCTGGGTCAAGCTGGTCGGTGACTGGATCGACCGCCACAGCGGCGACCTCGCGCCGCTGTGGCCCGATGATGTGCTGGTCGAGGCGGTCGCTGCCGCGCACGCCGCTGGGGCCAGGGTCACCGCGCACGTCTTCGGCGCCGAGGCGCTGCCAGGTCTGCTCGCCGCCGGCATCGACTGCATCGAGCATGGCACCGGTCTGTCCGCCGACACCATCACCGAGATGGCCGCGCGCGGGACCGCCCTGGTGCCCACACTGATCAACATCGAGATGTTCCCCGGGATCGCGGAGCGCGCCGCCAAGTACCCGCGCTACGCCGCGCGCATGCGTGCGCTGCACGCTCAGGTCCGGGACACCGTCGGGGCCGCCGTCGAGGCGCGGATCCCGGTCTATGCCGGCAGTGACGCTGGTGGTGGCATCCAGCACGGCCGGCTGGTCGATGAGATCGCCGCGTTGCGCACCGTCGGGCTGTCCGGGGTACAAGCGCTGGCTGCGGCAAGCTGGGCGGCCCGGGACTGGCTGGGCGTTCCCGGCCTGGTGCCCGGCGCTCCGGCGGACCTGCTGGTCACGCGCACCGACCCTCGGCTGGACACCGATACCCTGCGGGACCCGGTGTTGCTGCTGTTGCGCGGGCGGGTGCTGTGAGCGCTGTGGTGCCCAAGGTGATACCCGATACCCGTCGCGGTTGGCTCATGCTCGCCTGTGCCGTGGCCGCTGAAGTGACCTTCCTGGTGGTGTCGGTGCTGGTCCTGCTTCCCTTCGTGCTGGCCGTCCGGCACGGTGGCGCGGGTCCTGTTGCTCCGCGCTTGTCAGGTGGCGCGCTGGTGATCGTGCTCGTGGTGCCGACAGTGGTGGCCGCCGTGGTGGCGGTGACTGGCGCTGGGCTCCTCGTCCGGGGTCAGGGGAACCTGGCGCACCGGTTACGCGCCCAGCTGTCGGTGCAATGGCGACCGCGTGACGTCGGCGTGGGCTTGGCGCTGGGCATCGGCGGCATGGTCATCACTCTGCCGGCCGGCGCGCTCTGGGCGCGCTGGGTGGGCTCAGGCCAGGCGAACTCGACGGTGGGGGAGGTGTTCGGTGGTCAGCGGCTGTCACTCGGGTTGGGGCTCACCCTGTTCTTCGTCGTGTGGCTCCTCGCGCCGGTGTGCGAGGAGGTGATCTACCGTGGTGTGCTGTGGCGGGCGCTGGAGTACTGGCGGTGGAACCGTTGGGTGATCTTTGGGCTGACCACGGTGCTGTTCTCCTTCGCGCACCTGGAGCTGCTGCGCACCCCGCTGCTGGTGGTGGTCGCACTGCCGATCGGGCTGGCCCGGTTGTTCACCGGCAACCTACTGGCCAGCATCGTCGCGCACCAAGCGAACAACTTCCTGCCCGCGATCGGGCTCCTGCTGATCACCCAGGGTGCGGTGCCCGGCTGAGTTCGACCGGAGTGTCCGGCTCCCGCGCTCCCGCCCGGTTGTGGACGGGTAGCACGGGGCGTCAGGACGTCGGCAGGACGGCTCTGGCACAATAGGATGCTGTTGTCGCGGCGAGCCCTCTGATCGAGTCGCGACCGCTGACCTCGCGAGCACCGTCGGTCCGTGCCCCCACCACGGGCCGCGCGCTCACCATGAACACTCGCGCGTTGACAGGAGTAGCTCGCCCCGTGGCTGTCAAGATCAAGCTCATGCGGCTCGGCAGGATTCGCCAGCCGTACTACCGGATCGTCGTTGCCGACGCCCGCACCCGCCGCAACGGCAAAGCGATCG
>JBOHFJ010000324.1:0-5492 GCA_050699655.1 Pseudonocardiaceae bacterium
AAGTGCCTCTCGCGTCTGCGGTATCAAGGACCTCGAAGACCCTCATTATCGCAGCTCAGAGGCACTTTTCGCGCATCAAAACACCCACCCGGCACAGATCATTTCAGATCTCGGTGAATGACCGAGGTTAACCCTGCCGAGCTGTCCTTCACTCCTAACGGTAGCCTCGCGGCCGCGGAAGTTACGGGCGGTATAGTGCTCTACGACGTGGCGCGCCGGATGCCGATCTCCGTCTACAGCTTGAAAAATAGGGAAGTCGTCGCGCTAGCGAGTACGTTCAGTCTGAGTCCGGACGGAAACATGATTGCTTCCGTCGACAATGTCGGCGTCATCACACTCATCGACACCCGCCTGCATCGCGGAATCCCCGTCTACGAGGCAAGCGACGAGGCAATCCGGGAGGCAGGCGACCAGGCAATCCGGGTCGCGGTCCAGCCCGACAATGATCACCTCACCGTCGCCTCCGCCGGTAAGGTGACTATCTATTCAATCAAGAATTCAAATTCCGGGCCGGTCATCGTGCGAAATCCTGTGAACGACGAGTCGGGCGTGAACAGAGTCTCCGATCTCAGTCGGAATGGCCTGCGTTACGCTTCCGTGGATGCTAAAAGGCAAAAAATCCACTTGTTTGACGTCTCATCCTTACCTGTCTCTGAGGTGTCCATCGAGGGGAACCGCGGCGATGTGCTCCAGCTCTCTTTTGATCAGAGCGGTGATTTCTTGGCGTGTGCCGATAAATCTGAAATTATTGTCTGGTCCACCAAGAAGCGCGCTGAGGTGTCGAGGATCCCGTTACCCGAGGGCTACACCGCAAGAGAACTGGTGGTCAGCCCAGGGGGTCGATATATTGCTGCGAGTAGTTCCGATGGTAAAATTCTGCTGTGGGACACCAATTTCAGTGAACGCATTGGCCCCACTCTTCTTCGGTCTGAAGATGAGCAATTAATGATCTTCAGTCCGGATGGTAAATGGTTGAGTATTGGCGGTCCGGACGAGATCAGATTCTGGGACCTGAGTGCGGGGAAATTCGATTCTCGCCGAATTCCGGTAGGCAGTAGTCAGATGGAATTCAGCCTGGACGGTTCCCTTCTCGCGATACAGAATATACGAAACCCCTACAACCGCCAAAGCAGCAACGAAGAAATATCTGTTTGGGGTGTGCGCGATGTTGTTCTCAGAGGAACCGTAAGCGAGCCTTGGTCGCTCCGCGATTTTGCGTTCACGTCGGACAAGAGTCGACTCGCCGTGAGCGGCTCAGGTGTCTTCGTGGAACCTTTCGACGGCCCGTGGGCGCTGAGGCACGTCTGCGACATCGTCAGAAGGAACCTCACCCTCGATGAATGGAAAAAATATCAAGCCGGGTCTGACTACGTACCCGCCTGCCTGCCTTGACGTGAGCAGTTGCGCCAGGTTCGGGGATCTTGGTTCCGTGGAGCGTTGCTGATCTACGTTTGGCGCTGCTTGATTGAGTTTGGGCAAGGCGGCCGACAGCTCGCGCGTTTGCCGGATCACGACGCTTGTTCCTGGGGTGTTGGTGCGGCATGTGGTGCTGGTGCTGCCGGCCGCAACGACTGGACATCGCGGTTGGCCTGCTGGATTTCAGTGGCGCGTTCATTCTGGTATATTGTGACGCAGCGGCCAATGGAGTCGTGCAAATCTTCGTACCAGCGCCAATTTTGGTCGTATTTCAGCTCATGTGTTGGCGCTGCTTCGATGGCAGCCAGGTACCCCTTGCAGTAGGCTAGCTTTTCGGCGACGCTGGCGTTGTCCCTCGGTGCGGAGCGCAGGAAGTGGCGCACCACATCGCATAGGCTTGCGTGCGCGGGCCATGGCGGCACGAGCCACCAGCCGGGCTTCTCGGTATTCGGGATACCGGTGGTTGATTCACTCGTCGCGCTCACGTCTGGTCGCCTCTAGTACTGGGTATCGTGGACGCTTGTAGCCCGAGGCGTGTTTCGGCGGCGGGCCAGCATTCAGGGCAGACCGGCCATCGCCACTCGGCGTCGGTCACTTGTGTTCGCGTTAGTTGGCGCCCGCAGAATGTGGTGATTATCTTGCCGGGGGGCAGGTTTTGGTCGTGGATCCCGGCCGCGTGGAGCTTGCTATCGATGGGCAGCCAGAAGAACGACTGGGGTTGCGGGAAGCTCGTGGTTTCTGGCGAGTCGAGGTGCACGGTGTGGTACCTCCTTGGCGGATGGCGCGATGGGGGTCGCGGTGGGCATTCTGGGTTTCTTCGCCGGTGGCGATGGACCGGTGTGGTTAGTGAAACGCGTGGTTGCGCGCGTGGTTAGTTGATATGGTGTGGTGATGGTTCCGGTTGGCGGCCGGGGTCCCACTTCTGTGTCACTTCACGTCGTGGCTTTACAGGGTGTCGCATGACCGGTGATGATGGGCCGCGTTCGAGTGACGGCGGCTATGGGGGCATTGTGGGCAGTGGGAGTGCGGCGGCTGGCAACAACGCGCTGCGGGTGTTGGTGGATGAGGCGGGGTTGAGCCACACCGGACTGGCTCGCGCGGTGGTGGCCTTGGGCGCCGCGGAGGAGGCGCAGGTCGGGACGAACACGACGTCGGTGCGGCGGATGCTGGAGGGTGCCCAGCCGCGGTGGCCGGTGCCCCGGTTGGTGGCCCAGGTGCTGTCGCGGCGGCTGTGCCGCGAGGTCAGCGTCACAGAGTGTGGGTTCGCGGATCGCGCTCCGGTGGCTGAGGATCCCTATGATGGCTTGAGGTGTTCTGGGACACTGGACGGGACGCTTCGCACGGTTGTCGAGTTGTCGGGACAGGACATGCGCCGACGGAAGTTGCTGGTGGGTTCCGTGTTCAGCGCGGGGGCCTTCGCCGAGCCCGCGCTGTTCGCCCTCACCGTGCCACCAGCCGGGAGTACCGCGCGGGTGGCGGGCCGGCGGGTGGGCTTGGCCGAGGTGGCGATTCTCACCGAGCAGGTGACCCACCTGCGTCAGCTTGACTACCGCTATGGCGCGGGGCGGTTGCGTGAGCAGGTGGTGTCGCTGCTGCACCGGGAGGCCAACCAACTCCTGCACGGCACCTACTCGGACAAGACCGGCAAGGCTTTGCTGATCGCGGTCGCGCAGGCCACGAAGTTGGCTGGTTTCACGGCGGCTGATGTGGGCCGGCCCGCGTTGGCGCAGCGTTACTTCATTCAGGGGCTTGACCTGGCGATGGCGGCGGGCGACCGGCTCTACGCTGCCAACGTGCTCAGTGAGATGAGCTCCATGACGGTGCAGATCGGGCAGAACGCACTCACCGAAGATGATCGGCTCCGCAATGGGCGTCAAGGGGTGGCGTTGGCTCGGGCCGGACTGGCCGTCACCCAGGGCACGGTCACCCCGGCGTTGGCCGCCGACCTGTATGCGCTGGAAGCGCGCGGTTTCGCCCTGTCCGGAGACGTCAGGGCGGCCCGCCACGCGGTGTTGGAATCCCAGCGGCGCTATGAGTCGGTGCGCCCCGAGGACGAGCCCCCGTGGCTGGGCCTCTACACCCAAGCCGCGCACGCGCTGAGCGTCGCCAAGTGTTTGAGTGACATCGGTGAGTTTGCGCAAGCCATCAAGCTCAGTGCCGTGGCGTTGCGGGACCGCGAGCCCTGGCGTGTTCGGGGGCGATGTCACGCGCAGATCGACCTCGCCGGTACTCATCTTGCCGCCCGTGATCTGGAGCAGGCCGCCGCGCTGGGCCGGGATGCGCTGCGGACCGCCGCGCAGGTCAACTCCGCCCGCACCCTCGACCGCCTGCGTACACTGCAACGGCAAGCCCGGCCGCTGTGCGCCGGCTCGCCGCACCTGCGCGAGTTGGACGAGCGGATCACCGTTTTTCTCGGCCGCAGTAGTGCCCAACAAGACTGAGCACGGCGACCAGTGGTGAGAAGTCTTCGGACTCGTCCGGCCGATCCGCGACCAGCCTCAGACCGTCCCAGCGGGCGACTTCCTTGACGTCTCCACTGCGCTGCCCGCTCTCTGCCCGCCAATTGGAGCCCCCTCTACCGTCCCCAGCCCGGATGCGCGAGGGTGAGAGGTAGGACGCCTAGAGTCACGGATCGAAGGGAAGCTTCGGATGCCCGCTGCCGACCCCGTCATGGCCGTCCTGGACCGGTTACTGCTGACCAGCCCAGACAACAGCCGGGACGACATCGTCCACGAGCCCGCGCCGTCCACTCAGGAGGGGCCGGCGCCGTTCGGCCTGCGCTTCGCCGTCACCCCGGTCCACGCCGGCAAGCACGGCAAGACCTACCGAACGATCAACGAGCTTGAGGCTACCTACCTCAATAAAGACGGCACGGTCGTGGTCCGCCAAGACCCCGTCCAGCGGGAGGAGGAAGACTGACGGTGACGGTCCTGGTCCTGTCCGCGCATGACGACGACACCGCCACCCGCGTCTGCCAGGCCATCGACCAGCGCGGGGCCGATTACGCGCGGATGGACCTGGGCGACTTTCCCGAGACGCTGTCGTTCACCGCCACCGGCCCAGGCCCCGCTTGGGCCGGGCGGCTCTCGGATGGGCGGTGTGACCTGCCGCTGTCCGACATCACGGCCGTCTACTGGCGGCGCCCGGCCAGCTTCCGCATGCCGGCCCACCTCGACGGACAGCACCGGCGGTTCGCGGTCGCCGAAGCCCGGCAGGGCCTCGGTGGGCTGATCTCCAGCCTGCCGGTCCCGTTCGTCAACCACCCCTCTCGCGTCGCCGACGCCGAGCTGAAAATGGCTCAGATTCAGGTCGCCGCCCAACTTGGGCTCGCCGTCCCGCCCACTCTGGTCACGTCGATCGGGTCTGAGGCGCGGGCGTTCGCCCGGCAGTTCGGCAAGGTGCTCTACAAGCCCTTGACCTCAGCGTTCCTCCACGCGGACAACCAGGTGAGACTGGTCTACGCGACTCTGGTCGGGCCAGACGAGTTGGATGACGCCTCGATCGCGCTGAGCCCCTGCCAGTTCCAGGTGTTCGTCAACAAGGCCCACGACATCCGTCTGGTCGCCGTCGGCCGGGACTGCTTCTCGGTCGCGATCCACGCCGGCTCGCAAGCGGCATACATGGACTGGAGGGCGGACTACCCGTCCTTGTCGTATGAGCCGGTCGAGACGCCTGACCACATCGCCGAAGGCGTCGCCGCCTACCTCAAGCATTTCGGGCTGTCCTTCGCCTGCTTCGACTTCACCGTCGACGACAGTGGACAGTGGTGGTTCTTGGAGGCCGGGGCCAACTCCCAGTGGGGCTGGTTGGAGCACGAGACAGGTTTGCCCATTGCCGACGCCATCGCCCGTCAGCTCACCGGCGAAACCGCATGACCACCGCAGACTGGGAGCCTAGGCTCGCCGCCCTCGTCACCACACTGACCGACCAAGGACACCTGCGCGACAAGAAGTGGGTCGAGGCGTTCGCCGCCACGCCCCGGCACCTGTTCACGCCTGAGGCCATCATCGGCACGGAGGACGGCTACCGCCTGCTCTCCAGCAAGGACGCAGCCGCCCAGGACGAGTGGCTATCGG
>JBOHFJ010000325.1:0-5473 GCA_050699655.1 Pseudonocardiaceae bacterium
CCCCAGCCCTGCGCCAATCAGTGGGCCCATGATTGGCGCAGTGCTGGGATCGGATGGCCGCTCACGCTGCCCGTGGGCGGCGGGACCGGCCCTCGACTATCGTGCGTACCACGACGACGAGTGGGGGGTGCCGGTTCATGGCACGCGCGCCCTGTTCGAGCGGCTCAGCCTGGAGGCGTTCCAGTCGGGTCTGTCCTGGCTGACGATCCTGCGCAAACGGGAGGCCTTCCGCCGCGCCTTCGCCGGTTTCGACCCAGCGACGGTCGCCGCGTTCACCAACGACGATGTCACGCGCCTGCTCGCTGACGAGTCCATCGTCCGCAACCGCGCCAAGATCGAGGCGACGGTGCGCAATGCCCGAGTGGTCAGCGCGCTGGGTGAGGATCTGGACGCCCTGCTTTGGTCCCACGCGCCCGACTCCGCTGGGCGCCTCGCGCCCCGCACCGTTGCCGATGTGCTGGCCCAGACCCGCGAGTCGCGGGCGATGGCCCGCGCGTTGCGTCGCCGGGGTTTCACCTTCGTCGGTCCGGTCACCTGCCATGCGCTCATGCAGGCCACCGGAATGGTCGATGACCACCTCGTCGGCTGCTTCCGCCGCGGCGCTAGCTGAGCTCCGCACCGGTTACTTGTGGAGCGCCGGAGCCGGTAAGGGAGAATGCAGGGGGTCACTGGTGTCGCGTGGCCACATGCGGTGACGAAAGAGACGGAGGAGCAGGCTATGGCGGCCATGAAGCCCCGGACCGGAGACGGTCCCCTCGAGGTGACCAAGGAGGGACGGGGCATCGTGATGCGCGTTCCGCTCGAAGGCGGTGGGCGGCTCGTCGTCGAGATGTCGCCTGGTGAGGCGGGCGAGCTTGGCGAGGCGTTGCGGGCCGTCGTGGAGTGACGGCTCCGACGGCGATGACCAACTCCGCGCCGATGGCCACTCCACTAGCCCGCACCGGTCGGGTCGTGATCACCGGGGGAGCCGGCTTCGTCGGCCGGGCCGCCGTGGCCGCCTTCGTCGAGCGGGGCAACCCGGTCACCGTGGTGGACCGCGGCGCGCATCCCGACCCAGCGGTCCGCAGCATCGTAGGTGAGCTCACCGAGCCAGGGGTGATCGCCGACGCGCTGGCGGGCGGGGATGTGGCTGGCGTGGTGCACTTGGCCGCCATCACCTCGGTGCTGCGCTCGGTGGAGCATCCGGGTGCGACCTACCAGGTGAACGTCGCGGTGACCCAAGATCTGCTCGAGGGTTGCCGCCGCGCCGGCATTGAGCGGTTCATCATGGCGTCCACCAACGCGGTGGTCGGTGACGTCGGCCACGCCACCATCGACGAAGCGATCCCGCCGTGCCCGCTAACCCCCTACGGCGCCACCAAGGCGGCCGGCGAGATGCTGCTGTGCGGCTACGCGGGCGCCTACGGCATGGCCACCTGCGCGCTGCGCTTCACCAACATCTACGGTCCGGGAATGGGGCGTAAGGACAGTATTGTGGCGCGAATGATGCGCGCTTCGCTGGCCGGCCGGGGGGTGCAGATCTATGGCGACGGGCGGCAGCGACGCGACCTCGTCCACGTCGATGACGCGGTGGCCGCCGTGCTCGCGGCATGGGACCGGCGCTGCACCGGCACCGTGATCATCGGCTCGGGCCGATCGGTGACCATGTTGGAGCTCTTGGCCGCGGTGCGCACGGTCACCGGTCGCGCGCTGCCGGCCGAGCACGTCGCCGCCAAGCCCGGCGAGATGCCCGCAGTGATCGTCGACATCAGTCGCGCCCGCGAGCGGTTGGGCTACCGGCCCACGGTCTCGCTGCATGACGGGCTGGCCACAGTGTGGCAGGACTTCGCGGGGACAGGCGGAGCCCAGCGGTGACGGGTCTGCTGGCCCGGCCGGAGACGGGCGCTCCCGAGTCCGGCGCCCTCAGGGTGGCTTCCCGTGTGCCGGGCTGGCTGCGCCGGCACTGGATGCTGCTGGCGCTGCTCGCGCTGGGCACCGGTTTGCGGGTCTTCACCGTGCTGGCCTACCAGCCCGCGATTCTCTACATCGACTCCTTCGGCTACCTGGACAACCTCCACGAGCTGCGACCCGACGGGCTGCGTCCGATCGGGTACGACCTCATCCTGGACCTCCTGCTGCCCCTCGGTGGCCTGCGCGGGGTGGCCGTGGCGCAGCACCTGCTCGGGCTGGGCATCGCGGTGCTCATCTACCAGCTGTCGCTGCGGCACGGTGCCCGGCGCTGGCTGGCCGCGCTGGCGAGCGCTCCGGTGCTGCTCGACGCCTACCAAGCGCAGATCGAGCAGAACATCATGCCCGATGTCTGGTTCCAGGCGCTGCTGATAGTGATCATCTGGGTGCTGACCTGGCGTGGGTTGCCCAGCCCGTGGCACGCCGCCGGCGCGGGCGCCCTGATCGGCGTCGCGGTCGTCGTCCGGCTGGTCGGGGTCCCCTTGCTAGTTCCCGCGCTGGCCTACCTGATCGTCGCCGGGTCGCTGTGGGCTAGCCGGGCCGGTTGGCGGCGGATCGGACTGCGAGCGGCGGCGCTGTCCGTCGGGTTTGTGGTGCTGATCACCAGTTACGCTGGCTATTACCGGATCACCACCGGTGCCTGGGGCGTCAGTGGCGCCAGCGACGGCGTGGTCTACGGGCGCGCCGCGGTCATCGCCGACTGCGCCCGACTCCCGGTGCCGGAGCGCGTGCTGTGCCCGGCGCAGCCACGTGAGCACCGCCTGGGCGTCGACTTCTACGTCCACGATCCCGCCTCGCCGGTCATGACCGCCCTGTTGCCGCCCGGCGAGTCGCTGGACGCCCTCCAAGCTGCCTTCGCCCGTACGGTGTTCGCCCAGCAGCCACGAGATCTCACGGTGGCCATTCTGCGGGACTTCCTGAAGGGTTTCCGCCCGGCCCGCCTCGACGACGTGAACGACGTGCCGGTGGACCGGTGGCACTTCCAGACCTCCTATCCCTACTGGGGGATCCAGCAGCTGGTCCAGGCCCGGGCCTTCGAGTTCGGTGGCGTGCCGATCAGCGTCAACCGGGCGTTGGCGCGGCTGCTGCGGGGCTACCAGCTCACCGTCGGGTACACCCCCGGTCCGCTGCTCGGCCTGGGCTTGATGATCGGACTGCTCGGCGGGTTCGGGATCGGCAACGCGCGCCGATCCGGGATCCGCGCCGCGAGCCTGCTGGTGTCTGGGCTCGGTGTCACGGTGCTAATGACCTCGGCGGCTTTTGAGTTCTCCTGGCGCTACCAGCTACCCGGATTGGTGTTGCTGCCGATGGCGGGGGTGCTCGGACTCACCGCCATCACCGGTCCGCTGCGCAGGCCGGGCCCGCGGCTCAAACTGCGTCCGCCGATGCGGCCCTACCCCGATGCGATGGACACCGCCACGGTGAGTGAGTTCATCCGGGCCGAAGGCGAGGTCCGGTTCGCCCCGGTTGTGGTGCTCATCGCGGCTTACCACGAGCAAGACTGCATCGGTGCGGTGCTCGCCGCCATCCCCCCGAGGAGTTGCGGGCTGCCGGTGGACACTTTGGTGATCGTCGACGGCGGCACCGACGGTACGGCGGAGGTGGCTCGCCGCCACGGTGTCCGGGTCTGCGAGCTGGTAACCAACCGGGGCCAGGGCGCGGCGTTGCGGCTGGGTTATGCGTTGGCCCGCCGCGGCGGCGCCCGCTACATCGTCACCACCGATGCCGACGGTCAGTACGACCTGTCCGAGCTGCCGCTGCTGCTACAGCCGTTGATCGATGATGAGGCCGACTTCGTCACCGGCTCGCGGGCACTGGGCCGGCGGGAGACCTCTGACCCGGTGCGCCATCTCGGGGTGCATGTGTTCGCGACGCTGGCCAGCGTGCTGACCCGGCGGCGGTTGACCGACACCTGCTTCGGTTTTCGCGCCATGAAAGCCGAGCTGACCGGGGTCCTCACGCTGTCGCAGGCCCAGTACCAAGCTTCCGAGCTGCTGCTCGGGGTGATCGCGCACGGCTACCGGGTGCTGGAACAACCCATGACAATGCTGGGCCGCACCGCGGGCAAGACCAAGAAAGGCAACAACTTCCTGTACGGGATGCGTTACGCTCGGGTGCTGGTAGGCACCTGGGCGCGGGAGTCTTGGGGGCAGTCGTGGGCACGTCGCCGATGGGGAGCCCAGCTGGCCCCAGAACCGAACACCAGCCGATCCAGCAAGGCGAACTTGAGCACGAAGAGTGGCAGGTAGCTAAGGGTGAAGGCGGCGTCAAGGATGGCGGTGCGCACCGCGTGGTCGCCGATGGCACCGCCGAGGAGCCGATCCACCCCGGTGGTGATGCCGATTGCCACCAGGCCGTTGCACGCGACCACCGCCAGGTAGGGCAGCAGTTCGCGGCGTATCGTGACGGGGCCGCGGCGGCGCCACGTCCAGAACCGGTGGATGAGGAAGTTCGGTATCGCTCCGGCCAGGAAAGCCCCCGCACCGGAGACCGAGGCTGAGGTTGCGAGCACACCGAACAACAGCACGAACGTCAGCTGGCTGCACCCTGTGGCGACAACCGTGCCGGCGGCGAACCTGGTGAACAACCGTGCCAGTGGGTAGCGGGCGAGCGATCGGAGCACCGGCTCATCCTCGCAGAGGAGGATCGTCGTCGCGCGGTGGTGTCGCGGAGCCGTTGTTGGTGCTGGCTGGGTCCATCTGATAAGCAATCTCATTCACTCACCCCCGGCGGGAGGAACATCAGGTGCGGGTTCTCATTCTTGGTGGTGACGGCTATCTGGGCTGGCCGACCGCGTTGCACCTCTCGGATCAGGGCCACGACGTCGCCGTGCTGGACAACTTCGCCCGGCGCTCCTACGACGACGAGCTGGGACTGCAGAGCCTGGTGCCCATCGAGCCGCTGCGCCACCGGGTGCGAGCCTGGCGGGAAGTCTCGGGTAGGCAGCTTGAGCTCTTCGTCGGCGACTTGTGTGACGCCGAGTTCACCTTGGACGCCGTGCGCCGATTCCGTCCCGACGCGATCGTGCACTACGCCGAGCAGCGCTCCGCGCCATACTCGATGATCGACCGCAGGCACGCGGTGTACACCCAATCGAACAATGTTACCGGCACGCTGAACGTGATGTTCGCGATCGCCGAGGTGAACCGCGATATTCATCTGGTCAAGCTTGGCACCATGGGGGAGTACGGCACCCCGAACATTGACATTGAGGAGGGCTGGCTCACCGTTGAGCACAACGGACGCACCGACCGGATGCTCTTCCCCAAGAAGCCGGGTTCGTTTTACCATCTCTCGAAGGTGCATGACAGTCACAACATCGAGTTCGGCTGTCGGAACTGGGGATTGCGCGCAACCGATCTCAACCAGGGTGTAGTCTACGGCCAGCGGACCGATCAGACCGCGCAAGACCCCCGGCTGGCCACCCGGTTCGACTATGACGCGGTCTTCGGCACAGTGCTCAACCGATTCGTCATTCAGGCGGTGCTCGGGCACCCGCTGACCGTCTACGGGGCGGGCGGGCAGA
>JBOHFJ010000326.1:0-5459 GCA_050699655.1 Pseudonocardiaceae bacterium
GGCGGTCTCGGTGACCCACGGCATCAGCGCCGTCGTCGCCTGGGTCGCCGCGTCGGCCGCCGCGCCCCGCTGTGCGATGCCAATCCCGCGCACCGCCTGGTCCACCAGGCTTTGGATCTCCTGCAGTTGCGCGGCGACGCTGCGCCAGCCCTGGCTCGCGTCCATCATCCCGGTGCCGCCCAGCCCGCCGGTGATATGCTGGTAGATCGTCTCGTGTGAGACGGTGCTGTAGTCGATGTCCGTCCCCATCGGTGTCTCCCTAGCTCTTGAGTGGCGGTAAGTTGCTCATGACGGCTTCCGCGAGCGCCCGGGCTGGCCCACACGGCTCCTCCAACCCCTGCCCCAACGACGTGAACGTGACCACGAACGTCTGCTTGTCCGCAGCGGCGACGTGGAAAAAGCAGCTAGTGCTGGCCGCGTTGTTCTTGGTTCGGATGGCTGGATGTCCGGCGACCTGAGTGACTTCGAAGACCGGGAAGCTGGCTCGCTGGGCATAGACGTTGTGCAGCACGTCGTTGCCGAGGTCCACGTAGATCCTGATCTCGCGGGTATGCGCGGTGTTGTCCCACTCGCAGCCGGGGGCGCCCAGGACGTCCTTGGGCTGGCCGGGCAGGTCGATCCGGTTGGCTGTCAGCTGCGCCGGGGTGAGCAGCGCACAGGGCGGCGTGCCGGCCAGATTCGCGGGCTGGCGCACCGGCGGGATCGGGTCGGCCGACGCCGCAGGTGTCGGGCTGGTGGGCGGCGCGCCACCCGCTGAGCAGCCCGCCAGCGCGGCGGCGAGAAGCAGCGCAACCGGGAGGCGGCGCACTACAGCTCCGACCCGCGCAGCTGGGCCGCGTTGGCCTCGTCGGTGCTCTGGTAGCTGGCTAGTGACTGCTCCAAGGCCTCGGCGCTCTGTTCCAGCTGGATTGCTCCGGAATCCAGCGCCCAGCGTAGCGAGCCCGGCTCGTCATTGCCAGCCCACCGCCCGATCTCCAGTGCCGCATTGAGGCTGACCGCGTCGAGACCCGGCGCCGGGACATTGGTCAGCCGGACGGCCTCAACCATCAGGTCCCGCATTCGCTGGGCGGCCTGGCGAAAGTTGGCGATCGCCGGTGGGGCCTGGTCCGGCTCGAGCTGAAAACGCTGGGCGCCTTCGAGCAGGATCGAGCTCACATCCTGGGTGCCCGGCGGGGTGGCATCAGCGAACCAGCTCTGCTCACTCATCGTGGTGTTCCTCTCACCTACCGTCAGCGGCTCGGGTGAAGTCTGCCACAACGCCCCACTGGGCAGGTTCCGTGCTCAGCCCTTCAGCGGTGGCAGGTTGCCGACGACGGCCTCGGTGAAGGTCTTCGCCGGGCCGCACGGATCGGCGTGATCCTGGCGCAGCGAGGTGAACCGGACGATCAGCGTCTGGGTGTCGGCCGTGGCGACCCGGAAGTAGCAGCTGGCGCCGTCCACGTCGTCCTTGGTGCGGATTGCGGGCTGCCCCGCCACAGTGGTCACCTCGAGCACCGGGATCGTGTCCCGCTGGCTGTAGACATTGCGCAGCACGTCGTGGCCGATGTCCACGAACACGGCGAACTCGCGGGTGTGCCCCGTGTCGCTCCACTCGCATCCGGTGTTGCCCAGGGCAGCCTTGGGCGTGCCGGGCTGGTCGATGTGGTTGGCGTCAAGCTGTGCTGGGGTGAGCAGCAGGCACGGCTGGATGGCGGTGAGATCCTGGGGATTGCGCACCGACGGGATCGGATCGTCCGGTGCGCTGGTCGCTGACCCCAATGGCGCGATGGCCTGATCGGGTTTCCCGGCCCCCGCCCCGCAACTGGCGGCAACTAACACCGTGGCCAGTGACACAGTAGCCAGCGAAAGCACAGTCACGACAGCACGCATCAGAGCTCCCCCGCGCGCGGATGGACTAAAGCGCGTAGTCTGCCATACGCCGATGCACGCCCTTCAGCGCGGTTACTGAAAAAGTCTGACCAGCGAGTCCACGATCCCCATGATGACGCTGTACGTCAGCACCAGGGCTATGACCGACGCGATGAGGAAGAAGACCGCCGCGCCCCCATCGGCGCTGGCCGGCAGCGCCAAGCGGGGGGTCGGCAGGCTGATGCGGCGCCGGAAGTCACCAAACTGCCCGGCAGTGCTGGATCCGCCGCTCGAGCGGCCGCTTGACCCGCCGCTTGACCCGCCGCTTGACCCGCCGCTGGACCGGCCGCTGGACTCGATTGCCACCGGCGGGCGAAAACGCGCGTTGCCGGGTCCGTGCGTCGGCGGTTGCGTCGGTGGGGGCGCCGCGGCGACGAGCCGTCGCGTTTGCTGGACCGGTGCCTTGGCTGGTGCCCTGACCGGGGCGGCCGCGGCTGGAGAGGCAGTGGCTGGAGGGGCAGTGGCTGGGGCGGCACTGGTCGGGGGAGTGGCGGGGCGCGGCACGGGCGTCGTGTCATGGTCGTGCCGTATCGACCGGTGCTCCATCGACCCGTGGTCATCCGCACTGAATGCGGCGGCGATCGCCTCTCGGGTCATGTTGAGGTCCGGGATGGCGGGCAGCGACAACGGCGGCAACCCGGGCGCGTCGCGCCAGCCGGTGAGGCCCGACGAATCGGGCAACTCGGTGCCGTCGGTCCCGAACAAGGCGTTTGACGTCGGCTCGCTCATCACCCCATAGTGCCACGCGCCGGCCCTCAGGAGCGCCGCGCGGTGACCCCTTTGGCGCGTTTGTCGGCGATCAGCTCAGCGGCGCGCTCATCGGTGAGCGTCTCCACGCTGTCCCCCTTGCGTAGCGATGCGTTCACACCCGCGCCGTCGGTGACGTACGGCCCGAAGCGGCCCTCCTTGACGACCATCGGGTTGCCGGTCACCGGATCCGGGGCCAGCTCGCGCAGCGGTGGCTTGGCGCTGGCTTGCCGTCCCCGGCGTTTGGGCTCAGCGTAGACCTTGAGCGCCTCGTCGAGGGTGATGGTAAAGATCTGTTCTTCGTCGGTCAGCGAGCGGGAGTCCGTGCCCCGCTTCAGATACGGACCGTAGCGCCCGTTCTGCGCGGTGATCTCCTGTCCATTGTCTGGATCGGTGCCGACCACTCGGGGCAGCGAGAGCAGCCGCAGCGCGTCCGCCAGACTCACCGTCGCCAGGGTCATGGACTTGAGCAGCGAACCGGTCCGAGGTTTGGGCTTCGCGGTGGTCGTCTTGCCCGGTTTTTTCATGGGGCTTTTCGCCGAGTCTTTTTTAGGCACACCGGTGGCTGTGGTCTTCTCGGGGGTCTTCTCGGGGGTCTTCTCAGGGATCTGCTCGGGCAGCACCTCGGTGACGTAGGGCCCGTAGCGGCCCTCCTTGGCGACGATCTCGTGCCCGGTCACCGGATCGGTGCCCAGCGAGCGGCCTTCCACCGGGGTCGCGAAGAGCTTCTCGGCGATGTCGGCGGTCAGCTCGTCGGGCGCCAGATCCTCCGGCAGGTTGGCCCGTTGCCGCTCGTCACCGACGGCCCGTTCCAGATAGGGGCCGTAGCGCCCCACCCGGACCACCACGTCCCGCCCGGCGTCATCGGTGAACAGCGGGATGGAGTTGACCTCGCGCGCGTCAATCTCCTCCAGGTTCACCCCGACCAGCTTCTTGAGCCCACCCAAGTGGGCCACCGACATAGCACCCCCGGGCCCTGAGTCACCGTGTCCTGAGCCCCCGTCTTCGGAGCCGAAATAGAAGCCGGTCAGCCAGTCGGTGCGGTGCTGGGCGCCGGACGCGATGGAGTCCAGCTCGTCTTCCATGGCGGCGGTGAAGTCGTAGTCGACCAGGCAGCCGAAGTGCTGTTCCAGCAGCCCGATCACGGCGAAGCCCACCCAGGAGGGCACCAACGCTGAGCCGCGTTTCCACACGTAGCCGCGGTCCTGGATGGTGTTGATGATCGAGGCGTAGGTGGACGGGCGGCCGATGCCCAGTTCTTCGAGGGCCTTGACCAGACTCGCCTCGGTGTAGCGCGGCGGTGCGGTGGTGGTGTGCCCCTCGGGTACCAGCTCGGTGGCGGTGACGCGCTGGCCCTGCGTCAGCGCGGGGAGCCGGCGCTCGGCGTCGTCGGCCTCCCCACCCGCCTCGTGGTCCACGGTCTCGACGTAGGCCTTGAGGAACCCGGCGAAGGTGATGGTACGACCAGAGGCCGCGAACGTGCACGCCTCGCCAGTCACCGCGTCGCCGGTGATCCGTACGCTCATCGTGCTGCCGCGGGCGTCGGCCATCTGTGAGGCGACGGTGCGCTGCCAGACCAGCTCGTAGAGCCGGAACTCGTCGGAGTCCAGCGCGCCGGCCAGCTGACCGGGTGTGGCGAAGGTCTCCCCGGCCGGGCGGATCGCCTCGTGCGCCTCCTGGGCGTTTTTGACTTTGCGGGTGTACTGTCGCGGCCCGTCGTGCAGGTAACGCTCACCGTAGAGCTCACGGGCCTGGGCCCGGGCCGCCGAGATCGCTGTCTCGGACAGCGTGGTGGAGTCGGTCCGCATGTAGGTGATGTAGCCGTTTTCGTAGAGCCGCTGCGCGGTGCGCATCGTCCGCTCCGCTGAGAAGCGCAACTTCCGGCTGGCTTCCTGCTGCAGGGTGGAGGTCATGAATGGCGGGTAGGGCCGCCGCGTGTAGGGCTTCTCCTCAACACTGGCGACAGCCAGCGGGGCGGCCGCCAAGGCCTCGGCGAGCCGACCGGCGTACGCCTCGTCGAGGGTCAGCAGCTCGGTGTCGGAACGCTTGCGCGCCCCGTCGGGGCCGAAATCCCGCCCGGTGGCCACCCGGCGCCCGTCGACGTTGACCAACCGGGCCCCGAACGCGCGTGGGGCGGCCCCTTCACCGGCATCCAGGCTGGCGGCGAGGTCCCAGTAGGACGCCGAGACGAAGGCCATCCGCTCCAGCTCGCGCCGCACGATGATGCGGGTCGCCACCGATTGCACTCGCCCGGCGGAGAGCTTCGGCATCACCTTGCGCCACAGCACCGGGGAGACCTCGTACCCGTAGAGCCGGTCCAGAATGCGCCGGGTCTCCTGCGCGTCGACCAGGTCCTGGTCGAGGTCCCGGGGATTGGCCGCAGCCGCGCGAATGGCTGACCCGGTGATCTCGTGAAAGACCATCCGGCGAATGGGAACCGTGGGCTTGAGGGTCTGGATCAGGTGCCACGCGATGGCCTCGCCCTCGCGGTCACCGTCGGTGGCGAGGTAGAGCTCGTCGGCGCCTTTGAGCGCGTTGCGCAGTTCGGTGACCGTGGAGCGCTTGTCCGGGGTGATGACGTACAGCGGCTCGAAGGCCTGATCGACGTTCACGCCCAGCCGTGCCCACGACTCGCCCTTGTACTTGGTGGGTACATCGGCGGCACCCCGGGGCAGGTCCCGGATGTGCCCCCGCGAGGACTCCACGATGTAGCCCGAGCCGAGGTATGAAGCGATCTTGCGAGCCTTGGCGGGCGATTCCACGATCACCAAACGATGCCCGGAACCGTTGGACTGGGCTGGTTT
>JBOHFJ010000327.1:0-5457 GCA_050699655.1 Pseudonocardiaceae bacterium
AGGCCGGGCTGATCCGCCCGGCCTCGGCGGCGGTTAGCGCCTCCTCTACAGGCATGTCGCGAAGAATTCGAGGGTTCGTTCCCAGGCGAGGTCGGCCGACTCTTTGTCGTACATTGAAGGGGAATTCTCGTTCGAGAAGGCGTGGCCGGCTTCGTAGCGGTGGACCGTGGCCCCCGGGCGTTGCTGGACAGCCGCTTCGACAGTGGCGATCTGCGCTTCAGGGATGTACTGATCGTGGTTCCCGTAGTGGAACATGATCGGGCACTCGATCGAGTCGGCTTGACCGAGCATCGGGTGGATTCCCGAGCCGTAGTAGGACACTGCGGCGTCCGGTCCTCGGCCGTTGACCCGAGACGACGCCGCGAACACGTAGCTGAGCGTGCCGCCCAAGCAGAACCCGATCCCGCCGACCGTTCCGCCGCAGTGCGGCATCGCGAGCAGGTGCGCGAACGTCGAGGTGATGTCGGCGCCGGCTGCGGCCCAGTCCAGCCGCCGGACCATAGCCACGCAGTCGGCCAGGGCGGATTCGTCATTACGCTCGAAGCGCGGTTCGATGCGCCAGAACATGTCCGGCGCCAAGGCGAGGTAGCCCGCGTCCGCGAGTCGTTCGGTGACACCCCGGATGTTGTTATTGATGCCAAAGATTTCCTGGAAGACGATGACGCCCGGGCCGCTGTCCCGGTCTGGCACGGCGCAGAACGCGTCGAACGCCCCGCCATCATGGGCCTGAATACGCTCGTAGCGGGTGGTAGCCATGAGTGCTAATCATAGGAGGATCCCTCGCTGCTCACCACGCGTACCCAGTGTCGTCTTGGCCACGTCACGGGCAGCTCACGGGGGACGGGTACACCTCGGCGGTCGTGGAATGGGGCGGTGGCCCAGTCGCCGGGCAGACGCGAACCACCACGGGTTCGCTGTCGCTGCGGTTGCCGTTGTTGTCGAAGGTGAGGGGGCCCTGTGCCGCTGCGGGGACCGGGTTGTCCGATGAGAACGACCCGATCGCGGTGTTGACTCCGCTCGGGGTGATTCCTCCACTGATGGGTACGATGTTCACCGCTGCTGCCACTGTGGTCAGGGCATCGTAGGCGTTGATCGCCCAGCCGTCGTCGAGATCTGTCCGGTCAGTGAACTGTCCCTGGAGACTGCGGAAGCCGGGATAGTTGGCCATCGCGAGCATCTCCCGGGTGGCTATCCCCGTGTAGACCAGTTTTATTTTGCTGTCGGTGAAGGTGGTCGACGTCAGCGCCTGGGTGCGCAGGGATTCGAGGTTGGCGTCTGGTTCGGGCGCGAGGATGCGAGAGGCGTCGGAGAGGCTCGCCACGGTGATTGACTTTGATTTGCAGAATCCGTTTTGATATTGATCGTCGAGCTCGATGAGGAACCTGCTGAGGTCCTGGGCGCGGGCGGCGTAGACGGCTGTGACGTCTTGCTCCGTGCGGCAAAGCTGCTGAACAGACAGCGCCACAGTAGTCGGGTCGGTGGGGTCGAACCGCACCTCGTGCGCATTCTCGCCGAACTCCCTGTGCAGGAGTGGGAGCGCGGTACAGGTGAACGGGTCGTTAGCGGTGGTGGGTGTGATGATGAAGTCGGCGGCCTTCTTGAGGTACTGGCCGAGCGCGGTGGCTTGGGTGGCGACGCGGTACGTGACTCGGTAGAAGAAGCCTCGGCCGATCCCACTGTCGTAGACACCGTGGTCGGCACAGGTGCTGAAGTCGGGGTGATCCTCGCTAGATCCGTTCTGGTCGAAGCCTTCAGCGGTGATGAGGTCGGCGACCATGGGAATCTGATGGTTGGCCAGTGTCTGGACGGCCTGCGCCGAGCGTTGGTCGCTGAATCCCATCCCGACCACGGCCACGATGTCGGGACTATCAGCGAGGAGTTGCGCGACGCTTACTGCGGCCTGCTCGTCCTTGCCGATCTGGGCAACCCGCAAGAGGATCGAGCGGACGCAGCTGTGACTGTTGTTCGCATTCGCCTGGCTGGCGGCGAAACCTTCAAGCTCATGCCGGGCACGGCCACCCGTAGTCGGAGATGTCAAGGTGACGAGTACTCCGACGGTGACCGGCGCGACCCCTGGCCCACACGGGTGCTTTTCCGCTTCCTCGTTCTGACGGGCGATCTGCTGGAAGACGCCCTCGAAGGCGGACAGCCCGAACGCGTAGGGGCCGTCACTTACTCCGACACACTCGCTGTCTTGCGACCAGACGTTTGGGCTCGGGACCAGCCCGGGCCGGCAGGTGATCCTGGCGAACAGCCAAGGACCCCAGATGACGACGCCCGCGACCAAGACAACGGTCAGCGTGAGGGGGAGCCAGTGTGACCGCCGCTTGGGGAAGCGGGTTTTCCGAGGGAAGAGCAGCCAGCGGTAGGTCTGCTGCCAGTTGCTCCAGCGAGTCACGGTCCTTCTCCCATCGTGCGGGGCGGCGACTGTCCCCGGCTAGGCCAGTGCATCGGCGAGCCGCTGGTAGCGCCACACGCGGTCAAGGAAGAGCTTCGGACCGTCGGGTGGCGTGTTGGCGAGGTCGCGGTAGTCGTTGGCGATGACCAGGTAGCTGTGGCGCAGGGTGTCCCGGTTGCTGAAGCGTGGGTCGCTGAGAGTGTGGACCTGGCTGACCAGCCGGGTAACAGGCGCGCGATGCTCGTTGCGCCGGTCCAGCGGCGTCGGGAGCTTCCGGCGGGGGTCTGGTGTGGCCACGATCTGGTCGAGCAACGTCAGCCAGTCCTGGCCCGGGTAGCTCGGCAGGAGACGGGCGAGTTCCTCGGCGACCGCGGTGGTCTCGCCCAGCGCCAGGGTGTGGTGCAGCCGGCCGCTGAGGTCGGTCTGGCTGACCCGGTCGCGCAAGGTCGCGAAGACGCTGCCCCACTGCGGGTCTTCCCTTCGATTCGCGAGCTCGCGCAGCAGCAGGTACCGGATGAACGGCGCCAGCGCGGGGTGACCTCGCGGACCAGTACCGGACCACAGGGTGGTGGAGATGAACAGCACCTGCGCCGCGTCCAACGGGGTTGTCAACAGCGTCCCCAGCTCCAGCGCCTCCGCACGGTCGCGTGCGGCGGAAAGCGTGACGAGGTCCGCCCGCAGATGCGGGTCGAGGCGCTTGCGCGGGCTCAGTCCCGCGACGATCCGGTCGAGCAGGGACTGCTCCACGGTGCACTCATCCCCCGGAGCCGGCCGGCGCAGGATCTGATCCATGTCGTCGATGAAGTGCGGCGCCGCCTGGAGATCCTTGAGCACGAGCTCGGTCGCCGCGGCGTGCCCGCTGGTTAGCCGGTGCAGCGTGCTCGCGACCACGCCAGTGCCCAGCCACTCCGGCCACACACACGCCATCGCGAGCTGACGCACGTCCGCCACCGATAGCCCGCCCAACACGACGGACAACCACGCACCGGCTCGACGGACGTCTTCAGCGTTCTTGTCCACCACATGCGACTCCCGCCACTGCACGTGGGCGGGAGCATGCCCGGCCAAGCTGGCCGCGAGTGAGCCGCCGCTCGCGGCGACGACCGTCAGCGGGTCAGATGGTGCGTCCTGGGCCGCGAGATTCTGGCGCACCCGGACCAGCGCGGTGACAAACCACGTCGCTGCGGGCGCATCGCTGTTGTCCAGGAGAACGACGGCGTTCCAGGGGCGGCCCGCGACCCGACCGAGGCTGTCCCGCAAGTCCGCCAGCAGCGCGCCCACCAGCAGGTCATCCACGTCGGCCCGGACCGCGACGTTCTCACTGTGCGCCTGGATACTCAGAGTGACAAGTGCGTGTATCGGGTCATGGT
Organism: Pseudonocardiaceae bacterium; assembly: GCA_050699655.1. Classification (GTDB taxonomy): domain Bacteria; phylum Actinomycetota; class Actinomycetes; order Mycobacteriales; family Pseudonocardiaceae. Next base: position 3,769 of record JBOHFJ010000327.1, read on the forward strand.
GGAGTCCCCGGTCCCGGTGCTCGAACCACTTCAGGGCGTCCTTCCAGTTCCAGCGGGCTCGCCAGCCGGCTCTCGCCAGTCGCTTGACGATCGCTCGTCCGATTTCCTTCAGCGCCGCTGACCCAACATTCGAAACAACCGGCACCGGGAAAGATTTGACTGCCGCCGCAGCGAGCGTGAACGCGCCGTCGACGAACTCGATCAAAACATTAGGATCCCGATAGGTATTCAACCGCTCCCGCATCAACTCCAGGGCACGCGTCGGATCGGGGGCCTGGACCGGCGCGGACATCGCGATGTACGCCAGCACTACCCGGTTGAACGACACCGTGTACCCGGGTACGTCAGCGCTGAGGCCCAGCAGCACCGCCGCAAGTAGCGGTCGCTTGGCGCCTGCTTCGTCGTCCGGGAGTGCCAGCGGGTCGACGCGGGCCGTCGGCGTTCGCGGCGCCCATTTCTCGCTCATGTGGCGCAGCAGCGCCGAACGCCCCGACCCGCCGCACCCCTCCAGCACCAGGACCGGACGCCCGCTGTCCGGTGCGACTTGGAGTCCGCCAGCGATTTCCACCAACTGATCCAGGAACGAGACCAGACCCGACCGCCCGGCGAAAGTCACGCCGCACCTCCCGCGAGTGGATTCGTCCGAGCCCCCTGCCGAGACAGGTGGTGCGGAGCGTGCCATAACCACTCGAAAGATGATTTGAATATCACTCTTTCAGCCTATCGTGGTTGCTCATTGTGGTCATCGGATCCGTGCGGGTCACGGGCTCGGGCTGTGCCGGGCGCGCGAGCTCCGGGAAATCCGGTGGGCCAGCTTCGGCGGTGGTGGCAGGATGGCCGCCGCGCGCAACCATCGCGCCCGACCGTCCTACCGTCCGAGGGAGCATGCGTGTCGTATCTGCTGGGTGTTCCGGTGGGCGACGGCGCTGACGATGTGGTGGTGTTCGAGGTTGACCGCGGTGAGATACCGGGGGATCTCGTGCTCGCCTCGGCTGAGCCGGGCAAGGTCGCGGCTCGGGCGCGCGCCAGCCTCGAGGATGCGCTGGACGGCGTCAAGCCGTCCTTGCTGAAGATCGTCAAGATGTTGCGGGAGATCGCGCCCGAGCAGACCACGGTGGAGTTCGGGTTGAAGCTGGGCGGCGAGACCGGGATGATCATCGCGAAGGGGACCGCCGAGGTGAACTTCAAGGTCACCATGTCCTGGGGACCGGGCAAGCCGGCTGCTCCGGAGAAATCGGAGTAGGGCCGGTGTCGCAGGGCAGGCGTGAGGGGTTCGTCGTCCGGGTGCTGCGCGGCGGCGCCCCGGCCGGAGTGGGGTTCGTGGTGGGGGAGCGGCACATCCTCACCTGCGCGCACGTGGTGAACACCGTGCTCGGCCGGGAGCAGCGCACCCAGGAGGCACCGGGTTCGGAGGCGCGGGTGCAGGTGGAGTTCCCGATCTTGGGCGACGCCGAGGGGGCGCCGCTGCGGAGCTGCCGGGTGGCGGTGTGGGTCCCGCCGCCGGTCTCGGGGACCGCGGGTGGGGATGTGGCCGGGCTGATGCTGGTCGGGGAGGACCTGCCAGCGGGGGCGGGCCCGGCGCGACTGGTTGAGGCGGGCGACGTCCGGGACGCCGAGGTGGCCGTGTTCGGTTACCCGGGCGAGCCGCCGCGCCTACGGGACGGGGCGTGGGCCGCCTGCCGGCTGCGT
>JBOHFJ010000328.1:0-5431 GCA_050699655.1 Pseudonocardiaceae bacterium
TGTTTTGTTGCCTCGCAACCGACATCATCCCAGGCCAGAACGACACCCATCACCAACCCCGGGCCCGTGTCGCCCAACTAATCGCGGATTCGGGTCAGATAACTCAACGAAGACAGCAGTTGAGCCGCGAGCGGGCGGTCAGCCGCAACCCGCGCGGCGGACACCCCATCGAGATAGATCCGCTGCGCCTGCGCGTACCTCCCCGCGTCACTGGCTACCCACCCAGCAAGCTGCGCGAGCTCTCCCACAACTGTCAACAGCCGCCGCCCGATCCTGTCGGCATAGCTGGCGGACTGCACAACCTTACGAACCTCTGATAGTTCTTTGCTCACTACAGGGAACAGATCGCCTCCGCCGATGAGATCATCTAGGTGGCGCAGCTCGATCACACGGTTCTCTAACCTCTCTGCAAGTATTCCTCCGACTCGCCGACCAGCGCGTAACTGCACCACAGAGGGCGAGTCACTGACTAGCCACTCGTGAGCGACCCGCAAGGGGTCATCCGGTGGCCCCCGCAGGATCTCCGTAGGAATGTTAAGCGCTCGGCCGTACGCATCGACGTGTTCCGGCTTGACAGTTCTCTTTCCCGTTTCCAGCAGACCGAGCAATGGCTTGCTGTAGTGTGTTCGGGCAGCCATCGCCGCCAAGCTGACCCCTGCAGCTTCACGGGCCGCGCGCAGTGCCACACCGAGATCCGTCATCCCGCTCCACCTGTAGACGCTTGTAGACACCGAGATGCTTCCCTGAGCAGCCCGGATACCAGAGGCTACTACCTGCGATGTCGGCAACACAGGTGAGCTCTGGCCAGGCCGAGTGCTTAGTTCCGGGAGTGAGTGACGTCGAGTGGCAAGCGTTGGTGGCGGGCGTCCGGCGGATAGCGGACGCGGTGGCTGGGCTCAGTCGCCGGATGGCGTTGGTGAAGCGGCAGGTGAGCGGAGAAGGACCGGGAGAAGTCGGTCACGGTGGAGTTCACGTGCCCGCACCAGCCGGTCCCACCACTGTCCGTGCCGGGACTGCTGTTCCGTCCGGTGGTGCTGGAAGACATGACCGTGCAGCCACGCGCGAAGGTCTCCGGTCAGGCCAAGTGGCTCACGTGGGTCGTCCGTACCGTCGGCATGGGGGCTCCGTGAAGTCCGCCGCGGCGTGAGCTGAGCCCGGTCCACGCCAGACATGAACGCAAGACAGAAAGCGTATTTCACGCAATCAGGAAGGGAGTTGTGATGAACTGGCATAGTTATCATGAGAATGGCCCGAACAAGCGTCGCCGTAAGGGGATTTCGGCGTCATGTCAGCTGCATCGGGGTCCGGTGGGTTTCGCGAATCTTGTGGTGAGCATGCAGGAGGGGTGGATTGTGTTTGATCCGCATGTGACGGGTGCCTGTGTGATGGCTCTGGATGAGGAGGGTGCCAGGACGTTGCTCTATGTCTTGACGGAGTGGCTGGGGTGACCAGGGGCAGCGGCTGCGACGGTGAGCCGGGCTGCCGCGTGAGGCGGGAGTTGATCGGGGGAGTGGGGTGCGGACGTGCCTGGGGTGTCGGCGTGTGTTGTACCGGTTGGGTGCGAGCGGGTTGTGCGAGCGCTGCCTGACCCGGAGAAAACACACCGAGGCTGGGTCAGGTTGAGCCGGCGGTCCGGTCAATCCTCAGCGTCTGGAGTAGCTTCGTGGAGACGAAGGGACTTGAACCCTCAACCCCCGCCATGCAAAGGTGCGGACCGTAACACTACGTGAGCTGGGGAAACGTTCTCATGCACGGTTGGTGAGATTCTGACCGTCCTCGTCGGTGGTCTGATCAAGCAGGCCGTCTGCGGTTCGGCGAGCGCCGCACCCGAGGACCGTTGAGTGAGCCGTTACTACCGTTCTTACTACGAGAACATGGAGAAGAGCCCTCAGAAGGAATCTCTGAGGGCTCTTCTCGCTGGTAGCGGGGGCAGGATTCGAACCTGCGACCTCTGGGTTATGAGCCCAGCGAGCTACCGAGCTGCTCCACCCCGCGTTGGTTGGGCAATCATACGCGGTCAGTCGCGGGATGCGCAAATCGGGTGGTCAGCCGCCGCCTCCGCTTGGTGCTGGGGCGGCGGCGGCGGTGTCGAACCGCTTCGTGGCCGCGTCGAGGTCGGCCAGCGCCTTGCCCTGCGCGGCGAAATCGCCGGCGGCCTCAGCTGCCCGCAGGCGCTTGAGCGCATCGCCGATGTCGGCGATGGCCTGGCGTATCTCCTGGCTGGCGGTGCCGGCACCGACTGACGCTGGGAGCTGGGTCGCGCCCTGGCTGGGCACAGGAGCCTGCTGGCCAGGCGCGACGGTGGCATCCCCGGCACCGGCGCCGAACACCTGGTTGAGCGCCTCGCGCAGGGTCGGCGCGTAGCCGATCCGGTCGCCATAGGCCACCAGCACCCGGTTCAACTGGGGGAACGCCCCTTGTTGGTTCGCTCGCTCGATGTAGACCGGCTCCACGTAGAGCAGCCCGCCGCCGACGGGGAGGGTGAGCAGGTTGCCGTAGCGCACGTCGGTCTCCGATTGCCGCAGCAGGTTGAGTTCCCGGCTGACGTCCGCGTTGGACACGAACCTGTTCTGGACTTGCTCCGGGCCCAGCGTCTGCGAGTCACTGGGCAGCTCCAGGACTGTGATCTTCCCGTAGTCCTGCGGGTCGCACCCCACCGAGATGTAGGACGCCAGAAAGGGTCGGCGCAGGCTGACCAGCGCGCTGGTCAGCTGGAAGTCCGCCGATCCTCGCTTGTTCGGCGGCCCGGCCAGTACATAGTACGGCGGCTGGTCGACGCCCGGCTGGTTCTGCGTCGGGTCCGTGGGCACATTCCAGAAATCGTCATTGCTGAAGAACACCGACGGGTTGCTCACGTGGTAGCGAGTGAGCATCTCTCGCTGCACTTTGAACAAGTCCTCCGGGTAGCGGAAGTGCGCCCGCAACTCGTCACTGATGTCACTCGCGGGCCGGACGGTACCGGGAAAAACCTTCATCCAGGTCCGCAGCACCGGGTCACTCTCATCCACCGCGTAGAGCGTCACGGTTCCGTCGTAGGCGTCCACGGTGGCTTTGACCGAGTTGCGAATGTAGCTGATCACATCATCCGGCAGGGAGGGGCGGGACGGCCCAGTGAGCGAGTCGGTGGTCGCTTTGCCCAACACGGTTTGCTGCGCGTATGGGTAGTCGTCGACGGTCGTGTAGCCATCCAGGATCCACTTGATCCGACCGTTCACCACGGCCGGATACGGGTCCCCATCGACAGTGAGCCAAGGGGCGACCTTCTCCACGCGGTCTCTCGGGTGCTGATTGTATATAATCTTTGAATCAGGCCCGATCTCCTGGTTGAACAGGATGTTGCGCTCACCGTAGTACGAGGCGAATATTAATCGGCGCGCCCAACTTCCCAGCGACACTCCACCCTTGCCGTGATAGGTGGAGTTCTCCTGGCTGCTGTCGAACTCCCGGGGGCGCGCACCGGGTTTTCCCCCGACGATCGCGTAGTCGTCGATCAGCTCTTCGAAGTAGATCCGCGGCTGCTGAACGGGGATGTAGCCTTGCCCCGAGGTGTCCGACACGGTGAACACAGGGTAGCCGTCCGGGGTCACGGTGTTAGCCGGGGCGGCGACGAAGCCGTTGCCGTGAGTGTAGGTGAGATGCTGGTTGATCCAGGTGCGCTGATTCTCGGCCAACGACGCCGACTCCAGCTCCCGTACCGCGACAATGTAATCTTGCGTCTTGCTATTGACCGTGTAACGGTCGACATCGAGCTTGTCAGGGAAACCGTAGAAGTTCTCCCGCTGTTCCAGCTGGGTGAAAGTCGGAGATAACACACTGGGGTCCAACAGCCGCACATTCGGGATCGTGGTGGTGTCAGCCCGGACATCAGCCAGTGACGCCACGCTGCGCCCGGAGTACTGGGAGTACGTGACCTGTCGGTCGGTGATACCGTAGGCCTGTCGAGTTGCCGTGATGTTGCGCTGGATGGAGGGCGCCTCGCGCTCGTTGGCGTTGGGCCGCACCACGAACTGCTCCAGGATTAACGGCCACGCCGCACCCACCAGAATGCTGGACAGCAACAGGAGCACAACGGCGATGGCCGGCAGTTGCAGATTGCGCAGCACCGCGCCGACAAAGAAGACGACCGCGCAGATCACCGCGATGCACATCAAGATTATCTTGGCTGGGAGAACCGCATTCAGGTCGGTGTAACTAGCCCCGGTAAACAGCGGATTACGCCGGGAGAACATCAGCTCGTAGCGATCCAGGAAATAGGCCACAGCCTTGAGTAGGACAAAAATTCCAACCAGCAAGCCGAGCTGCACTCGAGCCGGCCCGGAGAGCTGCCCGCCGCGGCCGGCCAGCCGCAACCCACCGAACAGATAGTGTGTCAGCAACGCCCCGATGAAGGACACCACCACCACGACAAAGGCCCAGTCCAACAGCATGCGATAAAATGGCAGCCTGAAGGCGTAGAAACTGACATCCTTGTGGAACTGGGGGTCGTACACGCCGAAACTGGTTCCGTGCAGGAACATCTGTGCTGTCTGCCAGTCGCCCAGCGCGGACAGCGCGGCGATCATTCCCACGAACAGTGGCACGCCGACGCCAACCAGCCGCAGCCGCCCCACGATCGCGGAGCGATACCGCGCGACTGGATCTTCCGGCCCCGACACTGGCACGAACACGGGCCGGGTGCGGAACGCGAGCACGATGTTCAGCGCGAGTGCGCCACCCACCACCAGCCCGGCGATCACAAACTGCACCAGCCGGGTGACCAGGACGGTGGAGAACACCGACCGGAAGCCCACCTCGCTGAACCACAGCCAGTCCACGTAGGTGGCGATCAAACGCGATCCAATGATGAGGATCACCAGCACGAACGCCCCGGCGGTGAGCAGCAGCCGGGCACGGCGAGACAGGGTGGGAACTCCGACAGAGGGCCGGTTGGCCACAGAACACGCTCCTGGCGACGACGGCTGTGCGGTGCGGACCCCCCGGGGCCGGCGGTGCCACACCGGGTCATGTTTGCCCGGCCAACTCTACGGAGCGCCCCGCAGCCGCGGATTCCGGTAGCCACACCACTACTGCCGGTTGCCACCAGCGATGCGACGATGGCCCGGTGAGCGAGCCACCGCCGCGGCCCTGCGCGCTGTCCGATGCCCTGCCGGCCACCGCCCGGGAGGTCGAGGAGTTCGTCGCGGCCGCCGGGTGGGACCAGCAGCCGCAACTGTTTGCTCTGGTCAGCACGGAGACTCTGCTGGCGAGCCAACCAGAACTGGCCGATCAGCTGGACGCGCGGACCGCGCTCACCCCGGTGGCCCAGGACGCCCTGCCCGGGGGCGAGCTTGACGCCGCGCTGGCCGGCATCGAATGGCCCGACTCGGTCGCCGGCTGCGCGTTGGCGCAGGAGATCGTGGTGCTCCCGCCGGAGGCCGAGGCGGTCCTGCGC
>JBOHFJ010000329.1:0-5401 GCA_050699655.1 Pseudonocardiaceae bacterium
GGCCTCTACATGGGCTCGTCTCGATTGACCTTCGAGCGCAACGAGATCCAGCTGCATCAGGTGCTGGCGGTGCGCCCCGACGGCACGGGCAACGCGCAGGTGCCGCTGCGCCCCTGGTGGCGCTCCTGAGCACGAAGGAGTCACCCTGAACGAGGGGCTGTCGTTTGAGCAGGCGTGCCACGACGGCGAGCGCTGGCCATCACCCTGGCGGTGGCCGCCGTGCTCGGATCCGAGCCGTCAGCCGCGGCGCGACCGGCTGCCGCGCCAGAATGCCCGGAGGAGTTGGTATGCCGTTTCGTCCCGGCCGCCTACGCCCAGACCGACCCGAGCGACCCCGACGCCTACGGCAACTACGACCGCGCCGACCGGCCGCGCGATGGCGACGACATCCGCTACATCGTCATCCACGACACCGAGGAGAGCTACGACTCCGCGATCGCCAAGTTCCGGGACCCGCACAACGACGTGTCGGCGCATTACCTGGTCCGGTCCGCCGACGGCCAGGTCACCCAACTCGTGCACACCAGGGACATCGCGTACCACGCCGACAATTACTGGTTCAACATGCATTCAATCGGCATCGAGCACGAAGGTGTGCTCGTCGACGGCGCCCGCTGGTACACCGAGGCGATGTATCGGGCCTCCGCCCGGCTGGTGCGCTACCTCGCCGCGCGCTACCACATCCCGCTGGACCGCGAGCACATCCTGAGCCACGAGGAAATACCCGGCCTCACGCCGGACGGTGTCGCCACGCTGCACTACGACCCTGGCCCGTATTGGAACTGGGCGCACTACTTCGACCTGCTGGGCGCGCCACTGCCGACCGCGCGCCTCTCAGCCACACCGGTGGTCACGCTCGTGCCGCGCTTCGACACCAACACCGAGCCGCTGCGCAGCTGCTCGGGTGACACCTGCACCGACCTTCCTGACCAGGGCAGCAACGTCGTGTACTTGCACACCGGGCCCAGCGCCGACGCGCCCCTGATCGGGGACCCCGCGCTGCACCCCGATGGCTCCCCAGGCACCACCCGGGTCGCGGACTGGTCAGCCAGAGCGGTCACCGGGCAGTCTTTCGTGCTGGCCGGGCGCACCGGCGAGTGGACGGCGATCTGGTTCGGTGGCCAGCTGGCCTGGTTCGATGACCCGCCGGGCCAGGTGAGCGCACCGGGCCACGGCGCGCTCATCACGCCCCGCCCCGGGCGCTTAGCCATTCCGGTCTACGGCGCCGCCTACCCGGAGGACAGCGCCTATCCACCGACGATCCCCGCGGTCGCCGTCACGGCGCTGCAGTACACGATCCCCGCCGGGCAGTTCTACCTCGGCGTGGCGCGAGGCATCGGCGACTACTACTACGCACGGTTCGCCGGCACCGATAACACTCTGGTCGTAGGCCAACGACGCCTGGTGGAGATCTCTTTCAACCACCGGCGGGCTTTCGTCGACGCCACGGACGTCCTCGTTCTGCGCTGAAACCCTCGCGGCGCCGTCAGCGCTCGTCGATGCGGCGGCCACCGAGTTGCGCGGCAAGCAACTCCAGGGCGATCTGATCCGGTTCTCGGCGTTCGGCCTGCGCCAGGGGGGGACCGGCCGTCTCGGCGAGCATCGCCGCGTCGTCATCCACCGGGGTCTGGGGTGTGCGGTGCGGTGCGGACACCGCATCACGTTCGTCGGGATCCGCGGGTTCGGGTGGTGGCGGAAGATCGTCATCTGGGGGCGGCGTCGGACGGCGATAGACGGGACGCTCCGGCGAGCGCTGTGGCGGGCCAGCGGGGCGCTGCGGCGGCGGGGCGCCGACGGCGGCTTCCGCACCGCTGGCGTGCTCGCAGCGCACCTGCCAGTCAACCTTCAGAACGTCGCGCAGCGCCCGTTTGATCATCTCGACGTTGCGCTCCTCGCCCAGGCGGCGAGCCAGCGGGGCGGTGGGCAAAGTCAGGACGAGGGTGCTGCCCTGCACCGCGCTCGCGGTGGAGTTGCTGAACAGCGCTTGCGTCGCCCGGCTCTGCTCACGCACCGCGTCCAGCAGGGCCTGCCACACCCCCCGCACCGCGGCCACGTCAAGCTGACCCGCCGAAGGCTGACTCTGGGCTTGCGCCGGACTCTGGGCTTGCGGCCGCTGGGTTTCCAGGCGTGTGACATCCGGCTCAGGCGGTGCGGGCCGGGCTGGAGCCGGGACTGGAGCGGGGGCAGCGACTCGCATTGTGTGCGGCGGGGTCTGTGCACTGACGTCCGGCTGAGCCGTAGCGGGCTGAGCCGTAGCGGGCTGGGCGGTGAGCCGCCGCTCCAAGCGCTCCAGCCGGTGCAGCACCGCGCCGTCGCCCTCGGCGACGGTCGGCAGCAGCATCCGGGCGCCCAGCAGTTCCAAGAGCAGCCGAGGGGCGGTGGCCCCGCGCATCTCGGCCAAGCCGTTGTGCGTGAGCTCGGCGAAGCGGGTGAGGCTGGCCGCGCCGAGGGCTTCGGCTTGCGTGGTCATCGTCGCGAGCTGATCCTCGGGTGCCTCGACCAACCCGCGACATGCCTGTTCGGGGGCGACCCGCAGCAACACCAGGTCACGGAAACGCTGGAGGAGGTCGGAGGCGAAGCGCCGGGGATCGTGCCCGGCTTCGATCAGCCGGTCGATGGTGGCGAACACCGTGGCGCCGTCCTGGGCGGCCAGCGCGGAGACCATGTCGTCGATCAGCGTGACGTCGGTGATCCCGAGCAGCGCCACCGCCCGGGCATAGGTGGCGCCCTCAGCACCCGCCCCGGCGAGCAGCTGGTCCAGCACGGACAGCGAGTCTCGGGCGGAGCCACCACCGGCGCGAATCACCAGCGGATAGACGCGGGGCTCGACCTGCACCCCTTCCGCGGCACAAATTCGCTCCAGCAGCCCGCGCATGGTGCTCGGCGGCAACAGCCGGAAGGGGTAGTGGTGGGTGCGGGAGCGGATGGTCGCCAGCACCTTTTCCGGCTCTGTGGTGGCAAAAACGAAAACAAGGTGCTCCGGAGGTTCTTCAACAATCTTGAGCAAGGCGTTGAAACCCTGTGTGGTGACCATGTGGGCTTCATCGATGATGAACACCCGGTACCGAGACTCGGCCGGAGCGTAGAACGCGCGGTCCCGCAGGTCGCGGGCGTCATCCACGCCGCCGTGGCTGGCCGCGTCGAGTTCGACGACGTCGATCGACCCGGGGCCCTCGGGTGCCAGCGCGACACACGACGGGCAGACCCCGCACGGGTCCGGGGTCGGGCCCTGCGCGCAGTTCAGCGAGCGGGCCAGGATGCGCGCGCTGGACGTCTTCCCGCAGCCCCGCGGGCCGGAGAACAGGTAGGCGTGATTGATTCGACCGGCCGCCAACGCGGTGCGCAGCGGTTCGGTGACGTGATCCTGACCGACCACCTCGGCGAACGCCGCCGGGCGGTACTTGCGGTAGAGGGCCAGTGCCACGGCCGCGAGGTTACCGGGTGCCGACAACGGTCCTCACGGCACGAGGTGCACCTCCGGTAGCCCGTCACCCAGTAGCCCGTCACCCAGAGCCGCGGCGAGCCGTCGGTCGCACGTCCACAGCGGCACCCGAAAGCGCTCGGCGAGGGCGACGTAGTGCGCGTCGTACGTCACGGGCAGCCGGCGCTCGTAGGCGATCTCCAGTGCCCTGCCGTGCAACTGCGCATCACCATGCAGCCCGATGGGCAAGCGAAGGCACCGATCGAGCTGTAACGCGGCGAGCTCGGCAGGCACTAGGCCCAAACGCTGCTGTTGGTGCAATGCGTTAGCGACCTCGTAGTTCAGCAGACTTGGCGAGATCAAGTCACCGTTCGACTGAGCAAGCCGCTCCCAGACGCGCAGCACAGCGAGATCCGCACCGAGGAGCCTGACTACCAGACTCGCGTCAACGCACCCGACCGTAGCGCTGCTCGTCTCGGTCGTCTCGTCCGGCACGGATGGCCTCCTCCACGTTGAAGTCCTTCAGTCGCTCGATCGCGCCTTCCGCCCGCAACCGCTCATGCAGCTCCGCGAGCATGGCGTTGGCCCGGGCCCATTTGTTGGCACGACCCGCACACGCCGTCTCCCAGTCCTCCACAGACACCACCACGGCGACCTCCTTCCCAGCCCGTTCCACGAAGACGACATCGTGGCGAGCCGCCACGCCTTCGAGCAGCTCACCAAAGCGCACCCGCGCCTCGGTCGCGCTGACCCTGCGTTCCGTTCGAGACACAATCCACCTCCATCAATCGATGCATCGATCAATGGTAACACCGCATAGGCGCTCCGGCTACTGCCCTTGGCGATCCCAGAAGCCTCTGACGTACAGTGCGCGCCGGTCGATGCCGCGCTCGTTGAGCAGGTGCGTTCGGATCCGGCGCACCGTCGGAGTGTGCCCAGCAATCCAGATCCGGCCCTGCCCCGGCGGCAAGCGCACCGCGCGCAGCGCGTCCTCGAGCACCGTCGAAACACCCGGCTCCTGGTCGCCCCGGTGCAGCCAGCACGCGGTCGGACGGGCCACTCCCGGTATCGGCTGCCGCTCGGCGGCGTCGGCGACTTCGAGGTAAAGGAGCACACTGGCGTCGGCCGGCAGCATCGCCACATACGCTTGGATGGCCGGCAAAGCAGTCTCATCCCCGGCAAACAGATGCCAGTCAACGCGAGGATCGGGCCGGTAGCGACCGCTCGGACCGACGAATCCCAGAGTGTCGCCAGGCCGCACTCGCCGCGCCCACGTGGTGGCTGGCCCCTCGCCGTGCAGCACAAAATCAATGTCCAGACTTGTCTTCGCGCCATCACCGTCGCGCACGGTGGCATCACACACCGTGTGGTCACGCACCGTGTAATCACGGGACACCAGGTGCCCGCTGACGAGGTCCGGAACATAGATCTTGAGCGTCTGACCGGGAACGGCGGCCAAGCCGCCCAAGCTCTCGTCAACGAGCCGCACTCGCATCATGCGGGGAGTCAAGCGCCACGTCGAGGCCACTATCGCGACGGTGCTCACCACGCGTCCGCGAGCTGGGGCCTGGGGCAGCATCGGGTTGCCTCCTCAGTGCCCAGCCACGTCCACAGTACTCAGGGGAGCCCATGAAGAAGGACCCCGCGCACCCGCCAGAGCTCGCTGACCCTTGCTGCCTTCCGACCCTGGGGGAGTTCGCAAGGTGGACGCCGCGCGGGGTCCACCACCCAGTGTAGGGACTACCCCCGCGCCAGGCCACGGCACCCTCGCGGCAGCTCGCGCCCGCCCGCCAACAACACGCCGTCACCAGGAGCTTTGGCGGGTGACGGCGTTGGCGGTAGCCTCGGCGACGGAGGATTCGCCTAGTGGCCTATGGCGCACGATTGGAAATCGTGTTGGGTGTTAAAGCCCTCGCGGGTTCAAATCCCGCATCCTCCGCCATCCACCAGCGCAAACGCCAGAAAACATGATCATATAGG
>JBOHFJ010000330.1:0-5385 GCA_050699655.1 Pseudonocardiaceae bacterium
GGACTCCACCCGGCCCCTCAAAACAGTTCATGACCAGCAAGAACGACTTTGCGGCTCACCCTGGGATGTCCTGGTGGCATGTTTCGCAGACCACGAGGGTCTTGCGTTTGCGCATCGCCATCAGGTGCACCCACGGTGGCCGTTGTGGCCGACCTGGCTTGTTGGGCTCTACTGCTCTACATGTGGATGGCGAGGGTGTGGTAGGGGAGCTCCAGATTGACGGGTCCGCAGGCGAGCATGACGGTGGCCAGGGCTGCTTGGGCGCTGTGGAAGCCGTAGGCGCGACGGATGATCATCCGGACCTTGTTGTTCAGTCCTTCCTGGCGGCCGTTCGATAGTCCGCGGTCGATGGCGGCGTTGATGCCGTCTCGGTGTTTCCGGATCGTGGCCGTCGCTTTAACGAATTCGGGGATTCTGCTTCGTTGGGCTTTCGAGCACCAGCGGTCCAGCATGACATTCGTGTCGGTGGGGTCCAGGTCCAATGCCACTTAGCCTAGTTTGATCATGCTGCTCGGGGGTTGATGGTGTGGATCTTGATTGTGGGTGGGCCGGGGTGGTGGACGCTGGTCTCGCCGGGTTTTTTGACGCGGTAGTTGTTGTGTCGGGCGCGTTTGACCGCGCGCGGGCAGGTGCGGTCGCGCCGCTTTGGGTTGGTCTTGTGGGTGATCTGGGCCAGGACGTGGGGCAGGGCGTGGTTCCAGTCCTCAGGGGAAAAAGCCGCCGTACCGGTGGCGGTGCGGCGGGCGAGGCGCAGAACCCGGGTGAAGGAGATCCGGTCGGGGTCGATGTCGGCGGCGTCGGCGGCGTGGGTGATCAGGCGGCTGATCGCGTGGTGGACCAGGAGCCAGGCCCAGATCTCCTGGACGACCAGCTCCGGTAGTCGCGAGCGCAGGACCCGCCCCGGGCCGCGGAGATGGGTCTTGAGCTGGTCGTTGCTGGTCTCTTCTTCCCACCGCTGGTGGTAGGCGGCGGCGAGCTCGTCGGCTCGGGCGGCCGTGGGGTCGGTGATGGTGCTCAGCAACACGATCAGCTCCCCGGTGCCGTTGCCGCCCCGGTCGGGCACGTCGTACTCGATGACCCGGACCAGATGCGCGGGCTCCTCACTCAGGTCGGCGCCGTCGCGGGCGGCGGCGAGGATCGCGGCGCGGTGCCGCGCGCCACGGATTTTCGGGTCGATCAGGACCGACAGGTAGGTCCCATCAGCCAACACCGTGACGATCGGCAGCCCCAGCCCGGTGGGGGCCCGCCACAACAAGGCCGCCCCCGAGCGCACGGCCAGCGCCCAGGCGTCGAAGCCGTAAAAATTGCGGTCGGCGGTGAGCAGCTCATCAGGGTTCAAGCGCTGGTAGAGCGGGTTGGCCAGGGTCTTCTCCCCAGTGGCGTAAGACCCGGCCTCCGCGGCGAGGAAGGCGTGCGTGCCGCACTCGGCCAGCGCCACCACCCGCGCCTTCGGGAACGCTGAGCGGTTCGCCCCGGACCCGGCATAGCCGAACTCCTCGGCATTGGCCTTGGTGTCGGGCAGGTCCACCTCGAACCCATCGATGGCCAGCAGCCGCCACCCCCGCAGCCACGCACCCCGCGTCGACGGCTCGGCCACCGGGCCCGCCACCTGCTCAAACACCTCGGCCAAGACCTTGGGACCCAACCGCTTCCGGGCCTGACTGATCCCCCCGGCGGTCGGCACCGACCACGAGGCGTCCCAGCAGCCCCACGCGCTCAACGACCCGGTCACCTTCGTCGCGACCTCTTCGTAGTCGTCCTCGGTGAACAGGCACAACGCCATCGTCAGATACGCCACCACATGCGCCGGCAGCTTCCCACCACGCCGCCGATCCCCCACCTCGCACGCCACGACGGCCACGTCTATCGCATCCCGCGGGACCGCTGTGACCAACACCCCCAACGACACCTGATCCGGACGAACCACCACACCTTGATCCACCCGCCGGAAGATGCCACGGAACCCGACACAGACCAGCCCGACACACCGCAACAAACCACAAAACCCCAGCACCACACCATGATCACACTAAGCTAAGTGGCATTGGCCCCTGGCCCTGGAAATACGAACTCGCGCGACTCGCCACCGAGATCGGGCTGGAAATCATCGTCTGTCATTACCCGCCGGGCACCAGTAAATGGAATAAGATTGAGCACCGGATTTTTCCAGGATCACCCATAACTGGCGCGGACGACCACTGGAGACCTACAAACCATCGTCAGCCTCATCGCCAATACTACGACTACCACAGGATTGACCGTCCGCTGCGAACTTGATCCCGACCTGTACCCCACTAAGATTAAACTCACCGACCGACAGAAGGAATCGATACCCCTCGTCCGGAACAAGTTCCATGGCGATTGGAATTACACCATCGAGCCACAGTTTGAATAGGTTATTTCATTCCAGCTACTTACGACCACCGCGCCAGCTTCCTACCCTACTCCAGGACAATCCCACCTGTAAACGACCGAACAGCCCCCCCTCCTGGTATGATCGAATAGGAGTGTTCTGCTTGAAGTCTGATTTCTTTACCTTGACCATCAGAAGCCGTGAACACAAATACTTCTGCACTGGTACAGTTCTTGACCGACCGAGCCACAATTTTGAGATTTACAACCTCAGCTGATCCCTCACGGCTCTCCATTGGACCGAGGAAACGTTCCTCTGAATAAAAGCAGATATGATTATCAGGACACTCATCGGTAGACTGATTAGCCTGGATAGGTATCATAAATTATCCTATAGTTGCTTTATTGCTTAAACTGTTTAATGTCCGCGATATTTATAGAATAAGGTTTATGCAGGACTCGTTATAGAACAATCGAAAACTGAATTCAGTGCAAGTCGGTGGTATGGCGGCGGATATGCCACGAGTCCTGCATAAACCTTTTAGCTACTTAAGGAAAACTCCACCTTTGAACGACCGGACGGGTTCCCCTCCTGGTATCTTTGAATAGGAGTGGTCTGCTTGAATTCTAATTTCTTTATCTTGACCATCGCGACCTGTGTACATCAATACTTCTCCACCGGTAAAATTGTGGACTGAAATATCTGCATGTTGGAGATTTACGATCTCCTCTGATCCTCCATAGCTCTCCATTGTACCGTTAAATTTTTCCTCTGTATAAAAACAGACATTATTCTCTGGACACTCAGCAGGCATTACAGGAAATCCCTTCTCTGTCTCGGCGGTGTATTAGAAGTGGTATAATTAGTGTAGAGTATCCCGTGAACCAACCGACAGCCCTGAAGCTAATTCCAACTATATCACCAGACCGATCCGCTGTCAAAAATGTTCACCCAATTGTGGTAGGGTCGGCAATTGGCGCGGCGGTCCTTGGTCCACAGTTAGGTTAAAGCGCCGCTGAGACTCTAAGTAGCTGGAGTCGGGTCGCCCAGGGGAATCTCACCCCTGGGCTCCCACGGAACGGAACGTGACAGTCTCCCGTCATTCCGCTCTTCTCATCCAATCCATGAGAACGCGCGCATCCATGTCCAGTGGGCGAAGAGATCAGGCTTTCGCTCGACTATCCTATCCCACCAGACCTTGAATCGTTTGAACGCGCGTAGTCGTGTGAACTTCTTGCGAGCCCACCGCACCAGGTAGGTGTTGATGCGGCGCAGGAGGGAGTACATTTCAGCCCGATTGAATTCACCATGGAGGGTAGGAGACTGGCGCGGTAGCGTTATCTGACGGTAGGTCCAGGAGCCACTGATGACGCCGCAGTTTCCCACGGAGTCGTTCATCTCCAAGCCCTTGACCAGGCGCTCCGTTTCCAGCCTCCCCCGTCAATCCGTGCATGACCTTCTCGGTCACACGGCTTACCGACGTTCTTCACCTGGAAGCATGCGCAATACGCCCATACTTGACGGTTCCGGACAGCTTGACGAGGCCGAGGCGATTCCCCGACATGATCACGTGTTTCATGCCGTTACCCCGACCTCGTCGGCCGTGCCGTTTGGAGATCAGTAATGCCATACACTCGATCACATACTTGTCGAGCTTGGCAAACCAACGACTTGAGTTCCCGAAGCGAAAATAACCGGCTCTACTGACGTTTCCGTGGGTGGATTTTCATGATCGTCCGGGGAGGGGTGGGCAGAGTCCGCCGCGGGTGAGGTCGGCCATGGCGATGAGTGACTCGGGGCTGTGGTAGCCGTAGGCGCGGCGGGTGAGGAGGCGTAGGTGGGTGTTGGTGGCCTCGGAGCGGGCGTTGGACAGGCCGTGCTCGACAGCGTTGAGGATCAGTGCCCGGAAGCGTGTGATGGTGGTGGCGAGGCGGGTGAAGGCGGGGAGTCGGCAGCGCCTAGCCCAGGAGATCCACCCGCCCAGCAGGGCCTTGGCGGTGTCCAGGTCGCGACAGGCGAAGATCTCGCGGAGTTGTTCTGTGAGCGGGTAGGCGCGGTAGAGGCCGTTGTTGGTCTTGGCGATGCCGGCGAGGGTGGCGCGTTGGTCATCGGTGAGGTTCGGGGGGTTTTTCAGCAGCGCCCACCGGCTGCCTTTGAACGCGGTGGCCTCTTTGGTCTTCCCGGTGGCGCGGAGCTGGTTGACCATGGCGCGACGGACCTGATCCAGCGCCTCGGTGGCCCACGCGACGACGTGGAAGGCGTCCAGGCACAACACCGCCTGGGGTGCCCGCGCCGCGACCACGGTGTGGATCCACTCCGCGCCATCGGCTGAGACGTGGGTCAGCCGGGCGGCGCGCTCGGCCCCCAGGTCGTCGAAGAACCGGCCCAGAGTCCGCTGGGTGCGGTCCTTGCCCGCCCACACCAGCCGCCCGGTGTCATGATCGGTCACCACAAGCAGATACCGGTGGCCTTTACGGTAGGAGATCTCATCGACCCCGATCCGGCGCAGCCCGGCCAGCCGGTCACTGGCCTCGCTCCGGGCGGCGACCACCCGGGTCACGATGCCGGACACACTGCGCCACGCGACCCGCGGCAGCACCGCCACCACCGACAGCGCGGCATGGCAGACCAGCCACGCGCAGGTGTCCTCACACGCCGCCGTGAACCGCGACCCCGGGCGCGCCCAAGGCACCGCCGCGACCACCACCCCGTGCTCGGGACACGACACCCGACACATCCTGGCCCGCGGGTACACCGTGGTCTCACCGAGATCAAGACCCCGCCAGCGACGCGGCTCCGCGCTGGTGTCATAACCCGGAACGCGCCGCTGACACCACGAGCAACGCCGGGCCGCACCCGCCTTGGGCCGCACCCGCGCGACCAACACCTCCCCACCCCGCCCGCCGGCCTCCAACTCCACAGACTCGATCACCGTCCGCTCGACCCCCAGCACCCGCCGCCATACCCTCGTAGTGCGCACACCGCTCCCGTCTAGATCGTTTCTGACCCTGGTAAGCCAGAAACCCTAGACA
>JBOHFJ010000331.1:0-5365 GCA_050699655.1 Pseudonocardiaceae bacterium
TAGTTGGTGTGGCCGGTCAGGGGTGGGCCCAGGGGTGTGGGGTGGGTCGGGTCGCTCACGTTCCACAGTCGCACAGTCTGGTCGGCGCTGCCGGTGGCCAGGGTGTGCCCATCTGGGCTGAACGCCACCGCGTTGACGCTGTTGGTGTGACCATTCAGGAAAGTTTGGGGAATGTTCCACAGCCGGGTTGTGTGGTCGGCGCTGCCGGTGGCCAGGGTGCGCCCATCAGGACTGAACGCCACCGCGGTGACCGAGTTGGTGTGGCCGGTGAGGGGTGGTCCTAGGGGTCTAGGTTGGTTCGGGTCGCTCACGTCCCACAGTCGCACGGTCTGGTCGCCGCTGCCGGTGGCCAGGGTGCGCCCGTTCGGACTGAACGCCACCGAGTAGACGTAGTCGGTGTGGCCGGTCAGGGTGGCTACGGCGCTGGGGTGGGCCGGGTCGCTCACGTTCCAGAGTCGCACGGTCTGGTCAGCGCCGCCGGTGGCCAGGGTGCGCCCATCAGGACTGAACGCCACCGAGATAACCCCGTCGGTGTGGCCGGTCAGGGGTGTGCCCAGCGTTGTGGGGTGGGTCGGGTCGCTCACGTTCCACAGTCGCACGGTCTGGTCGCGGCTGCCGGTGGCCAGGGTGCGCCCATCAGGACTGAACGCCACCGTGTCAACGACATCGGTGTGGCCGGTCAGGGTGGCTATGTCGCTGGGGTGGGTCGGGTCGCTCACGTTCCACAGTCGCACGGTCCGGTCGGAGCTGGCGGTGGCCAGGGTGCGTCCATCCGGGCTGAACGCCACCGTGTAGACGTAGTCGGTGTGTCCGGTCAGGGTGGCTACGGCGCGGGAGTGGGCTGGGTCGGTGACGTTCCACAGTCGCACGGTCTGATCGCGGCTGCCGGTGGCCAGGGTGTGCCCGTCCGGGCTGAACGCCACCGCGTCGACGTAGTTGGTGTGGCCGGTGAGAGGTAGGCCCAGGGGTGTGGGTCGGGTCGGGTCGCTCACGTTCCACAGTCGCACGGTCCGGTCGGCACTGCCGGTGGCCAAGGTGCGCCCGTCCGGGCTGAACGCCACCGCCTTGACCTCGTTGGTGTGGCCGGTCAGGGGGGTGGACAAGACGGCGTTCCCCAGGGTGATCAGGGCCGTGCGGAGGTTCAGGGTTGGTCGCATGCGGTAGGCGGTGAGGTCAAGTTGAGCCGCGAGCGAGGTGTCAGTGCCACGCAGCCGATCAGCTTGCGCGGTGATCTGATTGAAAATCGCGTTGTCACGTTGCGTCTGGGCGATGTTGCGTTGTTTCAAGGCGACTACCGACGCGATGAGCGCAAGCACCAGCAGGACCGAGAGCACACCGGTGGTGCGGGTGCGGCGACGTCGCTCGCGTTCCTTGGTGGCGTTGACACGCCGGGTGGTGGCGCCCAGGAAGGCTCGAGCCTCGTCGTCGAGCTCGACGATGGGTGGCGCAGCGGGGTTGCGGTGACCGGTCATTCCCAACATAGCGAGGGTGGCGGTGAGCCGCTTATCGTCCCAGAGGTAATGATCGGGCCGGGCCGCGCTGGTCCACTCCGCAGCCGCTTGCTCGACTGCCCGGGCGGTGCGCAGAGCGGCGATGACGTCGGCGGTGGCGACCTCTAGGGGGCGCCATCCGGTGAGGAGAGCCTCATGGGCCACGGTGAGCCACACCTGGCCGACGTCGTCGGTGTCGCTGAGCAGCAGGCGGTACTCGACGAAGACTCCCAGCGCGGCCCGCAGCGGCTCGGTCAAGCTGGTGAGTTTGATCCGACGCCTGGCACGGCGACCGGTCTCATCGACGGTGACCAGGCGAGTGAGTCCGGCCAGCACCTCGCGTTCGGTCAGGCCGCTGGCCCGCACCGCCTCGGCGAGCGCGACGTCGGCATGCCGGGCCAGTGCGCCGCGGACTCCACCGAGGTCGCGGTAGCGGGCGAGGCTCAGCGTGTCTCCCGCGGACAGGCCGTCGGCCAGCTGGCGCAGCGTGAAGGCGAGCAGCGGCAAGGCCTTCCCGTTATCGGTGTCAGCGATCAGCTGGTCCGCCAGTCCGCCCTCCAGGCGCAGCCTGGCCAACCTGGCCGGTTGTTCAATGACGTCACGCAGCATTTCCTGGTCCAGCGGGGCCAACACATAGGCCTCGATCGGCACACCCGCTAGCGCGGGGAGATCACGGAGATCGTCAAGGAATTCCGAGCGCATCACCGCAACCACCCGCACCGGGCCGGCGATGGCGTCGCGCAGCAGCTGCGTGAATCGCTGGAGGGCGGCCGGGGTCGTCCGGGTGAACAACTCCTCGGCCTGGTCGATCGACACCAGTAGCCGCCGCTGGTTCGTGCCCGGGCTGGCCGCTAGCAGATCCTCGGCCACCCGGTGTAGTCCATCGGTGCTGGCTTCGAGCCTGTCGCGGACGTCGCTGGGTGACCAGCCCAACTCCAGACGGTTGGCCATGTTCGCTAGCGCCCGGGCCAGCTCGGGCAACGGATCGCTACCCGGCACCAGCGAAGGCACCACCAACCACGCCGAGTCCCTGTCGAGCATCGGCACCACCGCGGCGTTCAACAAGGACGACTTCCCGCAACCCGACGGCCCGACAACGGCCATCACTCCGGCGGTGCCACGCAGCCGATTACCCACCTCGCGAGCCTCCGCGGCACGACCGAAAAACACCCGACTGCGCACCGCGGTGAACGGCTCCAACCCCGGGAACGGGGAACGATCTTTCGGCCAGTCCAATGCCCCAGTGTCATCGACCCGGCGCAATGTCCTTACCAGGGCGGCGGCTGCCGAGTCCGGCGCCAGGTCGATGTCCGTGACGGACCTCAATAGCGGGTCATCCACACCAGGCTCGGCCTGTACCGGCAGCAGCACGTCGCCCATCGACTGCGCGAAGGCGACTTCGAATGCGCACTGTCGCGACGCCACGTAGGCTGACGTGACCACGCAGACCATGGCGTCGGCCCACTCCAGCCGCTGGCGTAGCCATTGCTCCCATTCCTCGCCGACAGCGATGTCGTCATGCGCATGGTGGTTCAGGAATACTTGATGGCCGTCCGCGACTAGCTGACGCTTCAGCTCCTCGGCCAGTGCTCGGTCCTCGATGGTGTGGCTGACGAGGACCCTCGCCGACGCGCCTCTCCGGACAGCAACGGCGATAGAGCCCGAAGATGGTGGTGATTCCTCGACCGGCCATGACTCGGAATCAGTATCGAATGGGTCGTCTGGAGTGGCGGACACGATGGCGCTCAACCCGGCCTCGACATCAAGGACATCGCGCAGGCCAGTAACGAGGTCAGCGTGCCGCCCGGGGATCATCGCTTCGCGCAAGCCCGCCTCGACGTCAAGAGCCGCAGCGAGGTCGTTGACCAAGGCGTGGTGCTGGTCCGCCAGCCACCGGTCCAGACCCCCCTCCGGCAGGGAAGCGAAGTCGCTCATTGTTCGTCCCCTGTCGCGCTCAGGTGCTGGGCGAGCGTTTTGCGGGCCTTGCTCAGGCTGGACCGGACCGCGTCGCTCTCGATCTTCAGTTCCTTGGCGATCTCGGCTGGGGTATACCCCTCCAGCGTCCACGCCATGACCTGTCGTTGCCGAGGCGGAAGCAGGTCAAGCAAACGGAGGACTTCGTGTTGTTGTTCCCAGGCGGTCACGTTGGTCAGCGACCGCAGCAGGGAGCTGCGCTCGGGAATCTCGCCGGCTGGGTCTTCTGGCTCAACGCGAGCGATGTGCCGAACCAACGCCCGGGACGCCACCCGCCGCACCCAGGCCTCGGGCTCGCGGATCGTCGACCAGTACCGGTACGCCTCACTCATGGCCACCTGGGCGAGGTCGGCGGCGTCGGGCAGTCGCGCGCCCTGCCACACCAGGAACCCGACCAAGGTCGGGACGAACCGGCGGTAGAAGGCACTGAAGGCCACATCGACCGTCGGCGCTGGCCCTTGAGTGACGCTCTGCTGACTCCGTGGCTGATCAGGCACAACAGGACTACCGGCTGGCGGCTCGGACTCATCCATGGTCAACCTCACTAGCCCGGGGGCGGTCAACGGTCAACCTCAGCCACGTGCCATCCGGCTGTCCCTCATCGATCTGGCTGCCCTCCGGCAGGGCACGAGCGATCGCGACCAGGTAACGGTGGCGCTCCCGCTGCCGCTGTGCTTGCCAGCCTAACCGCAGCAGCAGCGCGAACAGCCACAACAGCCCCCGCGTACCGACCACCGCGACCACCCACAACAGGCTCGTCATGATCGGGCTCCTTGCCATCCTCGGCGGCTGTCACCCCTTGCCTTGTTAGAGGCGCCACCAGGCGGCAGCGTGAACCCGCTCACAGAGTTTTTCGGCGCCGAAGCCCAGGAGGTTGGTGGTGAGGCATCCTGGTTGCATGTTGGAAGGTGCGGCAGAGGTGCGGGCCATGATCGGCACTGGTTTGCGATGTCTTCAAGACGGTGATCGCGAGACGGCGCGGCGATGGTTTGCGCAGGCTGCGAGGACCGACGATCCTGCGATGCTGGCTGATCTTGGGGCGATCTACGACCAATCGATGAACGATATTGGCTACGCTGAGTCGTGCTACCGTCGTGCGGCTAACGGTGGCTCGATCATGGCGATGAACAACCTTGGTGTGTTGCTGAAGAGCCAGGACCGGCTTCACGAGGCTGAACAGTGGTTGCGGCGTGCGGCTGCCTCCGGCGACGCCGATGCTCTCAACAATCTCAGCAACGTGATGGACCGCCGAGGCGATACGAAAGAGGCACTCGGTTACTTCCGGCAAGCCGCCGAGGCCGGTCAGTCTAACGCGATGTGCACCTTGGGCATTCATCTGGTCTTGAGCGGACACCACCGGGAGGCCCGCCAGTGGTACCGACGGGCAGAGGCGACACGCAACTCGCGGATACAGGGCCCATTGATGATGCTCGGTGCCTTGCTCTCCGAGAGCAAGCCTCCGATGGCGTCGTTGAGGAGCCTGTTCTCCCGGTGGGGCTTCCACAGATGACCATGAGTCCGCCCGCCTTCATCGTGGTCTTGGGACAGCGCGGATCAGCTGATGGTCACCATTGACCCCAATGATCCGGTCGGGAACGCCGAACGGGCTCGGCGGGCTTATCTCGAATCCAATGACCCGGCGATACTGGATCTCGCAGTCGGGCTGGGCAGGCTAGCGGTCGACTTCAGCTCGCCCGGCGACTCAGATCGCGTCACCAGTCTGGCGACGCTGGGTGTGCTGCTGCGACTCAGTTATGAGCGCAGTAACGATCGACAGATACTGGCGGAGGCGGTCCAGGTGGGCCGGGCCGCTGTCGACGAGGCATCATCCGACGACCGTGGGTACTCGTTGGCGCTGTCCAGTCTGGGCAACACGCTGCAGGAGTTGTTCGGGTGTACCC
>JBOHFJ010000332.1:0-5362 GCA_050699655.1 Pseudonocardiaceae bacterium
GTTCCCCGTCGATGTGTTCCAGACCGGCTCGGGCACCAGCTCGAACATGAACGCCAATGAGGTGATCGCCACGCTGGCCAGCCGGGCCGCCGGCCGCGACGTGCACCCCAACGACCACGTCAACGCGTCGCAGTCGTCCAACGACGTGTTCCCGACCACTATCCACCTCGCCGCCACCGAGGCCCTCGCGCGCGAAGTGACGCCCGCGCTGGCGCACCTGGCCTCGGCACTGACCCAGCGCTCGCGGGACTGGGCCGAGGTGGTCAAAGCGGGCCGCACCCACCTGATGGACGCGGTGCCGATCACGCTAGGCCAGGAAGCTGGAGGGTGGGCATCGCAGGTTCGGTACGGCGTCGAGCGGCTCGCGAGCTGCCTGCCTCGGTTGGGCGAGCTGCCCATCGGGGGCACGGCGGTGGGCACTGGGCTTAACGCCCCGGCGGGTTTCGGCGCCGCCGTCGCCGAGCGACTGCGGGCCGCCACCGGCCTGGACGCGCTCACCGAGGCGAGGGACCACATCGAGGCGCAGGCGGCCCGGGACAGCCTGGTGGAATGCTCCGGCGCGCTGCGCACCGTCGCGGTCTCTCTTTTCAAGATCTCCAATGACCTCCGGTGGCTGGGTTCTGGACCGCGCACCGGCTTGGCTGAGCTGCGGCTGCCGGATCTGCAGCCCGGCTCGTCGATCATGCCGGGGAAGGTCAACCCGGTGATCTGCGAGGCAACGATGATGGTCGCCGCACAGATTATCGGCAACGACACCTGCGTCGCGTTCGCCGGCTCGCAGGGCAACCTGGAGCTCAACGTGATGATGCCAGTGATGGCGCGCAACGTCCTGGAGTCGGCCCGGCTGCTCGCCGCGGCCGCCCGGCTGCTCGCGGACAAGGTCGTCAAGGGCGCTGAGGCCGACGTGAGCCGCTGCCACGAGTATGCCGAGTCCTCCCCCGCGATCGTGACCGCGCTCAATCCCTACCTCGGCTATGAGGAAGCGGCCTCGATCGCCAAACAGGCGCTGCTCCAGCGGCGCACCATTCGCGACGTGGTGCGCGAACGTGGTCACCTCGACAACGGCACCCTCACTTCTGAGCAGCTCGACAAGGCCCTGGACGTCCTGGGCATGGCTCTGTCCGCGAACCCTGGCCCCGCGAACCCTGGGGCTAAACCTCGGTAACGCGGTCCGCGATTACCGAGGCGCGCCCCATGTCATCGTCATCACGCTGCGCTCGTCACAACGCCGCGTTATCATCACCTTGTTAAGTCTCACATCACCTCGTGAACGCTGGCGGCGGGTGCTCTTCGCAAGGCACACTGCTGCCATAATAGGGCAACAGATCATCCCGAACCCAGCCCTGGTCCCCAGTGGAGGTATTGCGCAGGAAGGTCCAGGTGCCACCGTCTCCCGCGCTGTAGCAGAGATACTGGGCGCGCTGGTCGTGCAGCCCTTGCCCGGTTTGGATGCAGGAATTGCTGGGGCCACTGCGCAATGTCGAGGTGTTGGCTGGGAATTCCACCCAATGATTGTCTCTCGCCGGGTAGCTCAAGCCGCAAGATATCATCGTGGAAGACCCCACTCCAGGGTACTTCCCGTCATGTTGCCCGTGTCCCTCGTCTCCGGCGCTTGCGGGCGAGGCGACGGCGAGTGTGGCGGTGGCCGCGGCGAGTATCGAGCCGCCCACGCGTGCGGAGATCCAAGACATCAAGAAAGCCTCTCTCTCGCTCATCTCGGGAGAATCTCAGGTCCCCGCACCTGACCGTCCCCTGAGATCCGTACGTGTTGTGCTGACCACGCTAGGTCCTTCCGCTTTCCTTCCGCTTTCCGCTTGCTTACCGCTCTCACTCACCGTTGCACCAGGCGCCCCACGGGGTGACTGGCAGAGGAACTCGCGACGTGCCCGGCCCGGGCTCGCGCACCGATCGAGCGAAAATCCGGTTACCAACTGGTACCGTTCGGCTACACTCGGTGTCAGCCCGGCGGTGCGGAGACACGGCTGTCGAGGTGACGGAGCTGGGCGGTGACAGAGCCGGGGGGAGGCGCGATGGACTTCGAGGTACTCGGCCCGCTACAGGTGCGGCAGGGGACGCAGCACGTCCAGCTTTCCGCACCCATGCACCGCATGGTGCTCGGGGTCCTGCTCACGCGGGCGAACACACCAGTGCCGGTGGACGTGCTGGTGGATGCGCTGTGGGCCGGTCAGCGCGACCCGCGCGCGGCCAAGAAGCTGCAGCTGCATGTCCATCGGTTGCGCCGAGCGCTGGGCGATCCGGCGCGGATCCGCTTTGAGCACGGTGGCTACACGCTGCGAGTAGACCCTGGCGAGCTCGACGCCGAGCGCTTCGAGTCCATGATTACCGGGGGGATCGCCGGGGGGACCACCAAGGGATTCGCCGAGGGGACCGATGCCGGGCAGCCAGCACGGGTGGTCGCCGCGCTGCGCGCCGCGCTCCGGTTGTGGCGGGGGGACCCGTTCAGCGACATCGCGGATCTGCCCCCGCTGCGCGTCGAGGCCGACCGGCTGATCGAGCGCCGGCTGGCCTGCCTTGCCCAACTGTATGCCGCTGAGCTGGCCTGCGGTCATGCCGATGCGATCATTCCCGAGCTCGTCGAGCTGGCCGCGCGGCACCCGATGCGAGAACAATTGCAGGGATTGCTGATGACCGCGCTCTACCAGGCGGGCCGGCAAGCTGAGGCGCTGGAGGTCTACCACCGCACCCGAGGCGCCTTGGTCGAGCAGCTCGGGCTGGAGCCCGGCAACGAGCTGCAACGGCTGGAGCACGCCATCTTGACCGGCAATCCAATACTGGAAGCCCCCGCTACACCCTCGATCACTCCGGCGCAGCTGCCCGCTGACATCACCGATTTCGCCGGCCGCAAGGCCCAGCTCGCCACGATCGCGCACCTGGCCGCCGCGGCTAACCAGTCGACCACGGTGCTCGTCGCGATCACAGGGAAGCCTGGCGTGGGAAAGACGGCGCTAGCCGTGCACGCCGCGCACCGGCTGCGGGTCAACCACCCCGATGGGCAGCTGTTCGTGAACCTCCGGGACGCGCAGGCCCGGCCACTCGCGCCGACGGACGTCCTGGCCCGATTCCTGCGTTCACTCGGGGTGGACCCCGCAGCGATCCCCGACGACGCCGAGGAACGTGCCGCCCTGTATCGCAGTCGGCTGGCCGACCAGCGGCTACTCATCCTGCTGGACAACGCGGAGTGCGAGGCTCAGCTGCGGCCGCTGCTGCCGGGTACCCCCGGCTGCGTGGTGCTGGTCACCAGCCGCACCCGGTTGGCCGGCTTGAACGGCGCCCAGTTGGTCGATCTGGACATCTTCGAGCCCGACCAGGCGCTCGAGCTGCTGGCGCGCGTCGCTGGGCCCCGGCGGGTGGCCGCGGAACCCGCGACGGCCAGGGAGATCGTGCGGCTGTGCGGTTGCCTGCCGTTGGCCGTCCGGGTCGCGGGAGCGCGGCTGGGCGCCCGACCGCACTGGGCATTGTCGCGCCTGGAGGCTGACCTGGCCGACGAGCCGCAGCGCCTCGAGGCACTGCGCCACGGTGATCTGCAGGTGCGCTCCAGCTTCGCACTGAGCTACGGGAGCCTGGACGTGAGCGCCCGGCGCGCCTTCCGGCTCCTCGGGCTGCTCGAAATCCGAGACTTCACCCCCTGGGTGGCCGCGGCTGCGCTCGACGTGCCCCAGGCCAGGGCGGAGGAGCTGGTGGACACCCTGGTCGATGCACACCTGCTCGACGTGGCCGGGCCCGACGCTTCGGGACGGTTGCGGTACCGCTTTCATGACCTGCTCCGCGCCTACGCCCGGGAAGTACTCGCCGCCCAGGAAACGGAAGCCGACCGACTCGCCGCGCTGGATCGGGCATTCGGGGGTTGGCTGGCGCTGGCCGAGGAGGCGGTGCGCTGCATGACCAGTTCCACCTTTGCGGGACACTTCGCGCGCACGACCTGCTGGCGGCCCGACGAGTCGGTGGTCAGGTCCGTATCCCTCGACCCGGCCAGCTGGTTCACGGCCGAATGGGCGGCCCTGGTTAGTACCGTCGAGCAGGCTTACTCGGTCGAGTCCGAGCGGCTCGGCTGGGCGCTGGGTGCGCGCCTGGCCAAGATCTTCCTCGTGCGTGGGTACTACGAGGACTGGCGGGGAGTCTGCGAGCTGATGCTCGCTGGCGCTCAGCGAGCCCTCGACAACGGGCGGGACGGCTTGGCGCCCCGGGCCCCGGGCGAGCTGCACCGGCTCACGCACCGCCTCGATGAGGCCCTAGCCGGCTTCGAGCGGACCCTCAGCGCGTGCCCAGGTGCGCGCCCCACCCTCACCACCGGCAGCCTCGACGAAATCTTGCCTCGACTGGAAAACGCCTTGCGCTCGCTGCACGAGCTGGCGGAGCGCCACCGCGACGCCTCGGCGACACGCGGGCTCAGCGCGGTGCATCGGCAGCAACGCTGCTACGAGAAGGCGACTCGCTGTTTCCAGCAGGTGCTGGACTCCCTCGATGTTTTCTCCGACCCCCTGCAGGGCGTGGCTCTGGTGGCCTCCGGTCCCCCGAGTGGCATCAGACTGGCCGCTCTCCATGGTACCCAAGTGGGGGTTGGCAGCTCGTGAAGGAGCTACAACGCCAAATTCCGCAAGACCGCATGATCCCCGATTGACTCATGCGTCGCTGCGCTAGCCTGGCCGGTTCACCGGATCTGGCCTTGTCGGCATCAGAGGCGAGACAAGACGTAATCTTCTTGTCTGGTCGCTGATCTGAAGCCCCTCAATTGTCAGGGGTGGGGTAGACAATGGTGGCGTGTTGCAGACGCTGGTGGATCCGAGGCAGGCGATGGTCGCCGGTCTCGGCCAGTGGCGTGCGGTGATCGCCGGGTGTGATGACGCGGGACTACAGGATCAGGTCCGGGACATCGAGTCTGTCTCCCGGATGCTGCATTCGGTGATGTTGGCGGCGGTCGCGGAGCTGGACTCTCGCCATGTCGCGGCGGCCGCTGGGTTTGGGAGCACGAAGCGGCTGCTCGCGGGGATGCTGCACCTGTCGGTCACCGAGGCCGGTACCCGCGTCGCGCACGCCGCTCAGCTCACCGCGCGGCGCACCCTGGGAGGCGAGGTGCTGCCGTCGGCGCTGCCGAACACCGCGTCGGCGCTGGCCGCTGGGGAGATCGGTCCAGCGCAGGTCCGGGTGATCACTGAGACGATGAACGCGATCCCCGGATCGGTCCCGGTCGCGGAGCGGGAAGCCGCCGAAGCCGAGCTGGCGCGCTACGCCCGCTCCTTCGACCCCACCTCACTGCACAAGATCGGGCGTCACATCCTCGCCCACCTCGATCCCGACGGCCCCCCACCCCGTGACCAGGACCCCGCCCCCGCCGCGGGAGAGC
>JBOHFJ010000333.1:0-5346 GCA_050699655.1 Pseudonocardiaceae bacterium
GTACTTCGACCTGGACGCCATCCGGGTTCCCTACAAGACCAGCGCGGCCGAGATCGACCGCCGCAAGCTAGACGCCAACGGCCGGCGGAACACCGCGGCCGGGTTCGGACGCAACCGCACCACGACATACCGCCATGATGGCGCTGACCCGGGAAACGTGGTCAGCGTGCCCCAGACCTACAACCAGCATTACGGAGTCGCGCACACCGCCGCGATGCCTGAGGGCCTCGCATCCTTCTTCATCAGCGCCGCTTGCCCCCCCCAAGGCATCGTCATCGACCCCTTCGCCGGCGGCGGCACAACGACCGTGGTAGCGCGCCGGAGCGGTCGCCGCGCTGGCGGGCTGGAACTGCATCAGGACTTCGTTACCGAAGCGCAGCGCCGCATTGCCGCCAACCAAGCTGACGACATCCCCGGTTCTCTTGTGGACGCTGGCTAAATGCCCAGCATCAAGGAGACCGTCCGCAAGGTTCTCGCGGCTCCGACCTGGGACAAGCGCGTCGCCCAGATCAGGCTTGTGACACACAACCACGGCACAGCCGATCACCCGCAAATCTGGGCGCACATCGCCCGCGAGGGCTATGTACCATACCTGGCCCCCGACTTCGCCTACATTCACGAAGCTCCGTTCTACGAGACTGACTACTTCCGCGAGGTCTACGCCGCCACTGTCGCCGCAACCGACAACTTCACCCAGGTCGAGTACGCGTGCCTCACCCGCGTACTCGAAAACGACCCTCGGACGCTGCTCGTGCTGCGAACCATCGTTGGATTGACCAAGGAAGAGTTCGCCCACTCCACGACACTCGTCGGCGAGGCCAGGGACTGGCGACCGCTGAGCCCCAGCAAGATCGACGCAATGGAGCGGCGGGGTACGCCCACCACGACGGAACAGGCACAGGTGGCGGCGCTGGCCTTACACGAGATCATGTTGGGGTCGCTGTTTCCTGAGCCCGGTACCAACCTGCGCAGCAAACAGACCAAGTCTGACACCGAACACGGCTGGTCATCGGTACGGTCCTTCGTCGCCCACGGCGTTCCCTACGCCGAGTTCCTCCACCAGCGACACTACGGCGGCGCGTACCGGCAGGTGCTCGACGCGACCTCCAGCCAGCGGGGAAACCTGCTCGAAGACGCCGTTGAGCAACTCTTCACCGCCACCGGAATTCCGCACATTCGTACGGGCTCCCACAACCAAGGCGACATCGCCGCTCGGTTCGAAGTCCGGGTCACCCCCGCTCCGGACTTCGTGGTGTTCGATGACACCGACACCCTGCGCGCGATGCTGGAGTGCAAAGCCACCAACAACGGCGGCACCGCCCGTGACAAGGCGCCGCGGTTCACCACGCTGCGTGCGGAATCCGTCCGCCTCGGGGGCATCCCGCTGCTCGCCGTCCTGAGCGGCATGGGCTGGACACGGGTCAACGACACCTTGGGACCTGTCGTCCGCGACACCGACGGACGAGTCTTCACCCTGGCGACCCTGCCCGAGATGCTCAAAGTCGCACCTTTCCCCGCACTGCGGGGGTTGAGACCCGGCCACCAACCCACGTAAGCGGCGCAGCACGTCGTGAGGGGACACCGCAGACCGGCCGCGGGCCTGGCCGAGACGTCGCCCTTGCTTCGGTCGCGCTCGCGGGCACGAGCCGCCGCGCGAGCGGGTACCGTGGCCCCGCTGGGCAACCAGGGGACGCATCGCGCGTCTACGGAGTCGGACCTGACGAATCCTCACGAGGAGTATACCTTCCCGATGGCTGATGACGGTGACGCGCTGCACTTGACAGGTGGCATTCCGCTCGGCGGAACGGTCAAGATCCGGGGCTCGAAGAACGCGGTTCCCAAGCTGATGGTCGCGGCACTCCTCACCGAGGAGCTCGTGTCCATCCAAAACGTCTCGCAGATTGTCGACACCCGGCTGGTGACCGAGCTGCTTGAGCTGCTGGGGTGCGGCACGGAGCAGCCGGCGGACGGTCAGCTGCGGATCCAGGCGCGCGACATCCACACCGCCGCGACGCGCGATCTGGAGTACTTCCATGCGCGGAGCCGGATCCCGGTGCTCACGTGCGCGCCGCTGCTGCACCGCACCGGCTACGCCGAGGTCTGGAAGGCCGGTGGATGCAGTATTGGCGAGCGTCCGGTCGATTTGCATCTGGAAGTGCTTCGCGCGTTCGGCGCGGTCAGCGAGCGGACAGCCACCGGCTTCAAGCTGACGGTCGACGTGGGCGGCCTGCGGGGCGCGGTTATCGAACTGAAATACCCGAGCGTGGGCGCGACCGAACAATTTCTGCTCGGTGCGGTGGTCGCCGCGGGTGACTCCGAATTGCACAATGCCGCGATCGAACCGGAGATCATTGACCTGATCTCCATGCTCCAGCGTATGGGCGCGTTCATCACCGTACAGCCCGACCGCGTCATCCAGGTCACCGGTGTCTCCCAGCTCCGGGGGGTCTCGCACACCGCCATCCCGGACCGGCTTGAAGCCGCTTCCTGGGCGAGTCTCGCGCTGGCAACCGACGGACGGATCACCGTGCGCGGCGTCCGGCAGGCCGATCTCGGCACGTATCTCAACGTTTACCGCCGCGCGGGTGGCGAGTTCGACTTCTCCAGCGACGGCACCGAGGTGACGTTCCGGCGTGAGATGTCCATGCCGCGCCCGTTGGTCATCGAGACGGACGTGCATCCCGGCTTCATGACGGACTGGCAATCACCCATGATCACCGCGCTGACACAGGCGGACGGTGTGACCGTGCTCCACGAGACGGTGCACGAGAATCGGCTCGCGTACGGGAAGGCGCTGCAAGCGCTCGGTGCGCAGATGCAGGTTTTCACCGAGTGTCTCGGGCGCACCCCGTGCCGTTTCGGATCGCGGAATCACCAACATTCCGCCGTCGTGGTTGGGCCGACGAAGCTGCAAGGAACGAACGTGCATGTCCCGGACCTGCGAGCCGGCTTTTCCTACGTACTGGCGGCACTCGCGGCGCAAGGCGACTCGACCGTGACGGGTGTCTCTCTGCTGGACCGCGGTTACGAGAACTTCCGCGAGAAGCTGATCAGCATTGGAGCCAAGCTCCGCTGAGATTCGCCGGCTGGACGCTACTCGGCGATTCCCCCGCACCCATCCACAGTCTGTCCACACCATGTGGATGCCGCCCCAGCGGAGCTGCCGCTACGGTATGACCCGTGACCCCGACACCGATCTATGACCAGCTCCGTGGGGAGCGACTCAACGCCGACATCCCGCCCGCTGAGGCTGACCCGTACCCAGTCTCTCGCTCCGAGCAACCCGATCTCCTCGCTGGCGGGCCGGTTCCGCCAGCGGTGTTCGTTCGGCCACCGGGGCCTGGAGCTGACCGCGCGGCCCACGATGGATCATGAGCCCTTGGACCGGGGCCGGTAGCTCAGGTCGTCAGATACTGATCACGATCGATTTCTCTTGCTGACCTGTGGCTGCGAGCAGGTCTGTGGTGCTTTCGTCGACTGTCGGCGAGACCGCCTCAGTGGGCAGCACGTACTCCTCGGCAAGGTTCGCCAAGTGCAGCGGCAGTGGTTGAGACAAGGGCACGTAGTCGTCAACGAAGCGAAGCTGGTGGGTGAGTGCCGCCCATGCCGCAGGTTTGTCCGGTGGTACGTCGTCGCGTCCCGAGGCGGCCAGTGCCGCCTCGGAGAGGCACCCGATCACCGTGATCTCCAGATACTGGGGATTGCGCGCAGGCGTACTCGTGGCATGGGGCCAATCCGTGCTGGGGACCAGCTTCAGCAAATCGCGCTTGACTTTCCCAGCGGAAGCGGGCACGTCCGCCGTACTCGCGAACACGCGGTTGTCCACCGCGGCTGCGGTACTTCGTCACGGTTGTTGTGGTCCCGGACCTGGACCAGGCGAAGATCCGATCCCAGCACCGCGAGCCGCTGTGGGGGATCCGCGCCGAACCCAATCATGTTCCGGACCATCGTCTCGTTGCGCAGCCATGGCCAGGAGCCGCGCATGTTCCCCGCGTTCACCAACAGCAGTGTCGGCCGGTCACGCAGCGAATGCCGCCCGCTTGCGAACGTGCAGGTGATGCTCATCGCATGGACGCCGACCGACTCTACTCTGCTGTCCCAGCTTCGCGAGCTCACCGCGACCGGCGTGCGGGTGTTGGTACTAGGCGTCGAGTGGACACTTGAGAGTCTGCGAGACGCTTTGGAGGCCGGCGTCGCCGGATACGTGATTAAGAGTGCGGACGTCAATGGGCTCGCTGCAGCCGTCCACGCGGTCGCCTCTGGGCACATCGTGATCTCTCCAGAGTTACTCGCTTACCTTGCGGCACCGCCAGAACCATTGACCACCGTGCCGGCAGCCATCATAGCCACATTAACCACACGAGAGATTGAAGTGCTAGGACTACTTGCCGAGGGCTTGTCGACCAATGAGGTCGCCGCACGGCTGGTAGTCAGTAACGCAACCGTGAAGAGCCACGTCTCACACGTACTCGTTAAGCTCGGTGTGCGAAACCTCGGTGTACGAAACCGAGTCCAGGCGGTGCTCATCGCGAAGGAGCTAGGATTGCATGAGATGGGTGCTAGACGTCGACGAGGCGGCGGCGCGGCCGATATTGAATTGCGGCCAAGATAAGCCCAGAACACGCCATAAGCTAACGATATCGATCGTCTCCTCCGGCAAGAGCCCAAGCTCACTAACGCCGGATCCCGTTCCTCAACCCTCTGTACCCTGACAACCTCACCAACGACTACCGGGCTGGCATCCCGGCTTCACCCACACCCCGCAAAGCGGACACGCTGGACGACCAGCTGGTGGCTGCATAGCTCCCACGGAATTTCCGCTCTCGTTCACAGCCTCGCACGCCCACAATGATTAAGTAAGTTCAGTTTAGTTGTCGCCAGCGCCGACGACCGATAGCGGACTGAAACCACGCTGCTCCAGCGTGTCGCGTAGCTCCCGCAAAACCCGTAGGCGGTCGGCCCGATGCTGCCCTGGGGCATTCCAGTGGCGTGGGACACCTCGGCGTAACTGTGCTCGGGCTGGTAGAATAGCAGCTGGGTCAGCGTTTGGCGGCGTTCGGACAGTTCTCCCACGGCGGTGTTCACCGCTTGGTGGATCTCACGAGTGACGACCGCGGCGTCCGGCCCCTCCTCGGTGGAAACCAGCTGCGTGCCGGCTAGGTCATCAGGTACCTCTCGGTTGCGGCGCCGGAGTAGCGCGAGGCACTCGCGGCTGGCTGTCGTCGCCAGCCAGCTTCCCAGGCATTCCGGGTCTCTGAGGGTGTCGATCCGTTCCAGCACCCGCAGCCAGGTGCTCTGCACGGCGTCCTCAGCGTCGGCCGGCTGCAGCCGGAACGAGGCTACGGT
>JBOHFJ010000334.1:0-5323 GCA_050699655.1 Pseudonocardiaceae bacterium
CGTGACTGGAGTAGATCTCGGTGGAGAGCAGGGAGGAGTCGTCCACGCCACACGCCGACATGAAACGCAGGGCCCGGTCGATCTCACCGGCCAGCGCCTCGTACCGGGCCCCGGCCGGAGATCGCCGTACGAAGTCCTTGTTCCAGTCGTGCACCCTGTGCAGGTCCGCCATACCGGTCAGGCTCAGCGAGCGCACCAGGTTCATCGCCGCGGCGGCGTTGGCGTAGGCCCGGATCATCCGCGACGGGTCGGACACCCGCGCCTCGGCGGTGGCGCGCAAAGAGTTGATCATGTCACCGCGGTAGCACGGCAGGCCGAGCGCGTCGGTCGGCCCGGACCGCGGCTTGGCGTATTGCCCGGCCACCCGCCCCACCTTGACCACCGGCAGGCTCGACCCATAGGTGAGCACCACCGCCATCTGCAGCAGCGTGCGGACGGTGGCCCGCAGGTGTGGCTCGGTGTTGTCGGCGAAGGTCTCGGCGCAGTCCCCGCCCTGCAGCAGGAAGGCCTCGCCGCGGGCGACGGCCCCGAGCTGCTCGCGCAGCCGGTCCACCTCAGGTGGCACGGTGATCGGTGGCACGCTCTCCAGGATGGTGCGGATCCCGCGCACCGCTTCTGGGTCAGGCCAGCTCGGTTGCTGCGCGGCGGGCCGGGCCAGGGCGGCGTCCAGCAAAGCACGGAGATCGGCGGGCAGCGGAGGCAACTCCGGCAGCGTGTCGACCGGGACATCCACGGTCCAGTTCATGGTGCGCCAGCGTATAGGGCGATGCGTCGACTGGTCGAGTGGGTTTGGCCGGGTGGGGCCGGTCAGGCAACCGTCAGCCGAAGAAGACCTCAGCCTCCGCGTGGCGTTCCCACGGCACCGTCTTGACTGTCGCGGTGGCCTCGGTCAGCTTCACCCGGATGATGTCGGTGCCCCGCAAGGCGACCATCACGCCGTTGTCACCTTCGTGCACCGCATCGAGAGCATGCAGGCCAAACCGGGTGGCCAGCACGCGATCGTAGGCGGTGGGCGTGCCGCCGCGCTGGATGTGCCCCAGCACCACGGCACGGGACTCGGCACCGGTGCGTCGGGCGATCTCATCGGCCAGCCAGATGCCGACGCCGCCCAGGCGCTTGTGGCCGAAGGCGTCGACCTCCGCGGTGGCGAGCAGCTCCGCGCCGTCCTGGGGTGCCGCGCCCTCGGCGACCACCACGATCGCGGCGGATTCCCGCTCCAGGCACTGGAGCACCCACTGGCACACCCGGTTCACATCAAAGGGCCGCTCCGGCATCAGGATGACGTTCGCCCCGCCGGCCATCCCCGAGTGCAGCGCGATCCAGCCCGCGCTGCGCCCCATCACCTCAACCACCGCCACCCGGTGGTGCGATTCGGCGGTGGTGCGCAGCCGGTCGATCGCCTCGGTGGCGATGTGCACGGCGGTGTCGAACCCGAACGTGTAATCGGTGGCGCTCAGGTCGTTGTCGATCGTCTTGGGCACGCCCACCACGGCGACGCCGTCCTCGCTCAGTCGGCTGGCCACCCCGAGGGTGTCCTCACCGCCGATCGCGATCAGCGCGTCCACGCCGTGCTCGGTGAGGGTCTGCTTGACCCGCTCGGCGCCACCGTCGCGGTAGGGGTTGGTGCGCGAGGTGCGCAGAATGGTGCCGCCGAGCGGGAGGATCTGCTCCACGTCGGCCAGACCCAGCGGCTGGATCAACCCTTGCATCGGACCCCGCCAGCCATCCCGGAATCCGATGATCTCATGCCCGTGAACCTCAATGCCCTTGCGGACCACCGCCCGGATCACCGCGTTCAGCCCTGGGCAGTCCCCGCCACCGGTAAGCACGCCGATGCGCATGTCGAATCGCCTTCCTCACTCCGTACCGGACCAACGAGTCAAAGCGTGACACGAGCTGGATCGCGACTTCTCAACGGGGACGGCTTTCCCGCGCCATGCGGTGGCGCTCGATCGCCCGCCACCGGGTGAGGTTGTACCGGGCGTCGGCCACCGCGTCGTGGGCGTCACTGGGCGGCGGGGGCAGTGCCGGCTTGCCGGCGTCCTCCCAGCGCTGCCGCAGGTCCCGGGTGAACCGAGGCAGCGCTCGGGGCAACGCTGGCATCGGGCCCCACAACTGGGCGAGGGCGACATGGTCATAGGCGGCGAACCAGGCCCACAGCTCCACCCGCGTGCCAGGCGCGGTAAGAAACTCCAGCACCGTGTCGCGGATCGCCGCCCGGCTGCGCCATGCTCGGTCGGCTGGCGGCGGCAGTTTGGGCAGCACCTGTGCCCGGACCCACTCGCCAGCCCGCTCCGGATCGAACTCAGTGGACACCGCGTAGTACTCGCGGCCCAGCTCGTCCACCACCCCGATGGAAATCAACTCGATGGTGACGCCGTCCTCAATGAACTCGCAGTCGTAGAAGAACCGCACCTGAACCGATCCTCGTCCTCTCTGAACTGCGTGAACGCCATTATGCCCCGCCCCTGGCGCGCACCGGATCCTCGGGAGCCGAGAGCAGGGCCGCCGCGCCCAGCCCTATCATGCTGCGCATGTCGCCGGTGTCTCGTGGTCGCAAGAGCACCTCGATCGGGTCACCGGCGCTGCGGTCCATAGCGCAGGCGGCGCTGCGCCGGACGAAGAAGGTGTTGGGGGGTGATGCGGCGATGCGGCGGCAGCCGGGCTGGCTGCGGCGGCTCGCGCGGATCACGGCCAGCGGTGAGGTGTGGGAGATGCGCGACGCGTACGGCGCGCGCATCGCGGTGATCGCTGGTTTTTCCTATCCCGATGGGGTGGACCGCTCGGTGTTCCTGTTCGACATCGACGCGTGCGGGTGCGTCGAGATCGTCCATGCGGGTGTCTTCGACGACGTGCGGCAGGCGGCCACCGCGTGGCGAGCGCTGGTGGGGGACATGGCGGAGAGCGCACAGCCGGAGCGGGTCGAGACGGCGGAGCGCTTGGTCTGCCTCGTCCATTGCGATCGCGGAGAAGACACTCTCCGGGGAACCGAATCGCGGGCGATGATGGACAACTGGTTCCGGGCGCGCCGTCGGATCCACGATCTCGCGGATGCGCTGCGGAAGCGGGGAATGGCACTGCCGGCGGCGCGATCGCTGTACCGCGACCTCGACACGGACCCCATGGCGGAGGCGTTCACCGGCTGGCATGCGCGGCGCCACGCTACCGCACCCGATCCGGAGGCCGTCGATGAGCTGGCGCAGGAGTGGTTGGAGGGAACGCTGCCCGACACCTTGCATGCGGCCTCGCCGCATCGAGTGTCATTCCAGCTCGCGTTGATCAACGATTGGATTCCTGACGATCCGGTCACCGTCGCGGCCAAAGCGCTGTTGCCCGAATGGGTGCGCTGGCACGGCGAGCAGGCCGACCTGCCCGAACACCTCATCGACCGTGCGGTCGCTGTCGCCGCGGGCGGTGTCCGGGTGGCATCAGACTGCGCGGGTCTCCGGGTTTAGTCGTGGATCTGATCGAGTGTCACTCGAGTCCCCCTTGGCTCGCCGCATGGCTACTTTCAGTAATGATTGCCAGAATGATTGCCAGCCCTGCGCAAACCGCGGTACAGCAGCATGGCGTCGCCAAGCCGCCGCCGGAGCTGCCGTTCAAGCCCGGCGATCGGGTACAGGTTCTGGGGCGCCCGGGTGTCCTTGTACTCGACGGAGGCGTAGCGACCCAGCGTGGCCTGGCTGAGCCACGCCATCTCGATCGCGTCCGCGGCGTTGAGCGTTGCGCTACACTCCAGCCGCACGATGCCAACCCATGGCGCTCCAGGTGAGCACGGCAGCCGCAGGTACCAGGTGTAGCGGTCCCACGAACTACCGAGCAGGAAGACCGGGTGCGCTGACCGGGCAGCAACGAGGCCACCAAGTGGTTAAGGTGCGGCGGCAGGTATCCGCTGCGGTGGCTTTTGATATAGCCCAGTACCCGAGGCAGATGCTGCCGGCCCCGCAGCGGGCCATCGATCACTAGTAAGTCACCGTCCTCGGGGAGCCCATGCCCGTCGAGCGCGGCCCGAGCGGTCACCGCCGTGACGATCTCGGTATCACCAAGGTTGGTCTGCAGCGCGAGGCTCAACGCCTGGATGGTGCGATGTGCGACCGGAGGTCGGCGCGGCTGACGCGGTAGGTGCCGGCTGCCGTGGGGATGTCGACGGCGTGCGCGGCCGTCGTGAACAGCCTACGGCGCACGTCGAACGCCAGCAGGTGCGCCCCCTGCCGGGCGCAGCAGCAGACCACCCCAGCCGCGTACGAGGCGCACAGCGCCGGGGAGGCGCTCGCGTCGTCAGCGGGCTCGTTCACCCACACCCGGGCGTCGATGCGGCGCACACCATCGACGAACAACGTCACCGCGCGCGGCACAACATTCCGATCGGGGTCGAGCGGGCGCCACCGGTCCTCGGGCAGCTCGACGTCGGTGACAACTCGGGCGCTGGATTCGCCGAGCTCCTCGACGTCCAGGCTGGCCCCGTAGCCGGGATCCCAGGGATCGACGGTGAACCGCATCCCCGAGCGTTCCAGCTCGAGCGTCATCTGACCTCCCGGACAACCGACGCGGTGTGCTGGTTGCGAGAGACCGAGAACCGCACGGGAACACGCTCGGCCAGCGCCGGCACGTGCGTGATCACGCCGACCATTCGGTTCCCCCGGGTCGCCAGGTTCTCCAGGGTGGTGGCGACGACGTCGAGCGTGGCCTCGTCGAGCGTGCCGAACCCTTCATCGAGGAAGATCGAGTCGAGCCGGGCGGCGCCCTGGGCGGCGAGGGTGGACATCTGCGCCGACAGTGCCAGGGCAAGCGCGAGGCTAGCCTGGAACGTCTCTCCCCCGGACAGCGTCTTCACCGGCCGGCGGGCGTCGGCGTCGGCGTGGTCGACGACGAGGAACTCACCGTCGTCGTGAGCCAGCTCGTACTGCCCGCCGGAGAGTTCCGACAGGCTCTCCGACGCATCCGCGACGAGCACGTCCAGCGCTGAGGCCACCAGCCAGCGGGGGAAGTTGTCGGAGCGCAGCAGGTTCCCGAGCATCCGCGCCACCTGCCGCGCCGACTCGTCGCCAGCTCGTAGGGCGCGCAGCCGCTCAGCCTCGGCGCGGCGCTCGACGATCCGGTCGCGCCGGCCGCGCGATGCGGCGTGCGCCTCGGCGACCGCTGTCAGGACGCTCGCCGCCGTTAGTCGATCGGTGGGGATGGGCACGTCGTGGGCGGCGATGTCGTCGGTGAGCCTGCGCTCGGCCGCGTCGCGGTTCTCACGCACGACGGAGGCTGCGGACTGGGCGTCGGGTAGCTCACCGTCGCGGTATGCGATCGCCGCCGTGGCCCAGCCGGTCAGGGC
>JBOHFJ010000335.1:0-5319 GCA_050699655.1 Pseudonocardiaceae bacterium
GTTCAGGGTGTCGCCCGCCAGCCCGAAGCGCAGGGTCGGCTGTTCACCATCTTCTTTCTGACGGTGGGTCTGGTGGAGGCGATGTACTTCATCAACCTTGCCTTCATGGCGCTGTTCGTCTTCGTGCTCGCCAAGTGATGTGCTGTTGAAGGGGTGTTCATGACTACGCGCAACCTGGTGGCCCATAACCTGGTGGCCCATAACCTGGTCGCCCACAACCCGGTTGCGCAGGGCGGTGGCAACCTTTTCCTGATCCCCAACGCGACGTTCTTCGTCGAGCTGGTCATCTTCCTGGTCGTGCTCGGAGTGATCTGGCGCTACGTGGCTCCCCCCGTGAAGCGCGCGATGGGCGAGCGCCAGGAGATGGTCCGTCGGCAGATCCACGAGAGCCAGCAGGCCAGCAAGCGTTTGGCCGAGGCTCAGGCCCGCTACTCCGAGGCGCTGGCGCAGGCGAGGGTGGAGGCCGCCAAGATCCGCGAGGCGGCCAGGGCCGATGCGCAGGCGATCAAGGACGAGCTGCGCCAGCAGGCCGAGCAGGAGGTCGCCCGGATCCGCGAGCGGGGCGCCGAACAGCTGGCCACCCAGCGTGAGCAGGTCGTCCGGGAGTTGCGGGGCGAGCTGGGAAAGCTCGCGGTGACCCTAGCTGGTCGCATTGTCGGTGAGTCGATGGCCGAGGACGCCCGGCGGGCCGGCACGGTGGACCGCTTCCTGGACGAGCTGCAGGGCATCGCGCGACCTGAGGATGGTGCCCCCGGGGACGAGGCCGTCTCAATACCTACCGCGCGCCGGAGGCGCTGATGCAGCCGGCGAGCAGGGCGGCCTTGGCGCTCGCCCGGGAGCGGCTCGAGAGCCGGATCGGTGCCGCCAGTGTCGCCGACCGCGACCGGGTGGGAGATGACCTGGCCGCCGTCGCGGCGGTGCTCGGCGAGCAGGCAGTGATCCGGCGGCATCTCGCCGATTCCTCGGCCCCCGAACAGATCAGACGAAAGATGATCGAGGGCCTGTTCGGCGGCAAGGTGAGCCCGGTCAGCCTCGAGATCCTGGGCGAGGTGGTGGTTTCCCGCTGGTCTCGAGCACTGGATCTGGTTGACGGAGTCGAGGAGCTGGCCTGGCAGGCGCTGCTGGCGGTAGCCGAGCGCGACCTTAGCCTGGAGGACGTGGAAGACGAGCTGTTCCGCTTCGGCCGTATCCTGGTTGCCCAACCGCGACTGGCGTCACTGTTGAGTGCGGAGAGTGCCCCCGTCGCGGGACGGCTGGAATTGCTGGCCGCGGTGCTGGCCGGCCGCACCGCCGCGGTGACCCGCCGGCTTCTGGAACAGGCGGTCCGGGCGCCGCGACGGCGGCCACTTGAGGAGATCGTCGAGGAGCTCGTGGACCGGGCAGCCGCCCGGCGAGAACGCTCTGTGGCCTACGTCACCGCTGCGGGTCGGGTGTCCGAGCGGCAGGAACAGCGGTTGGTCGAGGTGCTCAACCAGATCTACCGGCGACCGATCTCGCTTAAGATCGACGTCGACCCCGGGCTGCTCGGCGGGTTGGTGATCCGAGTGGGCGAGGAAGTGATCGACGGCAGCGTGGCGGCCCGGCTGGAGCAGGCCCGCCAGTGGATATCCCGATGAACACTCAAGAGCGGGGACTGATTGCCATGACGGAGCTGACGATCTCCTCGGACGAGATCCGGAGCGCGATCGAGAACTACGTCACCTCCTTCTCGACCACGACCTCGCGGGAGGAGGTGGGCCTGGTCAGCTATGCCGGTGACGGCATCGCCCGGGTCGAGGGACTGCCCTCGGCGATGGCCAACGAGCTGCTGGAGTTCCCCGGCGGTGTGCTCGGTGTCGCGCTCAACCTCGACGTGCGGGAAATCGGCGTGGTCATCCTGGGCAACTTCGAGGACATTGAAGAGGGCCAGGAGGTCAGGCGCACCGGAAGGATCCTGTCGGCGCCGGTCGGGGACAACTTCCTGGGCCGGGTGGTGGACCCGCTGGGCATCCCGCTCGACGGCCTGGGTG
Source organism: Pseudonocardiaceae bacterium (assembly GCA_050699655.1). GTDB lineage: Bacteria > Actinomycetota > Actinomycetes > Mycobacteriales > Pseudonocardiaceae. The sequence goes on from JBOHFJ010000335.1 coordinate 2,010, forward strand.
ACATCGCCAGTGACGAACAGCGGGTGCTCGAGCTGCAGGCGCCCTCGGTGATTGACCGGCAGCCGGTGAAGGAGCCCCTGCAGACGGGGATCAAGGCGATCGACTCGCAGACCCCGATCGGTCGCGGCCAGCGCCAGCTCATCATCGGTGACCGCAAGACCGGCAAGACCGCAGTGTGCATCGACACCATCCTCAACCAGAAAGCGAACTGGGCGACCGATGACCCGGCCAAGCAAGTGCGCTGCATCTACGTGGCGGTCGGCCAGAAGGGCACCACGATCGCGGCGGTCCGCCAGGCCCTGGAGGACGCCGGAGCGCTGGCCTATACCACCATCGTCGCCGCGCCCGCGTCAGATTCGGCCGGTTACAAGTGGATCGCGCCCTACACCGGTTCGGCGATCGGCCAACACTGGATGTACCAGGGCAAACACGTACTGATCATCTTCGATGACCTGTCCAAGCAGGCCGAGGCTTACCGCGCGCTGTCCCTGCTGCTGCGCCGCCCACCGGGTCGGGAGGCCTACCCGGGCGACGTGTTCTACCTGCACTCGCGGTTGCTGGAGCGCTGCGCGAAGCTGTCCAACGAGCTGGGCGCGGGTTCGATGACCGGCCTGCCGATCATCGAAACCAAGGCCAACGACATCTCGGCCTACATTCCGACCAACGTCATTTCCATCACCGACGGGCAATGCTTCTTCGAGTCCGACCTGTTCAACCAGGGTATCCGGCCGGCGATCAACGTCGGTGTGTCGGTGTCCCGGGTCGGCGGCTCGGCGCAGATCAAAGCCATGCGCTCGGTCGGCGGCACGCTGCGCCTCGAGCTGTCTCAGTACCGCGAGCTGGAGGCGTTCGCGGCGTTCGGGGCGGAGAACCTGGACGCCATCTCGCGGCGTCAGCTTGAGCGCGGTGCCCGGCTCACCGAGCTGCTCAAGCAGGGGCAGTACGCGCCGGTGCCGGTCGAAGAACAGGTCGTGTCCATCTTCCTCGGGACCCGGGGGCATTTGGACGACGTGGCGGTGGCCGACGTCCGGCGTTTCGAGGCGGACTTCCTCACCGAGCTCCGCCGGCACCACCAGGGCATCCTCGACGCGATCCGGGAGAGCAAGCAGTTCAGCTCGGACACCGAGCAGCAGTTGGTGGACGCGGTGACGGAGTTCAAGAAGCAGTTCGCCGCCGAAGACGGCTCGGCCCTGGACTCGGAGCTGGGTGATCAGGCCGAGGCGATGGACGCCGACGAGGTCGAGCGCGAATCGGTCAAGGTCAACCGACCCGCTCGCAACGCTGGCCCGAAGAAGTGACGCGCTAATGGCGGCGCAGCTGCGAGTCCTCCGTCGGCGGATCCGCTCGGTCCAGTCCACGAAGAAGATCACCAAGGCGAGCGAGCTCATCGCCACCTCGCGGATCGCGCGGGCGCAGGCTCGGGTGGAGGCGTCTCGCCCGTACGCCAGCGAGATCACCAAGGTGCTTTCCGCGCTGGCCAGCGCGGCGGGCACCCTGGACAACCCGCTGCTGGTCGAGCGGGAGAACCCGACCCGAGCGGCGATCCTGGTGGTGACTAGCGACCGGGGTTTGTGCGGCGGCTACAACGCCAACCTGATCCGGGCCGCGGAGGAGCTGCACGCGCTGCTGCGCGAGGAGGGCAAGTCCGTGACGCTGTATCTAACCGGTCGCAAGGCGGTGAGCTACTACACCTTCCGCAGCCGGCCGATCGAGCGGTCCTGGACCGGGTTCTCGGAACAACCCACTTATCAGGACGCCGCCGCGGCGGGCAACGTGCTGGTGCGGGCCTTCCTGTCCGGTGCCCAGGATCGCGGCGCCTCACCGGACCCAGGATCGGACCCAGCGCCGGGTGTGGACGAGCTGCACCTCGTCTACACCGAGTTCCGCTCGATGCTCGTCCAGGCGCCCCAGGCGCGCCGGATCGCGCCCCTGGTGGTCGAGTACGTCGGCGATCAACCGCCCGCGACGGGTCCGGCACCGCTGTATGAATTCGAGCCGGACGCCGATGAGCTGCTCGCCCACCTGCTGCCCAAATACATCAACACCCGGATTTACGCCGCACTGCTGGAGGCGGCGGCATCGGAGCAGGCCGCCCGCCGCCAGGCGATGAAGGCGGCCACGGACAACGCCACTGAACTGATCCAGAACCTCACCCGTGAGGCCAACCGGGCCCGTCAGGGCTTGATCACCCAGGAGATCAGCGAGATTGTCGGCGGCGCGGAAGCGCTGTCCGCCGCGGGAAGTGACAGCTGAGATGAGCACAACTGAGAAGTCGACCGTCGCTGACTCCGCCACCGCGGCGGGGATCGGCCGGGTGGTGCGGATCACCGGGCCGGTGGTGGATGTGGAGTTCCCCCGCGACCAGCTGCCGCGGCTGTTCAACGCGCTGACCGTTCGGGTCGAGCTGGAAGCGCTCCGCAAGACGATGACCCTGGAAGTCGCCCAGCACCTCGGTGACAACACCGTGCGCACCATCGCGATGCAGCCGGCGGACGGACTGGTCCGGGGTGCTCCGGTGACCGACACCGGGGCACCGATCTCGGTACCGGTCGGCGATCAGGTCAAGGGTCACGTGTTCAACATGCTGGGCGAGTGCCTGGACGCCCCGGACACGGAGTTCGCCGGGGAGCGCTGGGGGATCCATCGCAAGCCACCGCCGTTCGACCAGCTCGAGGGCCGGACCGAGATGCTCGAGACCGGGCTGAAGGTCATCGATCTGCTGACCCCGTACGTCCAGGGCGGTAAGATCGGCTTGTTCGGGGGTGCCGGGGTGGGCAAGACGGTGCTCATCCAAGAGATGATCATCCGGGTGGCCCGGAACTTCGGTGGGACCTCGGTCTTCGCCGGCGTGGGTGAGCGCACTCGGGAGGGCAACGACCTGATCCTGGAGATGCGCGAGGCCGGCGTCCTCAAGGACACCGCGCTGGTCTTCGGCCAGATGGACGAGCCGCCCGGTACCCGGATGCGGGTCGCGCTGTCCGCGCTGACCATGGCGGAGTACTTCCGCGACGAGATGAACACCGACGTGCTGCTGTTCATCGACAATATCTTCCGATACACCCAGGCCGGCTCGGAGGTCTCCACCCTGCTGGGGCGGTTGCCCTCGGCGGTGGGTTACCAGCCGACGCTGGCTGACGAGATGGGCCAGCTCCAGGAGCGGATCACCTCGACCCGGGGTCGGTCGATCACGTCCATGCAGGCGATCTACGTGCCGGCCGACGACTACACCGACCCGGCGCCGGCGACCACCTTCGCCCACCTGGACGCCACCACAGAGCTCTCCCGGGGGGTGTTCGCCAAGGGCATCTTC
>JBOHFJ010000336.1:0-5297 GCA_050699655.1 Pseudonocardiaceae bacterium
CAACGTACGCGCGGGAGTCGGCGTTCGCCCGGGACTTTGTGAAACTGACGGACGAGCGGCAGCGGCGCTTTCTCAGAGCGGTCGCGCCATGGTGGCTGACCTGAGACCTGGCCGGACATTCCGGCCGGGTCTTCGCGTGAAGAGCATGCAGGACTGGCCGGGAGTCTGGGAGATGACGTGGGTGTGACCGGTTAAATATCTACCGCATAACTGGTATTAAATTCACGGTTCGCGTACTATCAGGTCGCGGAACTGGTAGGCTTCTGCGGTGCGATAGTTACTTCCAGGAATGAGGGTACCTATGTTGATACTTCTCTGGGCGCCATCTATTTCCTGAATGTGACCGGCCAAGCGATTGTTAATGTAGAAGTCATAGGAGTCGCCGTTGGCTTAGATTGTGGCTGACGTCCAAGAGCTCAGATCGATACTCCGCTCCGCGACCGAGCCACTGTAGATCCGACCCGGTTCTGTGCCCTCAGATTCTGACACGCCAGCGCTGCCGCCGCCCTGGGAGCCAGGCTGTTGGCCCTGTACCCGCAGTGCATACCAGTGATTAGGGTCGCGATAGCCGAATATCAGCATGAATATGGCATCGGGCGGACCCTGGAGCAGACGAATATCGACATGAGCATACCATTGGCCACTCAGAGCAGGTGTCTGGTCGAGCGCAGGCTGAACAGCGCTCTTATTGCTACGCGGCAAGTCGGTGAGTACCCCCCGGACACACACGCCTTTCCTGATCCATAGTCGTCCTGGGAGTTGGTCTCGCATGGTCCCGATGATCAACAGCGTGACCAAGGCACCAACGACCGCAACCACAAGACCGTAGTCAACCTTCGCCGGTGCCCACGCGCCCTGGAACCAGGCGGGACCCCTGGCCTGCTTCCATTGGCCTCAGTGCGGCTGCGGACGTCCATGACCGACATCATGCACAAGCACCTGCCACGACCGGCTCGGCTGGCGACACAGCACCCACCCCAGCCTGGCTCGCCGTCGGCACCACACCCAGCGGATGTCCTTACCAGATCCAGGAACGTGCCACCGGAACGCATCCACACCGCGTGACCCGCGACCTGGTGCGCGCGGCACTGCCGGTGCTCGACAGTCAGGCTGGGCAGCGCCCGGACACCGACCAGGATTGGTTCGCCTACGACCACGCCGTCATCTTCCGCGGAGAGTCGGGATTCACCGACATCGTCGCTGGATTCTCCCCAGCGGGCGCGGCTTTCGTCAACACACTGCGATCCTGGGTCATGCCGTTTCGGGACGTTCCGTAGCCATGCGCCGATTTGGTGCACGGCAACTTCAACCCCGGCAACATCCTGGTCTCCGGTGAGCGGATCACCGCCCTCATCGATGTCGAAGCGGTCGGGAAAGGCAGCCGATTTAATGACCTGGCCGCGCTCATCGCCTACACCGCGCTATGGGGCAGCGAACCATACGCCCAACAGGATCTCCTCGAGTATTCCCACCATCAGGCACAACCCGGCGAACTCGAAATCAGCCTCGCCGTAGTGCTCGCCTTTGTCATCGGCCACCACCCTCACGACGGGAACTCCCTTACCCACAAGGCGACCGAATTGCTTCATAAACTACACATAACCGACACGGGATGACCGGCCCGCCACGCTGAGGTCGGTTGTCCGGCGCGCGGGTCAGTCCTCGCGGTCGCGGTTGCGGAAGGACTGCCGGGAGGCGGCCATGTGCCGCTTGACTGGCGGCAGGTAGTTGATAGTGCGCATGCCAGCGAGGACGGCGCGGCCGATGACGGGCTTGAAGATCGGGCCGTCACTGGTCATCTGCTTGAGCGACTTCTTGACCGCCTCGGACCCGTATCCGATCATCTTGGTTTCGTAGTCGTGGATACCCTCGAGCAGCGTGCTGTGACCGGCGCGGGCGGCGGTGAGATTGCGGCACAGCAGCCGGGCATCGCGCAGTGCGGTGTTGGCGCCGACCCCTCGACCCGGAGTCATAGTGTGGATAGCATCACCGATCAGCGTGACGTTCGTGGTCGTCCACTGGTCGATTGGGACCGAAGTGCGGATATTGAGGGGGAAGCAGCTGGTCGGGTCGGCCAGCGCGAACAGCGCGCGCAGGGCGGATCCAGGTGTTGCGCTCGGTGCTGCTCAACCAGGCGATCGCCGCGCAGGCTGGAATCAACCCGACCGACCTGCAATGCCTGACCCTGCTCACCCTCGAGGGTCCGATGACCCCCAGCCGACTGGCCGAGGCGATGGTCATGACCAAGGGTGGGGCGATCACCGCGATGGTCGACCGGTTGGAGAAGGCCGGCTACCTCCGGCGCATCCGCGGCGTCCGGGACCGGCGCCAGGTTCTGGTCGAGATCGTCTGGGCGGAGCCGTTGCACCGGCTGATGGCCTACTACGAGCCTGTTGGCGATGCCCTCGCCGACGTGCTCGCCGACTACGCCGACGAGGAACTGGACCTCATCGTCGAGTTCACCGCTCGCAACAACAACGTGCTCGATGCTGTGGTGAACGCCTTCTCCAAGCCTGGCAGCAGCCTCGCTACGGCAGGCCCGACTGTTACACCCCGATAGGGTGAAATTTCGCGCTTGTTTAGTGGATCTTAGATCCACGCAGATGCACGTGTTTGTGCACGTGCATCTGCGTGAGCGGGGATCAATAAGAGCGGTTCGCCGGGCAACTTTCGTCCATTAGAGTGAAACAACGGTTATGACTTGGGGCAGCGGAGTCATTACTGTCTGCCGACATGACGACACTCACGCAAATCCAGTCACTCACAGGAACCACATCTTCCCTAGACGCCTGCTTAGCGGGCCTCCAGCGCTGCCACAGTGTGCTGGGCCACATCAACGGCCTGGCCGAGGATGGGGAATGGCACTGCCAGCTGCCAGAGGGTCACGACGGCGTCTGCCTGGCGTGGGACGGCACGACATGGTGAATTCCAGTCTCGTTCCCGGCGTCGCGCGGACCTTGACCTACCGGGTGCGTCCGCAGGATCTGGTCACCACCCTGTTTCCCGGGGCGGCGGAGTTCGCCCGCAAGCCCGCCGTGATGGCCACCGGCATCATGGTGGCGCTGTGCGAGTGGCCCGCGATGGACGCGATTCGTCAGGTCATCGGGGATGATGAGGATACCTTGGGCACCGGTGTGTCGCTTTCTCATCAGGCGCCTGTGTGCGTCGGGACGAAGCTGATCGTCACCGCGCGGTGCGCCAGCGTGACTGGTCGGGCCAGCCGGTGGGATGTTTCCGTCCGCGACGGGATGCGGGCCGTGGCGACTGGTTGGGTGGAGTTCGCGGTGGTCCGGACGGTGGCGTTCCTCGAGCGGCACCAGCTCACGCTGGCCGGCGGCCCGACGTTCCGGGGTGTGGAGCACCGACTGAGCCAGGAATATCAGCCGACCCCGGAGTACGCCCACAGTGGCCGGAGCTTGGTTGCTGCCCTGGGCGCCAGCCCGATGCCCCGGATGTAGTGGCGAGCATCGGTGGTGGTCATGGCGGTCTGGGGCCAATGGGTTGCCGGATCAGGCGTTGAGCGGATTGAAGCCGGCTGGGAGCTCCAGCCGGTGGGCGCTCATGAAGCCGGTGTCGGCGAGCAGCTCGCGGGTGGGCCCATCAGCGACGATCTGCCCATGATCGATCACCAGCGCGCGCGGGCACAGCTCCAGCGCGTAGGGCAGATCGTGGGTGACCAGCAGCGTCGTCATCCCGAGCCGCTTGATCAGATCCGCGAGTTCCCGCCGAGCCGCCGGGTCGAGGTTGGCGGTTGGCTCGTCGAGCACCAGCACCTCGGGATGCATGGCCAGCACGGTGGCCACCGCGGCCCGGCGCCGCTCGCCCAGCGACAGGCGGTGCGGTGGGCGCTGCGCGGCGTCGGCCAGGCCGACGTAGGACAGCGCCTCGGTGACCCGTGCCTCTAGGGCGGCACCGGACAATCCCAGATGCGCCGGCCCGAACGCCACGTCGCGCCCCACAGTAGGAGTGAACAACTGATCATCAGGATCTTGGAAGACAACGCCAACCCGCCTGCGGACCTCGGTCAGGGTGTGCCGCCCGACGTGCACACCGCCGATGAGCACCGACCCAGCCGAGGGCGTGAGCACCCCGTTGAGCTGGAGCACCAGCGAGGTTTTGCCGGCGCCGTTGGGGCCGAGCAGGGCGACCCGCTCACCGGGTTCGACGTGCATCGAGACCCCGGACAGCGCACGGCGGCCGTCCGGATAGGCGAAGTCCAGATCCCGCACCTCGATCGCGGGCCGCTCGTCGGCGGGCCCAGAGTCGGCGGGCCCAGAGTCGGCGAGTCCAGCGCCGAGGAACCGCCCACGACGGACCGGCGGCGCTGGGGCGGGCGCCCGAGTGGCCCGGCGGGCCCACCGCGAGCGGGCGGGCGGCCCGTCGCCGTGCGGGGTCAGCGAGATCGGCGTGCCCACCTTGGACTCGTAGCCGGGCAGCTGTACCCGGTAGGCGCACAGGTCGCAGTTCATCCGCACGTCGCCGGCCAGGGCCTCTCGGTAGCGCTCCAGCACCAGCCGGGCCAGCCGAGCGTCTGGCCCCAGGTGCTCGGCGCCGCGGACCTCGACCTCGGGATGCTCCAGTGCCCAGGCGGCCGCCTGAGCGTGGATCCGGTTCAGGAGCACCCCGGGGAACAGGAAGAACGGGGCGACTATCGCGGTCCCGACACCGAGCAGCCGCAGCCGCTCCAGGGTCTCGGGGACCGAGGGGGTGGCGACGGAGACGAACCCGGGCTCGACGGTGCCCAGCCCGCGCCCATCAGCGAGCAGCCGGCTGACCTTCCACAGGTCCGCGCAGGCGTCCGGATCGCTGGACCCGCGCCCGATCAGCGCCACCCCGAGCTTCGCCGGGTCGGCGTCACCGGCGGCGCGGCGGATCCGGTCCGCCGCGATCTCCAGCACGCGCGGCTCGATGCCCAGGTCGCGGGCCAGCCGCAAGCGCACCCCCGGGTGCCGGGCCCGGGCCCGGGCCAGTGCCGCGGGGCCGTCGTTCTTCAGGTGCCCGGCGGCCAGCAGCACCAGCGGTACGCTGACGATCTCGGTGGCGCCGAGGGCGACCAGCTCGTCGATGGCCTCATCAACGGTGGGTGAGGCCAGCTCGATGAAGCCGAACCCAGTGCGCAACTCCGCCGCAGCCGAGCGGATCGTCTCGGCCAGTGCCCAGAACTCCGCCACCCCGTCGGCATCCCGGCTGCCGTGCCCGATCACCAGCATCGCGCGGGTTGTGCCACCAGCGCTGGTCATCCCCGTACCGGTCCTCATCCCAGGACTGGCCCGAGCGCGGCCAGCGCCGGCGCGGCC